>SHWC01000012.1 GCA_009691045.1 Alphaproteobacteria bacterium | reverse complement strand
CGCGATCGAGCTCAATCGCCGCGCCTTTGGCTGGGATTTAATCAGGGCGCCCGCCAATATTTCGCTGGCCGCGCCCGAGCTCATGCGGCGCGGCATGGCCGGCCTGGCCAAGGCAAGCGGCGCACGGCGTGTGGCGGCCAAGATCGATCAGCACGTCGACCTCTTGCTCGCGAATCAATGCGGCGGCGTCCTGATCATTGAGCGATTGGATTTGATGCCAGCCATCTGCCCTGGCTTTCAAGACCGAGGTCACGTCATCACGCATGCCCTGTTGTGGGAAGCCGAAGAGGATGACGCGGCGGCGATCCATGGTCTCCAGTATCGGCGCAATGAATGCGCTGACTGGGTGCGTGCGAAAATCCGGCGAGACGAGGCCGACCCGAAGCGGTGCCGGGCTTGCGCCGCGCGGCAGGCGCATCGGCACGGTTGGTGTGGCGCTTTCGATACCAGCGCCCCATGCTAGGTGCTGCCGAAAACACGCCTCGGCGTCGTGGTTGGGCAGATAGAAATGCGACATCAACAAATTGTGTCAAGGGCCGCTCGGCGTGCTGTTGAGTTTAATGGCCTGTTGAATCGCTTTCAGGGCTTCGTCGTGGCGCACTTGATTTTGCAGGACGACCGACAAATTGGCGAAAGCGCGGGCATCCTTTGGGTCGAGTTGCGAGGCGCGGCTCAACGCGTTCGCGGCCTCTTCGTGCCGGTGTGCATACATCAGAGCGATGCCGAGATTGGCGTGATAGGAGGCTTCGTTCGGCGCGTGCAGAACCGCAGCGCTGAAATGCTGTGCCGCCGCCTCGATTTTGCCTTGCTGCAAGCAGGCGACGCCGAGATTTGACCAGGCCGCATGATTGCTCGGCTGCAGCTTCAAGAGGCGCTCAAACGGTTCCTCGGCCTCTTCATTACGCCCCTGACCCATCAATGCGGTGCCGAGGGAATAGAGCGCCTTGTCGTTTTTCGGGTTGAGTGTGAGTGCCTTTTGGAGAGCCACGACCCCTTCATCGACCTGGCCCGTGCGCGCTAAATTCCGGCCAAGCCTGTGCCAATAATCGTCGCGCTTCGGTTGCAGGGTAAGCGCTCGCCGGAAGAGGGCGGTCGCCTCGCCAAAGCGCCCCAGCCGCTCAAGGAGTCGGGCCAGGCCGAAGGCCATGTTGCCGTCCTTTGGCGCGGCCGCGACCGCCTTCCGAATCAATTGGAGGCCGTCTTCTTGGCGTCCGGATTGCACTAGAACCACGCCATGAAGATATTGAACGCTGGCGTTCTGGGGCTCTTGCGCGAGGCAAGCGGCGATCAGTTTTTCGGCCTCATCGAGCCGGCCCGCATTCAGATGGCGCTCGGCCTCTTGCAACCTTTTGGTCCAATTCGGCATTGCTTGTCTTGGCCCGCTCTATCGTGGAATCGCGCCCGGTATGATACGGCGAATACGGATAATCTACATGTCGGCCGGGCGCGTGGTGGGGTTGCGGGGTTTATCGGGCCGCGGCGGCCAAGCGTTCGCTTTCCGCTCGGCCCATTCGCGTGCTAGTTTTTAACTTAACCGCGCCAATCGATGGCAGCGGAACAAGATATGACGACGATAGGGAGACGCGACGGTCATGACGATCGAGGCCAATTCGAAGAAGCTGCTCGAACTTGTCGACAAGGATGCTCCGGTCGACAAAATTGCGACCGGCTTCAAATTCACCGAAGGGCCGATCTGGCATCCTAAGGAGAAGGCGCTCTATTTCAGCGATATGCCGAACGATGTTCGGCGGCGTTGGAGTGCCAAGGAGGGCGTCCAGGAAGTTCGCAAACCGGCCAATAAGTGCAATGGCATGACGCTCGATGCGCAGCTCAATTTGATCGTCTGCGAGCATTCAACCAGCGTCGTCGTGCGCGAGACGGCCAAGGGCGAGCGCCAAGTGATTGCTTCGCACTATCAAGGCAAAGAGCTCAACAGCCCGAATGACGTGATCGTCAAATCGGACGGCGCGATTTATTTCTCCGACCCGACCTATGGCCGCATGCCAGTGTTTGGCGAAGAGCGCAAGCAGGAGCTCGATTTTCAGGCGATTTATCGCATCGATCCGAAGACCGCCAATCTGGATTGCTTGGTCGATGATTTCGGTCAGCCCAATGGACTTTGTTTCTCGCCCAATGAGCGGCTGCTTTATGTCAACGATACCGCCAATGCACATATTCGTGTGTTTGAGATGAAATCGGATGGCAAGCTCGGCAAGGGCCGCTTGTTCGCCGAAGGTATCGGCTCCGGCACGTTCGAAGGCGGTTTGGTCGATGGCATGAAATGCGACCGAAATGGCAATGTCTACGTGACCGGCCCGCACGGCATTTGGGTTTTTGCGCCTGATAGCGAACATCTCGGCGTTATCGGCATGCCGGAGCACTCAGGCAATCTCAATTGGGGTGGCGATGGCTGGGATGAGCTCTATTGCACCTGCTCGACCTCGGTTTATCGGATCAAGCTCAAGGCGTCGGGCAATCGCCTGGGCTATATGCGTTAGGGAGAATCGAGCGTGGCGATCAAGATCAATCCGAAGACGAGCGCGCTGATCATTCAGGATTTGCAAAACGACGTGATCATCGAGGGCGGCGCGTTTGCCGATTCAGGCGCGCCCGCTCATGCCATAAAGCAAAACGTCGTCGCCAATGTAAAAGCGACGGCCGAGGCCGCGCGTAAAGCCGGCATGCAAGTCATTCATGTGTGGTTCATCGTCGAGCCGGGCGCGCTGGGCCTTAAAATAAACTCACCTCTGTTCAAGGGCGTCAAAGATGCCAAGGCGTTGGTACGCGGCTCGTGGGGTGCCGCGCCAGCCAAGGGGCTCGAGCCCAAGAAGGGCGACATCGTGGTCGAGAAAATGCGCATGAACGCGTTTCATGAGACCCGCCTCAACACCGTTCTGAACGGGCTCGGCGTCGATACCCTGGTGATCTCGGGCGCATGGACTAATTTCTCGATCGAGCATACTGCGCGGCATGCGGCCGATTTGGGCTATCGCGCGGTCGTGCTGACCGATGGCAGCTCGACGGTGAATGACCAATGGCAGGACGCGGCGATCAATTTCGCGCTGCAAAACGTCGCCGAGCGGGTGAAATGCAAGGACGTCATCAAAGCGCTAAGCAAGAAGAAGTGAGGCTTGGGGGCTCAGAACGTTTTGAGGATCGACGTGATGGCGCCGTAGAGCGGGATGATCACGCTCAGCACCATGTCGAGCCATTCGCCGCGCAAGCCCGAGAGAATGCCGCCGGTCGCCGCGCTGCCGCCCCAAACCAGGCCGACGCCGCCTACGATGCGCTTCAGCTTTTGGCCGCTTGCGGTTTCGAGGTAACGCTTAAAAAGAATGCCGAGCAGTTTTTTGGTAAGCCAAGTGAGCATGAGACCGCCTCTTTTTTTGGAATGCGAAGCCTAGCGCTTCTACGCCATTTCATCAATTGACGCTAGGGTAGGCGGGGCCGATTGGTCCGATCATCGTTGCAGGATCCAATATGGCGATCAGCGTTCGGGATAAAGTAGCGATCGTGACCGGCGCGAGCCGGGGCATTGGGCGGGCCATCGCCGAAGTGTTAGCGGCCGATGGCGCGCGCGTGTTGGTGGTGGCGCGGGGCTCGACTGAACTCGCTGAGCTCGTGGCGTCGATCAAAAGCGCGGGTGGCAAAGCCGCCCTCTTTCGCGGCGATGTCAGCCGGAAGGACGACATGACCGCGATGGCGGCGACCTGCCTCGAACGCTTCGGGCGGATCGACATTCTGTGCCACAACGCCGGCATCTTTCCGACCGCGCGTGTGGAAGAGACGACCGAGGCGCTGTGGGATGAAATCCACGCGGTCAATCTCAAGAGCACGCTATTTGCGGTGCAGGCCTGTCTGCCGGCGATGAAGGCGCAACATTATGGCCGGATCGTGCTGACGGGCTCGACCGCTGGTTATTATTCGGGCTTTCCGGGGCTCGCCGCCTATACCGCATCGAAGGCCGGGCAGATCGGCTTTTCGCGCTCGGCCGCGATCGAATTCGCGCCGTTCGGCATTACGATCAATTCAGTACTGCCTGGCTCGGTCTTGACCGATGGCCTGGCCGCGCTCGGCGAGGCCTATGTCAATTCGGTGGCACGCGGCATTCCGATTGGGCGGGTGGGCGACCCCAAAGAAATCGCGCATGCGGTTCAGTTCTTGGCCTCGACCGAAGCCGGCTATATCACCGGTCAGACCTTGGTGGTCGATGGCGGCCAACGCCTGCCTCATACCCCCGCCGCGGCGGTATTATGACAAAAAAATAACTGGAAAAAACAAAAAGCAAAGACTATAGCCATCCGCCGATTTGTGGGGGAGGCGTCGTTTGCCAGTCAGTTATTCAATCGATCGCGCGCAGCGGCGGATCACGGTCCGAATTGTCGGTGAACTCGACGAGGCGGAAATTCGGACGATTGAGCGCGATGTGTTGTCCGACGCGGCCTATGACCGGGCCTACGGCACGCTTGTCGATGCCCGGGAAGCGCGCAATCTTATCGGCTCGGTGTCCGATCCTGCGCGAAATGCGGGCCAAGCCGGTGGTCGATGCCGGCGTCAGGCGGGCCTTCGTGACGAGCAATCTATTGATCTACCGCCTTGCGCGTTTGTTTCAACCCACGCACGACGCCAGCGGTTTGACCGATGACGTGCGCGTATTTCGCACGATCGAAGAGGCTGAACTCTGGTTCGTAACGTAGACCAAACGTGAAGACGGCCGAGATTCCGCGAGTCCAAAGACAAGGTGTAAAATTCGCAACCGTTAATCCACCACGGAGTCGTTTCGTTGCCCGTCAGTTATCTCATCGATCGTGATCGCCGTTTGGTGACATTGCAAATCGTCGGGGATTTGGACGAGCCGATGATTCGCGAGGTCGAACGCAATCTCACCGCGGACCCTGCCTATGACCGGGATTTTGATCACATTCTCGATGTGCGCGAAGGACGCAATCTAATCGGCTCGTCCGCGGTGCTGCGGGAAATGGGCGCAAAACCCATCGTCAATCCGGACGTGCGCCGCGCCATCGTGACAGAGAGCTTGCTGGCCTACGGGATGGCCCGACTGTTTCAGGCCGTGCATGACGCGATGGGGCTGCAGGACGAAATCAGAATCTTTCGTGGTATGGATGAGGCGCACGCTTGGCTTGCCACGCCGCGCAAGGGTGCCACGCGAAGCGCGGAGCGTCGGATCGGCGTTCGATAATTCGCCGATCAAGTATTTATTGATCACACCGGTGACCGGGAGGCCCGCATCGCCCTGAAAGCGGCGTACGGCCTCGCGCGTTTCTGAGCCGAGGCGACCATCGATCTCACCGTCATAATAGCCGCGCTCGGCAAGAGCGCGCTGCGCCTCGCTCACCAATTCGCGGGATGGCCCCGTTGAGCCCGCTTTGGCATTGACCTTCGGCTCAGCGAATTTCAGATGATCGAGCAGTTCCTTGCTGACGACACCGTCGACCGGAAGGCCGGCGTCTTTTTGATATTGCCGGATCGCGCGTTTGGTGGCGGCGCCAAGCACGCCATCGGCTGGGCCCGGCCGATAGCCATGGGCCGCCAATTCCTCTTGCACGCCGATGATATAGGCCCGCTCCATTTGGTCGGGCAGCGGTTCGTCGGCGAAGGAACGATTTATGCCGCTCACGTTGGCCATGGCGAGTGATAACGCCAATGCAAAAACCAACCCCGTGAAGAACTTCATGCGTCGCATCGCCGATCCCTCATGCCGATTGACCGATCCAAATCCTGTAACGGAATGATGGCTAAATTTCGTCGCTTCGAGAATGTCGCGCTATGCGTAATGTCAAATTGCCGTGCCGCCGCGCCTAATGCCGAGCGCACGAAGCGCCACGCAGGCGGCGCCATAGCCATTGTCGATATTCACCACCGCGATGCCGGGCGCGCAGCTCGCGAGCGAGGCGTGGAGGGCGGTTTGACCGCCTTCAGCGACGCCATAGCCGGTCGAGGTTGGCACCGCGACAACTAGTCCGGGCACCAAGCCGCCGACCACGCTCGGCAGGGCCGCATCCATGCCAGCCACCACGATCACCACGGGCAAAGCCCGGATCTCCTCCACCCGCGCCATCAAGCGCCAAAGACCGGCGACGCCGACATCGCCGATTTCCTGGGTCTCGATGCCGTAATAGCGGAGCGTGCGGGCCGCCTCGCGCGCGACCGGCGCGTCCGACGTGCCAGCGCTCAACACCGCGACGGCATGGCCCTGATCGGCTGGGCGGGTCCAATCGTAATAGGCGGTGCGCGAGAGGGCGTCATGATCGAGTTTGGCCCGATGGTGGGGGCTGAGCGCCTCAAGGCGCTCGGCCGGGAGGCGGGTCAATAGAATCGATGCCTTGGCGCTGGCCACACGATCGAGCACGGTGTCGATCTGTGTCGCGCTTTTGCCTTGGCACAGGACCGCCTCTTCTAAGCCGATGCGCGCGTGGCGTTCGAGGTCGAGTTTGACGTGGGGGTCAGTCATGGCGCGGTGCGGGCCCGTCCATCGAGGAAGGCGCTGCCGCGCCGATAGGCCGTGAATGTGATCGGACGTGGCGATGATAACGCAGTCAGACGATCGCTTATGGCCTGATGCAGCCTATGGCGCTCGGTTTCGTTCAGCTCAGAGAGCGCGGGTTCATCGAGCTCGATGACGAGCGCCTGCGCGCGCACGCGGCAACGCACGGTCGTCGCGCGTGTTCGGTTGGCCACCAATGTTTCGACCTCATGGATCAACGCCAGCCATGCCGGCTCGATCCACAGTCCAGTCTCGACGCGGCTCGACAGACAAGGCGAGGCAGGCAATAGGGCAATTTCTCTCAAACCAAGATTGCGGGCGATCCGCCGCACCTCGTCTTTGGTAACCCCGGCCTCGACGAAGGGGTGACGTACGCCATGCGTCTTCGCCGCTTCAAGACCCGGGCGCACATCGTCGAGATCATCGAGATTGGTGCCCGAGACGATGGGCTCGCGCGTGCGCGCCGCGATCGCGCCATAAAGATTGGTCTTGCAATAGAAGCAACGATTGGATGGGTTCGCCCGATAGGCCGGGTCAGCGAATTCGCCGGCATCGATCACGTCGAGCCGCCAGCCTTGCCGCGCGGCTTCGTCGCGTACGCGCCGCGTTGCATCGGGTGGTACGGCGGGCGAGACGGCATGAAGCATCGACGCCTGAGCGCCTAGGGTTCGCTGGGCGATGGTGGCCAGCGTCAGGCTATCGACGCCGCCACTAACGGCTATCGCGGCCCGACCGAGACCGCTGAGGATGGCCGCGACGCGCGCCGAAGCCACCGACGTTTCGGGCTCACTCATGATCGTCGTCGCCATCGAGCGCGCTGACAATGGCGCGGCGGCGCGCGGCCTCTCGCGCTTTGCAACCACCCGACACAAGGGCAAGATCGTCGGCTTCCGGCTTCGCGCTACGACGGCCCGACGGGCGCGTCGCGAGCTTCACCCGTGCGCCCTCGTGAGGTTCCATTGAGCGCGGCAAGATCGCGCGCTCGATGAGCGCGTGGCGGAGGCCGATCGTGGTGGTCTCCTCGAAACACGCCATGATCGCGGCATCGCGTGCCTCTGGGCGAGTCAGCACCTGCACCTGTAAGGCGAGGCGGCCTTTTTTTGTTGCGGCGGGGATTTGAATCACGTCGAGCACACCATCGAGCGCGCGGAGGTGGTCGAGCCCGAGAGCGAGGTCCTCAGGGCTTTGGTCATCGACCTCGAAACTTAGTAACGCCACTTGATCGCGCTGCCAGGCGCGTTCACCGCCGACCGGCTCAAGCGCCAGCACGCGAAAGACATTGCTGAGGCCGGGCAAACGCCGCGTGCCGAAGCCGAGGCCGCGCCGCGTCAAGATCGCGGTCGGGATCGCCGATGGTGTTGGGGCGAGGTGACGGAGGATCGCGGCACCCGTTGGTGTCACGCGCTCGCCCGCAATGCCGTCGTCGTGCACGACGAAGCCTTGGAGCAATTCCACCACCGCCGGCGCCGGCACTGGCAGCGTGCCGTGGGCGCTATCGACCCGTCCGGACCCAAGCGGCAGAGGCCCGATCGAGTAGCGGGCCTCGCCGATCGCCTCGATCGAGGTCGCGGCGGCCACGATATCGGCAATCGAATCAAGCGCGCCCACTTCGTGGAAGATCACACGCTCCGCTGGAATGCCATGGACATGCGACTCAGCCGCTGCCAGCAAAGCAAAAATCGCCCTGGCGCGCGCACGCACCGGTGGCGGCAACGACGCCGTCGACAATTTGGCTTCGATGTCCGAGAGCGTGGCATGGTCATGCGGCGCTTTTGCGACATTGATCTCGAACCGGTGGCCCGCCAGCGCATGATCCTTGAACGCGACGAGGCGCGCCACGGCCTCGCCTTGCGTCACCGCGCGGACGGCCTCGACGACCGCTCGTTCGTGCTCGGGAAAAGCGTCGAGCAGGGCGGCGACGAACATATCGCCCGCAACGCCGCCGACCGGATCAAGATGGATATGCATCAAGGAACACGACCTACCTACCGGCCTTGGCGCCGGCGGGCTGATTGTAGCGGCCAAGCGGGCCAAGCCCAAGCCGTGATGTCGTTGCCCAAGGACGGTGCTTTCGGTCTCCGAGCCGCTTTGCTACACAAGGGTTCGAGGGGGCACCGGAGGCCCGCCGCAACAGAGACACCGAATGGGGAGCTCGACGATGCGTCTAAAGGGCAAAACAGCGTTGATTACGGGTGGATCGCAGGGCATTGGCGAGGCGATCGCGCTTCGATTTGCGGCCGAGGGCGCCGAAATTGGCGTGGTGGCGAGCGGGAAGGTTGAGAAGGCCGAAAAGGTTTGCGCCCAAATCAAGCAAAAGGGCGGCAAGGCCCATGCGTTCGCCGCCGATGTGAGCAAGGTCTCGGAGATCAACGCGCTGGCCAAGGCGGCCGAAAAGGCCATGGGGCGGATCGACGTTCTGGTCAATTCAGCCGGTGTTTTTTTCCCCACGCCGGTCGGCGGAACTTCAGAAGAGGATTATGACAAAACCTTCGACATCAACGTGAAAGGCACGTTCTTCATGATCGGCGCCGTCGCGCCCGGTATGAAGGCGCGCAAATCTGGCAACATCATCAACATCTCGTCGACCGCTGGCATGCTCGGCATGAACCCCTTCAGCGTCTATTGTGCGAGCAAGGGTGCGATCATCATGCTGACCAAGGCGCTGGCCTGCGAGCTCGCGCCTCAGGGCATCAGGGTCAATGCGATCGCGCCGGGCAATACCGCGACGCCGATGAACATCGAGATTCGCACCAGTCCGAAATTCAAAGCTCTACTCGACTATATGGCGAGGCGCACGCCGAGCGGGCGTACCTATTCGGAGCCAGAGGACATGGCGGCCGCGGCGGTCTACCTCGCGTCCGATGAGAGCCGTGCGATGCACGGCGCGACCATGGTGCTGGACGAAGGCATGTCGGCCGGGCTCTAAGGAGTTGGGCGGCGCGATCGACGTGCAGCTGGGATGAACCAGAAACGCCGACCAGGCGATGAGGAACTCCGATCGGGTCGCTTCAGGAAAGCCGATCTGAGCGGTCTCTCCTTGGCCGGCGCGCAGCTCAAGGGCGCCGATCTCGAAGGCGCCGATTTGAGCGATGCCGATTTGAGCGATGCCAACTTGCTGGGGGCTAATCTTAGCCGTGCCAATTTGGCCCGCGCCAAATTGCGCACCGCGAATTTGCAAGGTGCCAAGCTTATCGGAGCGCTCGGCGAGGCCTGCAATCTCTGGGGCGCCAATCTCAAGGTCGCCAATTTGTCGAACGCTTATTTGGCGCGGGCCAATCTCGGCCAGGCGGATTTGCCGGGCGCCACGCTTGAACGCGCCAATTTGACCGAGGCCAATCTCTGGGGCGTCGATTGCCGGCTCGCGCGCCTCATCGATGCCAATCTCGGCGGCGCGGATTTGAGCACCGGGCGCTTTCAAGAAGCCGATCTATCGCGCGCCAATCTCGCCGGCGCCAATTTGACGCGAGCCAGTTTCAAAGGAGCGTGCCTGGTCTCGGTCGATCTGACCGACGCGAACATGCTCGAAGCGCGCTTTACCAACGCCGATCTCCGCCATGCCGATTTGCGTCGGGCGGACATACGGGAGACTCATTTCGGTGGTGCCAAACTCAATGGGGCCGTCATGCCCGATGGCACGGTAGAACCCGAATAGAGCGCGCTCAGCCGATAACGGTCTGATAAGTTCGCTGGATGGGATCATAAGCGACAATGCGATGATTGTTGGTGTCGCTCACCAGAATGCGGCCCTCAGCATCGACCGCGACGCCCGCCGGCTCGCCGAGCGGCAGGCAAAGCGAATCCTGACAAACAAAACTGCCGTCATCGAGATCATCGATCGTGCCGGCCTTGAGGTAGATCAGGCGCACGGCGTTGTTGTAGCTGTCCGCCACCGCGAGACGCTGATCGTCGAGCCAAATGACGCCGAGCGGATGTTGCAGCAGCGCCTCGCCGAGCGGACCATTTTGGTGACCGAAGTCGAACAGGCCCGTGCCGATCAGCGTGCGCACGACCGGCCCGGTGCCTGCCAGATCGAGCAAGCGGATCGCCGAGGTTTCGCTATCGGCGAAGGCGAGGCGCGTACCGTCGGGCGATAGCGACAAACCGCTCGGCTGGGCGAGCAGGGCATCGGGCGCACGGCCATCCTCGATATTTTCGCCGCCCGTGCCGGCGAGCGGTTTGACCGTGCCGTCCGCTAGATCGAGCACACCGATTTGGTGCGAGCCCGCGTTCGCGAAATAAAGCGCATCGCCGTTCAATTCCAAATCCCAGACCGAGGCTAGAGCGATCGCCGCGCCCGGCATCGGGCGTGTCAATCGCGGGCCTCGGGCGCCCGTTCCGGCGAGGGTGGTGATCGCGCCGGTCTTGCGGTCAATGCGGCGGATCGCGTGATTGCCGGTGTCGGCAACGTAAATCGATTGTTCATCAGCGATCAGGCCTTGCGGTGCGTTGAAACTCGCTTGATCGCGCGCGCCATCATCGAAACCGGGCTGGCCGGAACCATAACGCGCGCGCTCGCGCCAATTGGCGTCGAGCTCGATGATCTGGTGATGGCCGGCATCGGCCAAGGCCCAGCGGGGCTCGCCATTCGGCATGGGCAAAGGTTTGAGCTTGCTGGGAAACAACAAAGGGCCGAGCGGGGTTGCTTGAAGCGTGAGGTCAAGCGTGGCGCCTTGGATGGTGCCATCGGTCTTGCCCGCGCGGATGACCTGGCCGACGACCTCCAACAAACGGTCGGGATCGGGCTCGCCCGGCGCGTGACCGATGACATAGCCATCGGGTGAAATGAAAACCAGTGTCGGCCAGGCGCGTACGCCATAATGCTTCCAGATGATCATCTCGGGGTCGTGCACTACAGGATGGCGAATGTCATAGCGCGCGATCGCGGCCTTGACCTTTTCGGGTTCGCGCTCGGCGGCGAATTTCGGCGAGTGCACGCCGATCACCACGACGTCTTCCGGAAACGCCTCTTCGATGCGGCGGAGCGTTGGCAAAATTTGCATGCAATTGATGCAGCAAAAGGTCCAGAAATCGAGAATGACCAAACGCCCGCTGAGTTCATCGAGCCCGAGCCGCTTCGGCACGTTGAACCATGGCAAATCGAAGCGGCCGAAATCGGGCGCGTGGACCAGGCGTTCGTTCATGGCGGGCTCCGTGGCCAAAGAGGCTCCCTAAACCATAGAGCGCGATGGGCCGGCTGGGTAGGGCGGGCGCGCGGGGCGCTTGACGCGCCGGGGCCAAGCGGCTTGGCTGTGGGCGCCTTGTTGGTCGAGGGCTCTATGCCGCGTCTTGCCGCCAATTTGAGTTGGTTGTTTCAGGAGCATGATTTTCTCGCGCGCTTCGCGGCGGCGCGGCGCGTCGGCTTTCGTGCCGTTGAGTGTCTGTTCCCCTATGAGACGCCGGCCGATGAGACCGCCGTCGCGCTAAGGGATGCGCGGCTCACTATGGTGCTGATCAATACGCCGGCGGGCGATTGGCAAAAGGGCGAGCGCGGCTTTGCCGGCGTGCCGGGCCGCGAGGCGGCGTTTCAGGCCGGGTTCGATCAGGCCTTCGACTATGCCTGTTTGATCGGTTGCCCGCGTATCCATGTCATGGGCGGGTTGGTGCCCGATGGTGTTGGGGTTGAGGCGTGTGAGGCGGTGTTCATCGAGAATTTGACGATGGCGGCGGATCGCTTGGCGCGCCACGGCATGACTGCCACCATCGAGCCGCTCAATACGACGGATGTGCCAGGCTATTTGCTGAATGGATCGGTGCAAGCGCGGCGGATCATCGAGGCGGTCGGCCGGCCTAATTTGAAGCTTCAATGGGACGCCTATCATCTCCAGATCATGGAGGGCAATTTGGCGGCTTCGTTCGAGCGCAATCAGGACATCATCGGCCATGTTCAGATCGCCGGCGTGCCGGGCCGCAACGAGCCTGATGATTGCGAAATCAATTATGGCTTTCTGCTCGCGCGGCTGGACGCGCTCGGCTATCAGGGAATGGTGGGGTGCGAATACCGCCCGCGCGCCGGCACGCTCGCCGACCTCGGTTGGGCGAAGCCCTATGGCATCACGCCGGATGGGCGTTGAACGAAAGAAACAAGGGAGACGAGGGGATGGCGACCACGATCGCATTTTTGGGTATCGGCCTGATGGGCGAGCCGATGTCGGCCAATCTGGTCAAAGCGGGTTTTCCGGTGACGGTGTGGAACCGCTCGGCCGCCAAGGCTGACCCGGTGGTGAAACTCGGCGCCAAGCGCGCGGCGACGCCCGAGGCCGCGACCAGCGGTGCGAACATCATCATCACCATGCTCGAAAACGGGCCGATCGTGCGCGATGTGCTGTTCGAGCAGGGCGCGGCGAAAGGGATCAGAGCGGGCGCGCTGGTGATCGATATGAGTTCGATCCCGCCCGATTATGCCCGCGAACACGCGAAGCGCCTGAAGGCCGAACGCAAGGCGGATTATCTCGACGCGCCGGTTTCTGGCGGCACGGTTGGCGCGGCGGAGGCTTCGCTCGCGATCATGGCGGGCGGTGAGAGCGCGGTGTTTGAACGCGCGCGGTCGATCCTCGAAAAAATGGGGCGCCCGACGCTGGTTGGGCCGACCGGGACGGGCCAACTCGCCAAATTGTGCAATCAGGCGATCGTTGGCATCAACATCATCGCGGTTGCTGAGGCCCTGTTGCTCGCGGCTGCCGGTGGGGCGGACCCGGCCGCGGTGCGCAAGGCCATCACGGGTGGTTTCGCCGATTCAAAAATTCTCCAGGTTCACGGTCAACGCATGATCGAGCGGAAATTCCTGCCCGGCGGGCGAAGCCAAGTCCATTTGAAAGATCTGAATTCCGTCATCGATGCCGCGAATGAAACCAAGCTCGATCTGCCGCTCTCCAAGGCGACGCGCGAGATTTTCAAATACCTCGTCGATATTGGCGGCGGGCGTTATGACCAGAGCGCGGCGCTGCTCGCGATCGAGCATATGAACAAGCCCGCGCGCGTCGGCGCCGCGCCCGATATTTTACCGAAAGATTAGCGATCGACGAAATCCTCGATATAGCTGCGCACGATCGAATCCAAATCGGCGTCACGCGGCAGGCCGAGCGCTTGCGCGCGGTCGGCCCGTGAATGGCCGGGCCAGGAGCGGCAAATCGCCTCGATCGCGGGATCGGGCGCGCTCGCGATCGCGCCAAGCTTGCGCCCGCCCGCCACGCGCTTCAGGCTTTCGATCATCTCGGCGACCGTGACCGAAAGGCTCGGGAAATTGATCGTGCGATCATGGCCGAGCGCGCTCGGCGGCAGCTCGTGCAAGCGGATCATGCTCTCGACCGCCGTGCGATAGCCGCTGACCACCATGCGGATGTCAGTGCCGACCGGCAACGCGATGGGCACGCCCGACAGAGGCTCGCGGAATACGCCGCTGGCAAAGCCCGAGGCGGCTTTGTTCGGTTTGCCGGGGCGGATGATGATGGTCGGCAGGCGCGCGCCGCGACCATCGAGAAAGCCTTTGCGGGTGTAATCGGTGACCAAGAGTTCAAGCGCCGCCTTGGTCATGCCATAGGTGGTCTGTGGCGTGATCTTGGTTTCATCGCTCACGGTCTCGGGCAATTTGTCGCCGCCATAGACCGCCATGCTCGAGGTGAACACAAAGCGTGCTTTATTGGGTAGCGCCCGGCAGGCCTCCAATAATTCGGTGCCGCCCACGAGATTGACGCGCATCGCAAGGTTGAAATCCTGCTCGGCGCCGGCGGAAACCACCGAAGCGAAATGGAACACCGACACGCTCTCGCCGGTAATGATACCGCGTAGCGTCGCCTCATCGGCGATATCGCCAGTCACCACATCGACACGATTTTGCAAATCGGCCGGCAGGCTTGGCGGGGCGACCACGTCGAAGAGGGTGATGCGCTCAACCGGTTCCGGCGCGCCGGAGGCGCCGATCAGTTTGCCGCGCGCGATCAATTGGCGGGCGAGGAGAAGGCCGAGAAAGCCTGTGCCTCCGGTGATGACGATCTTCATGCCGCGTTCCCTCTCAATTGGGCGGTCACAATGCCGAGACAGGGGGGCAGAGGCAAGCCTTGGGCGCGGTTGATTCCGCACCCAGGCCGCTTATGGTGTGGGCCTGCCATTCAGCGGGTGCCTCATGTCCAACAACGTAAATCTAGGTCCGAATGCCACGCTGATCGGCGCCAAGGGGTCCCGTGCGCGGCTGACCACGCCGGCGCTTGTGCTCGACCTTGAGGCGTTCGAGCACAATCTTGCCGCCATGGCGGCCTTCGCGCGCGCGACGGGGATTGGCCTCAGGCCGCATGTCAAAACCCATAAGTCGGTCGAGATCGCGCGGCGCCAAATCGCGGCCGGTGCGCGGGGTGTTTCGGCCGCGACCTTGGGCGAGGCCGAGACCATGGTGGCGGGTGATATTCCGGGCGTGTTGATCACCTCGCCGGTCGTGCCGGCGGCGAAGATTGAACGCTTGATCGCGCTCAACCAACGCGCCAGGGGCCTGATGGTCGTGGTCGATCATCCGGACAATCTAGCGGCGCTTGAGGCTGCGGCGCGGCAGGCCGGCACGCGGCTTCGTGTGGTGATCGATGTCGATGTCGGGACCAAACGCACGGGCGTCGATTCAATTCAGAGCGCGCTTGCCTTGGCGAAAATAATCATGGCGTCGGACGCGCTTACGCTCAGTGGCGTGCAAGGCTATGCCGGCCATTTGCAGCATGTGATCGACTATGCCGAGCGTCGGCGGTTGTCCCATGAGGCCTTGCGGCCACTGGCGGTGTTGCGCGATCAATTGCGCCATTGGGGTGTGATGGACCCGATTGTGTCCGGCGCGGGTACGGGCACGTTCGATATCGATACCGAGGGCGGCGCGTTGAACGAGCTGCAGGTCGGTTCCTATGTATTCATGGACGTGCAATATGACGAGGTCGAGCCGGCGCGTGGCGGTTGGCGTTTCAGGCCATCGCTCTTTGTCGCGGCGAGCGTGATCAGCGCCAATCATCCGGACCATGTGACGATCGATGCCGGGTTGAAATGCTTCGCGACCGATGGCCCGCTGCCGCGCGTGATGCGGGGCGCGCCGCCCGGCACGCGCTATGCCTTCATGGGCGATGAGCATGGCCGATTGGTATTCGCCAACGCGGCTGAGGGTTTGCCCCTAGGTGCCATGGTCGAATGCTTCGTGCCGCACTGCGACCCGAGCGTCAATCTGCACGACCTCTATCATTGCGTGCGTGGCGATCAATTGGTCGAAATTTGGCCGATTGACGCGCGCGGCCGGCATTGACGGAGGTTCTTTAGGGAGCGATCGCCGCGAGCGGCGTTGACAGTCGTCAACCCGCCCCGCACCATCATCGGCGATGACAGGCCGACCGATCTTCTTCGTCATACGCTACGGGCTCATTCTGCTCGCGCTTGTGATCGTGCTGATCCCAATCTTGTGGATGGGCACGATGGCGTTCAAGCCATTCCCCGAATGGACCACGGCGACGGGCGACCTGACATGGCTGCCCAAAGAGCCAACTTGGGGCAATTTCGAATATATTTTCACCGGTCAGACCGAAGATTTGCTCGTCACACTCGATCGCACGGCCGAGCGGCCGATTTTGGCCAGCCTGGTGACCGCCGTTCTGGGCACCGCAATCGCGGTGATTGTCGGCACGCTCGGCGCCTATGCCGTATCGCGTTTCAAGGTCGGCAATAATCTGCCGCTGTCCGTGTTGCAATTGAGGCTGTTCCCGCCGCTCGCGGTGATGATCCCGGTCATGATCATGTGGGCTTCGCTCGGCATGGTCGATACGTGGTGGGGCCTCGCGTTGATTTACGGCATCGTCACGCTGCCGTTTGCGTTCTGGTTGATGAAGACGTTCTTTGACGAAGTGCCGATCGAGATTGAGGAAGCGGCGCTGGTCGAGGGGTGCAGCCGCATCCGGATTTTTCTGAAAGTGACGCTCCCCATGGTCAAAGCGGCGCTCGCGTCGACCTGCCTCTTCGTCTTCATCTTGAACTGGAGCGACTATCTGATCGCGCTTCTGCTCACACGCAAGGATTGGGTCACCATCCCGGTCTATATGAACTCGCTGGCCTCCGCGATGGGCGGGCAGATGTATGGCTGCAAGGCGGCCCTTGGCCTGATCGCCGCCATTCCGCCGGTCGTGTTTGGCATCGCCATTCAGAAATATCTGGTACGCGGCCTAACCTTCGGGGCGCTCAAGCAATGAGCGCGCAAACGGCCTTCGGTGCCGCGCGGCGAGGCGGCCTGTTCGCGGACGAGGCCAAGCGGCTCGGCTTCTTGATGTCGCTGCCAGCTCAATTATTGCTGTTGTTCATCGTCGTCTTTCCGCTGCTGATGCAGATCTATGTGAGTTTGACGTATTGGGGCCCGCTCGACGGTGAAAGCTGGATCTACGCCTATAAATCGCTCAACCCACTCGACAATTATGGCGAGCTCTTTATCGATGGCCGGTTCTGGGCCTCGATCGCACGCACCTTGTTTATCGTGGTGGTGAGCGTGCCGATCGAATTCCTGCTCGGACTCGGCCTAGCGACCTTGTTCGTCGATCAATTCCCCGGCCGGCGCATATTTTATTCGATCCTCTTGATGCCAATGATGATCGTGCCGGCGGTCGCGGGCTACATGTTCTTCATGCTGTTTCAGAGCAATGGCCCGATCAACGATTTGGTCTCTCGCCTGACCGGTTTGGATATGGACTTCGTTTGGTTGAGCGACCCCAACCTCGCCATTGTCGCGGTGATGATCGCCGATATCTGGCAATGGACGCCCCTGATGTTTCTGATCCTCCTGGCTGGCATGATGGGTGTGCCGGAAGATCAGCTGAGGGCGGCAACTCTGCTCGGCGCCAATTCATGGCAGCGGTTTTGGCGCATCGTTTTGCCCAAAATGAAAATGGTCATCATCATCGCGGTCGTGATTCGCGTGGTCGAGTGTTTCAAAATCTTCGACCTCCTCGCGGTGATGACCAAGGGGGGGCCGGGGGTCGAGACCGAGACGCTGTCCTATTACATCTACAAGCTGACCTTCGCCGACCTCGAATGGGCCTATGTCGCGGCCCTCGGATTGTTCGTTTTGATCGCGCTTTCTCTGATCGCGTGGGCGGCGCTCTGGCGCCTGCAGAAGGCGCAGGCGCGTGCCGAAACGCAACCGGGACGTTAGAAATGGCCTCGATCCGGCTCAGCAATTTGACCAAAAGGTTCGGGCCCTTTACCGCGGTTGCCGCGCTCGATCTCTTGATTCCCGATAAGGAGTTCGTGGCGCTGCTCGGCCCTTCGGGCTGCGGCAAGACCACGACGATGAACATGATCGCCGGTATCGAGAGCGTCACAGACGGCCAAATCTTGTTCGATGACCGCGATGTGAAGAATCTGCCATCGGGTAAGCGCGACGTCGGCTTCGTGTTCCAGAATTATGCGATCTTCACGCATATGACGGTCTATGAAAACATCGCTTTCGGTCTGCGCGTGCGGAATGTCGCGCGAAGCGAGATCGACCGGCGTGTGCGCACGATGGCGGCCTTGATGCGGCTTGAAGACCGGCTCGAATGGCCGTCCGGCAAGCTCAGCGTGAACGAGCTACAAAAGGTCGCGATCGGCCGCTCGGCGATCACCGAGCCGGCGATCTTTCTGCTTGATGAACCGCTGAGCAATCTCGACGCAGCGTTCCGCGCGTTCATGCGGACCGAGCTCAAGCATCTACAGCACCAGTTTCAGCAGACCATGGTCTATGTCACCCATGATCAAATCGAGGCCATGAGCCTGGCCGATCGGATCGCGGTGATGAATCTCGGGGTATTGCAGCAATATGGCACGCCCGCCGAAATCTATAACCGGCCGCGCAATATTTTCGTAGCCAATTTCATGGGCAGCCCCAGCATGAATTTGCTGCCGTGCCGGTTGGTGAGCGAGGGGAGCGCGCTTCGGTTCTCGTTCGGCGAAGCCGGGTTGTTGGATGTTGCCGGCGACAGCGCCTTGGCGCGCCGAGCACGCAGCGCACCAAGCGCCGATGTCATTTTCGGCGTGCGGCCCGAGGATGTTGAAATCACTCAGGCCGGCGGGGCGAACGCACTCAAGGGGGTGGTGTTTTTCGTCGAACCGGTCGGCGCGCGCACGGTTGTGCACCTCAAGGTCAATGGGAAGGTCTTTAAGGTCACCAAGGAAAAGCGCTTCAAGATTGCCATTGGCACGGCGGTTGGCCTCATTCCGCCGGTCGGCAAATGCCATTTGTTCGACGCCGCGAGCGGCGACGCGATAGGCGCAGGCTAGGCGATGGCGCGGCTCGAATTCATCAGCGTTTCGAAGTCCTACGGCAAAACAATCGCCGTTCGCGACGTCAATCTGAGTGTCGAGGACAACGAGTTCTTTTGCATTTTCGGCCCACCTAGCTGCGGCAAGACAACATTGCTCCGATTGTTGCTCGGCTTGGTAGAGCCCGATGAGGGTGAGATCAGGATCGACGGGCGATCGGTCACTGGGTTGGGGCCGAAAGAGCGTAATCTTGCGATGGTGTTTCAAAATCTCGCACTGTTTCCGCATATGACGGCGGCGCAGAATTTGGCGTTTCCGTTGGTTGAACGAAAAATCGACAGGGCCGAGGTTGCGCGACGCGTCGCGGCGGTGGCCGAGACGCTGCACATCACCAAGCTACTGAATAAAGTGCCGGCGCATCTTTCGGGCGGTGAACGTCAACGCGTTGCGATCGGGCGGGCGCTGGTGCGTGATCCGGCGGCGTTCTTGATGGATGAGCCGATCGCGGCGCTCGATGCGAGGCTGCGCGAGGAAATGCGCGTTGAGCTGAAGCGCCTGCAACGTGAGCTTAAGCACACGCTGATCTATGTCACCCATGACCAGGAAGAGGCCATGTCGATCGCGGATCGCATGGCGATCCTTGAGAATGGGATGGTCCGCCAGGTCGGCACGCCGGATGAGATTTATAATCACCCGCAAAGTCGCTATGTGGCGGAGTTGGTGGGCTCGCCACCGATGAATTTTATCGAGGGCGAGGTTGATCCCATGAGCCGGCGGTTCCGCGCCGATAAAATCGCGTTCGATGTGGCGCTAGCCGCGCTCGGGCCGCACGTGGTGGCGGGAGGTCCGGCGTGTTTCGCGATCCGGCCGGAGGATATCGTGATCTGTGCGGCGGATGATCCGGCCGGCACGGTCGCGGCCGAGGTTTATGAGATCGAACCGCTTGGTGCGTTCACAATTGTGGACGTCAATATCGGCGAGACAATCCTCAAAGCCATGGTGCCAGGCCAGTTACAATTCACGCTTCATCAGCCCATCAAATTGGGCTTTCCGACCGAGAAGTGCCATGTGTTCAACCGCGCGAGCGGTCGGCTCCTCGTCGGTGCGGCGTAATAAATTCATTTGTCATTGCCGGGCGAAGACCCGGCAATCCAGGCTTTCGCCATCATCGCCGCCAACGGATTAGGCCTGGATGCCCGGCTCAAGGCCGGGCATGACGCAGGAAAAAAAGTGGCCTGGGTTAGGTCTTCTGCAGCAGCTGAATCAGACTTGAGGTGTCCCAGCGATTGCCGCCGCGCTTTTGAACGTGCGAATAGAATTGATCGACGAGCGCGGTGAGGGGCAGCAGCGCGCCATTGCGATTGGATTCAGCGAGGCATAGCCCCAGGTCCTTTCGCATCCAATCGACCGCGAAGCCGAAATTGAATTCGCCCTTCAACATGGTCTTGCCGCGGTTCTCCATCTGCCAGCTTTGCGCGGCGCCCTTTGAAATGACCGCCAGCACCTTTTCGCCGTCGAGCCCGGCGCGCTGCGCGAAGTTCATGCCCTCGGCCAGGCCCTGAAGCACGCCCGCGATGCAGATCTGATTGACCATCTTGGTGAGCTGACCCATGCCCGCATCGCCCATGTGGGTGACCGCCTTGGCGAAACTCCAAATCACCGGTTCGGCCTTCGCATAGGTTGTGGCATCGCCGCCGACCATGATGGTGAGCTGGCCATTGACCGCGCCGGCCTGACCGCCGGAGACCGGCGCATCGAGGAATCCCAAACCAAGCTTCTTCGCGGTGTCGTCAAGCTCGCGCGCGACATCGGCCGAGGCGGTGGTGTGGTCGACGAAAATCGCGCCCTTCTTCATGCCGGCAAAGGCGCCATGGTCGCCATAGGCAATGGCGCGGAGGTCTTTGTCGGCGCCCACGCAGGCAAACACGATGTCCGCATCCTTGGCGGCCTCCCGCGGCGTCGCGCCGGTCGCGCCACCATGTTCGGCGGCCCATTGGCGCGCCTTCTCGGCATTGCGGTTATAGACCGTGACCTTGTGGCCCTTTTTGACCAAATGGCCGGCCATCGGATAGCCCATCACGCCGAGCCCCAGAAAGGCGACGTTCTTCGCCTCGGTATTTGTCGCCATGGTCCTATCCCCCTCTGCGCCCAAACAAGCGGGACATGATAGCCAGAGCCGCCCAAGGGGACAACGAACCATGTTCTCGGCGCTGGCTTCGGTGCCCGGCCTTTGTGATAATCCGTCCAGGATTTCATGGAGCAGGAGAGGCGGGCATGTCGGTTTTGATTCGCGGCGGCACTGTGGTGACGGCGGAGACCACAAGCCGCGCCGATGTCTATTGCGCCGGCGGCACCATCAAGGCGATCGGTGAAAAATTGGAGGCGCCTTCTGGGGCGCGCGTGATCGATGCCGGTGGGTTGCTCGTGATGCCCGGCGGCATCGACCCGCACACCCATATGCAGCTGCCGTTCATGAGCACCGTGGCGAGCGAGGATTTCTACACCGGCACCGCGGCGGCCTTGGCCGGCGGCACCACGATGATCATCGATTTCGTCATTCCCAATCCGCAGCAATCATTGCTTGCAGCCTATGACACCTGGCGCGGCTGGGCCGAAAAAGCCGCCGCCGATTATAGCTTCCATGTCGCGATCACTTGGTGGTCGGATCAGGTGCGCGACGAGATGGCAGTCTTGACGCGCGAGCGCGGCGTCAACAGCTTCAAGCATTTCATGGCGTATAAGGGCGCCATCATGGTGAGCGATGAGGAGATGCTGCAAAGCTTCCGTCGATGTCGCGAGCTTGGTGCGATCGCCACCGTGCACGCCGAGAACGGCGAGATCGTTTATTATTTGCAACAGGAATTGGCGCGCGCCGGGATTCGCGGCCCCGAGGGACACCCGCTATCGCGGCCGCCCGAGGTCGAGGGCGAGGCGGCCAATCGCGTGATCACCATCGCGCACATCGCGGGCGCGCCGATCTATATCGTGCACAATTCCTGCCGCGAGGCGGTCGAGGCGATTGCACGCGCGCGGTCCAACGGTCAACGCGTCTATGGCGAGGTGCTGGCGGGTCATTTGCTGGTCGATGATTCGGTCTATCAGCATCCGGATTGGGCGTTCGCGGCGGCTCATGTGATGAGCCCGCCCTTCCGCCCGAAGGAGCATCAAGCGGCGTTGTGGCGCGCTTTGCAGGCCGGCACGCTGCAAACCACCGCGACCGATCATTGCTGCTTCTGCGCGCCGCAAAAGGCGATGGGCAAGGATGATTTTTCGAAGATTCCGAATGGCACGGGCGGCGTCGAAGATCGTATGGCCGTGCTCTGGCATCATGGTGTCGGCACAGGCCGCCTGACGCCCAATGAATTCGTGCGCGTGACCTCGACCGCCGCGGCGCAGATTTTCAATCTCTATCCGCGCAAGGGCTCGGTTTCGGTCGGGGCGGATGCCGATCTTGTGCTGTGGGATCCGGCGGGCACGCGCACGATCTCGGCCAAGACCCATCATCAGAATGTCGATTTCAATATTTTCGAGGGCATGACCGTAACCGGTGTGCCGCGCTATACGCTGACCCAGGGTCAGGTTGCATGGGCCGATGGTAAATTAGACGCGGTGCGGGGCGCCGGGCGCTATGTGCCGCGGCCAACCTTCCCGGCGGTCTTCAAGGCGCTAGAGATGAGAGACAAGGCCCAGGCGATCCGACCCGTGGTTCGGCAGGTTGCCGCCGAATAGCGCGAATTCAGCCGCTCGGGTCTTCGTTCGCGCCGGGGTGGTTGGGCAGAAGGCGCTCGACGGCGAAACCACCGGCCTGAAGATTCGCCGTCACCTGGGCGATATGTGTTTCGTCGCGCGTTTCGAGCACGACGACGAGCCCGGCCGATTTGGCTGAAAGTTGCGAGAAGGCCCGCTCGTGATAGACCTCGAGGATATTGGCGTGGGCCGCGCCGATGACTTGGGCTACGCGCCCGAGCATGCCGGGGCGATCGGGAATTTGAATCCGCAAGCGCGCGAGACGGCCAACCCGCGCAAGCCCGCGCATGATGATCGAGGCCATCAGGCGCGGGTCGATATTGCCGCCGCTCACGATCAGGCCGACGCGCTTGCCGGCAAAGCGCTTGGGCATGGTCGTCAACGCCGCCAAGGGCGTGGCGCCGGCGCCTTCCACCACGGTTTTTTCGATGTCGAGTAGAGTCAGGATCGCTTGTTCGATCGCGCCTTCATCGACCAACAGCACGTCTTCTACCAGCGCCTTGACGATTGGTTGCGTCAGCGTGCCCGGCGTTTTCACCGCGATGCCATCGGCGACCGATTGAGCGCCGATGGCGCGCGAGCCCTGATGAATCGCGTTCCACATCGAGGGATTGGCGAGCGATTGCACGCCATAAATGGCGATTTTTGGCGCGCGCGCCTTGAGCGCGGTCGCTAAGCCAGCGATCAGGCCGCCACCGGCGATCGGCACGACCACGGCGTCGAGCGCGACACCGCTTGCGGCGAGTTCAAGACCGATCGTGCCCTGACCGGCGATCACCAGCGGATCGTCATAGGGGTGGACGAAGGTGAGCCCCTTTTGGGCGGCGAGTTTGTGTGCGTAATCCGCGGCCTCATCGACCGTCTCGCCTTCGAGCACGACAGTTGCGCCCAGCACTTCGGTGCCGGTCACTTTTACGAACGGCGTGCCGCGCGGCATGACGATGGTCGATGGAATGCCGAGGCGGGTGGCGTGATAGGCGACGCCTTGCGCGTGATTGCCGGCCGACATCGCGATCACGCCGCTTTTCTTCACCTCGGGCCCGAGCGTGCGCAGCATGTTGAGCGCGCCGCGATCCTTGAACGAGCCGGTAAATTGGCGGTTCTCGAATTTGAGCCAAATTTCCGCGCCGGTTAGGGCGGACAAGGTTTGCGAGTGAAGCAACGGTGTCGCGGTAATCGCACCCTTGAGCGCAAGCGCCGCGGCTTCGATATCGGCGATGGTAATCGTCACGGCGCGAGACTCTTGATGCGCAGAGTCCGCATGACATCGCGGGCGGCGTCGACGAAACCTGCCATATCGGCCGCGTGCACATGCCCGATACAGCCGACGCGAAAGCTATCGACGCCTGTGAGTTTGCCCGGGTAAATCAAATAGCCGCGTTGACCGAGCGCCGCGTAAAATTTTTCGAACTGGAAGGCCGTATCGGACGGCATGCGAAACGTCACGATGATGGGGGCCTGTAAGGTTTCGGGTAGCAAAGCGCGAGCACCGAGCGAACCCAGACCGCGGATCAGGATTTGGCAGTTCTCGCGATAACGCGCGAAGCGACCGGCGACGCCGCCTTCGCGGTCGAGCCCATCAAGCGCGGCATCGAGTGCCGCCAGCACATGGGTCGGTGGCGTAAAGCGCCATTGGCCATTGGTCTCGAAGCCCTGCCACTGCGCGTGTAGATCGAGGCTGAGGCTATGGCATTTCCCGGCGCTGGCCTCGAGGCGAGCGCGGCGGATAACCGCGAAGCCAAGGCCGGGCACGGCTTCAAGGCATTTATTGGATGAGGCGATCAGCGCATCGATCGGGGTTCGCCTGAGATCGATCGGAATCGCACCGAAGCTGCTCATGGCATCGACAATCAGCCCGCGCCCCTCGGCCGCGACCACGCTCGCTATGCTCTCAAGCGGATTAAGAATGCCGCTCGTCGTTTCGCAATGGACCAGAATGACATCGGCGACGCTTGGATCGGCGCGCAGACGCTGGCCCAACTCTGCGGGATCGGGCGGTACGTCTTCAGCCGTCTCATAAATGGTGGTCGGCGCGCCGATCAGGCGGCAAAGACGCTCGATCCGTTTGCCATAGGCCCCATTGACGAGCACGAGCGTCTTCCGCGATCGGTCGAGCAGCGTGCCGAGCGTCGCCTCCACCGCATAGGTGCCGCTACCTTGCAGTGGCACGCTGACATGGCTGTCCGCGCCACGGGCGAGCGTGGTGAGCCGCTCGCGGACGCGCCGGGTCAAGGCGATGAAGGCCTCGTCGCGGGAGCCGAAATCGCGCTGCATGGCGGCGCGGGTTTCGGGCGCGGTCGTGAGCGGCCCCGGCGTGAGCAGAAGCGGGTAGGGGTTGTTTCTCATCGCGGCAAAGTGACGCCATGGGCGGCGAAGGCTTCGGGCGTGTCGAGATCGATCATCGCCGAGCGATCCGCGCATTCGAGCTCATAGGCTGCCTCGGCGTGTTGGCCGATCAAATGGCGCGCGCCGACATCGCCGTCGAGTTGCATGATTTCGGGAAAATAGCGCGCGGACCATAACACCGGATTGCCACGCTTGCCCTGATAGGTAGGCACGCCAATCCCACGCCCGGCGGGCGGGTTGAAGGCGCCGATCAGGCGATCGATCAAGGCCGCGTCGGTGCGCGGCATGTCGCCCAGGCAAACAAGCGCACCGTCAAGGCCAGGTGGAAGCGCTTGGAGCCCGACGCGGACCGAGGTGCTCATGCCTTCCTCATAGTCAACATTGTGCACGAATGTCACATCGCGCCCCGCGAGCGCGCCACGTATGGCATCGGCCTGATGGCCGGTCACGACGATGACGGGCCGCGCCTTCGAGCGCAGCACGGCATCGACCACGCGAGCGAGTAAGGGTTGGCCCTCGACCGACACGAGCAATTTGTTGGCGCCACCCATGCGACGCGATTGACCGGCGGCGAGCACGATCGCGGCGATCCTGGGTTCACGGCGGTGCTCTGCAAGCGGCTTCGGCTTTTCCGGTTTCGGCGAGGCTTCGAGACGGGGCAGCGGGCGGCTTGGAATCTCCATCAGGAGCCCACCCGGGCCCATCGTCATAATATCGTGGCGGGTCACCGGCACATCGGCGATCAGGCGCTGCAAGACCCAATCGACGCCGTTCAATTTGGGTGAGCGCGCGCAACCCGGCAGGCCGAGCACGGGCGTCGTACCATGATGCGCGAGCAATAGAAGATTGCCCGGATCAACCGGCATGCCGAAATGATCGATCGCGCCGCCCGCCGCGACAATGCCGGCCGGCACGATATCGCTGCGGTCGGTGATGGCCGAGGCGCCGGCGATTAAAATCATGGCGCGGCCCTCGGCAAGCGAAGCGCGGACGGCCTCTGCCACTTCGGTCGTGTCATGGGCGCAACGGCGTTCGGTCTTGAGCTCGCAACCGAGCGCGACGAGCCGCGCCCGCGTTACCGCAAGTGTAGAATCGAGCACCGTCTCCTTGGTGCCGGGCAGGCGCGTTTGGATGAGGCCGACGGGCCGACCGCGTAGTTTAGCGAGGCGCATGACCGGGCCACCGTCGCTCGCCACGGCGAGGCAACGCTCTAGTAACGCACGTGGCACCGAGAACGGAATCAATTTAACCGTTGCAATCATCTGCTCGGAATCGACCAATTCATGGGGCCGAAGCGTGCCGACCGTGATCGCCTCGTCGATCAGATTGATGCGATCGAGCCGCGCGGTGTCGACGATCACAATCCCGCGTTCTTCCGCATAAAGATTGCAGCGGCCGGTAAAAGCTTTCCCAAGTGTGAGGTCGTTGCCTTTGAGGGCGCTGGCGAGGCGAAAGGCTGCCTCGTCCTCGCCCACATCATCGGCCTCGAGCGTGACGCCGGTCACGGTCTTGATATCGGCCTTCTTGAGCAGCGCGATATCGCCCGCGCTCAAGACATGGCCTTTCTTGAAGGCGCGGCCGGGCAGGCGGATGCTATGCGCGAGGATCAGGCCGATCGCTGAATCGAGCGGGACTTCAGCGAATTTCACGCCGCCTGATCCTTGGTGCTGGGGAGCGCGCGCCGAATTTTGGTGATCTCGGCGATGATCGAGATCGCGATCTCGGCCGGCGAAAGGGCGCCGATATCGAGCCCGACGGGGCCATGGATACGCGCTGTGTCGCGCTCGGTGAAGCCCTTGTCATAGAGTCGTTGGAGGCGCTTGGCGTGTGTGCGCGTGCTGCCAAGCGAGCCGATATAAAACGCCTCGCTCTTCAGCGCGACCTCGAGCGCCGGATCATCGATCTTTGGGTCGTGCGTCAGCGTCACGATCGCGGTGTGGCTATCGGGCTTGAGCGCGCGCAAGGCATCGTCGGGCCATGCGGTCGAGACGGTGATATTGGGGAAGCGCGCGCTTTGCGCAAAGGCACGACGTGGATCGATGATCGTCACGCCATAGCCGGCAAGCGCGGCGATTTCGGCCAGCGCCTGGGTGATGTGGACCGCGCCGACCACGACGAGGCGTTGCGGCGGGTTGTGCACGTGAATGAAGACGGTGCCTTGCTCGGTCTCGATCGGCCCGCTTTGATCATCGGCGAGCGCCTGGCGCGCCGCGTGCTCGATCGGCGCGGCAAAGCCATCGCCGAGGCTCGGGCCCTGCGGATAGATCAAGGCCTGGGCGCCGCCCTCAAGCGCGGTTATCAGCGCGACCGGGCGCTTGGCGGCGCGGTCGGCGATCAAACGGTCGAGCAGGGTCTGCTTCATCGCGATCGTCCGTTATTCGACGCGCTCGACAAAGACGCGAACCTTGCCGCCGCAGGCGAGGCCAACTTCCCACGCCTGTTCATTCGAGACGCCGAACTCGAGCGTCTTCGGTGTGCCGCTCTTCATGACATCCTTGGCGACTTCGATTACCGCGCCTTCGATGCAGCCACCCGAGACCGAGCCCAGGAACGCGCCTTTATCATCGACCACCAATTGGCTGCCGACCGGGCGGGGCGATGAGCCCCAAGTGGTCACCACAGTCGCCAGCGCAACCTGCCGTCCGTTCGCGCGCCAATTTGCCGCGGTGCCGAGAATGTCTTCCATCTCAGTGGTCATTGATGAGTCTCCTCAACGGGGCGGGGCCTATGAAACCTTATGTAGGGTTTGAGCGCCGTTTTCTCTAGTCATCGCCGAAGCCGATGGCAGCCGAATAGACCGGGTCCAAATGGCCGGTGCGGACCGCCTCGATATCGTCATGATATTTGAGCACGACGCCCAGCGTCTCGGCCATCACCGCCTTGTCGATGCGATCGCGCCCCAAGGCCACAAGGGCGCTCGCCCAATCAATGGTCTCGGCGACACCGGGCGGTTTGAACAACTCCAAACCGCGCAGCGCCTGGACCGCGCCAACCACGTGGCGGCTCAGCAGCGCCGGCACGCTCGGCACGCGGGCCTTGAGGATCGCGAGTTCGCGTTCGGCCGCCGGGTAGTCGAGCCAGTGATAGAGGCAGCGGCGCTTCAGCGCGTCATGGACCTCGCGCGTGCGGTTCGAGGTGATGAAGACGATCGGCGGTTCGGTCACCTTGATCGTGCCGATCTCGGGGATGGTAATCTGGAAGTCCGACAAGATTTCGAGCAAATAGGCTTCGAACGGTTCATCGGCCCGGTCGAGCTCGTCGATCAACAAAACCGGCGCGCCTTCGGGGGAAGGCGTCAGGGCTTGGAGTAAGGGCCGCGCGATCAAAAATCGTTCGGAAAAAATATCCGCCGCCAGCGCGCCCCGATCGCGGTCGCCCAACGCCTCGGCCAGGCGAATCTCCATCATCTGGCGCGCGTAATTCCACTCATAGACCGCGGAGGCGACATCGAGGCCCTCATAGCATTGCAGACGGATCAATGACCGTCCGAGGCGCCCGGCCACGACCTTGGCAAGTTCGGTCTTGCCGACGCCGGCCTCGCCCTCAAGAAACAAAGGTCGCTTGAGCTTGAAGGCGACGAACAATGACGTCGCCAGCGCGCGATCGGCGATGTAGTCGCCGCTCGCGAGCAGATCGAGCGTGGCGTCGACCGAGACAGGGGGCAGGGCCATGGCGTTTCCGTTTCACTCACGAAGCATCGGCGAGGCAGTCAGCGAGGCTGGTCAAATCATCGCGCGCGAAGCGGCGGCCGGCGGAAAACTCAACCGCGCCATCGTGCAAAACCAGGGCGTCGCCCTGCGGTTCGTCGAAACCGATCGCGAGTACAAGATCGACCGGCCTCAGGCGCGCCAACAGAGTGGTCATCGAGGCTTCGGGCTCGGCCGCCTTGGCCTCGTGAATCACGGCATAGCGCGCCGCCGAAATCACCGCCACATCGCGCGCGCCGGCCGCCCGATGTTTATGGCTGTCCTTGCCGGGGCGGTCGAACATCATATCCGGCGCGACGCGACCGAGCACCGAGACGGTTTGGCCCCGGCTCGACAGAGCCCCGATCAACGCAGTGGCAAAGTCGGCGCGGGCCGCATCGTCCGCGCCCTTGATATGAACGACCCGCATCGCGGTCTACACCACGAAGACGAGGATGAGGATGATGCCGATGGCGATAAGCCCGCCGACCCAAACCGCGGTGGGAATTCCTTGGCGCGGGGCGGACGTCCCCGGCGTGGCGGCTTTTGACGGCGCGCCAGTGGGTGTTGGTGCCGTGGCGGGTGAGGCGGCGGCTTCCGGCTCGGCCGGGATTGGCGTTGGGCCGCCGACCTTCTCGGCGAAGGCGGTAAAAAATTCCTCGGAGAGTTTTTTCACGGTCGAATCGATCAGGCGCGAGCCGATCTGGGCGAGCTTGCCGCCCACCCGGGCCTCGGCCTCATAGCTCAGGAGCGTGACACCCGGCCCATCATCGGTCAGGCGCACCTTGGCCCCGCCTGAAGCGAACCCAGCCGCGCCGCCCTGGCCTTCGCCCGTGATGGTATAGCCATTGGGCGGATCGAGGTCCGAAAGCGTGACCGAGCCCGAAAAACTGGCCTTCACCGGCCCGATGCGGGTGGTGATCTTGGCATTCATATGGGTGTCGGAGGTCTTCTCGATGCTATCGCAGCCGGGCAGGCAAACCTTCAGGACTTCCGGGTCGTTGAGGGCCTGCCAGACCGTGTTGCGGTCGGCCGGTATGCGGTGTTCGCCGGTAATTTTCATGGTCGCTCCCCGTGTCGTGGCGCAGGCCTATCTTAGCACCGGCCGCCAAACTGCCGCATTTTAATCGTTTTTTGACCTCGGGCGCGCAAGTTTTATGGGCCGCGCCGATGCCGCGCCGTTTGCCAGAGGTCGCATGAAACCCGCAGTTGCTTCCAGTTTTGACGTTGACGATTGGTTCATCCGCCAATCGAAGCACGATCGCGTACCGCTCTCGCCGCTCAAATTACACCGGCTGATGTATCTGGCGCAGGCCGCCTATGCCAAACGCTCGGCCGGCGAGGCGCTGATGCCCTCGATGTTTGTCGCGAACGAACTTGGCCCGATCGAGCCCAATCTTTACCGCGCGTTCGAGCATGGCTCGCCCAAGGTCGCGGTGCGCGATCCGACCGAGCAGGTGCGCACCTTCCTCGCGCTCATCTGGCACCAATATGGCGAAAAGCCGATCGATGCGCTCAATCGCATGATCAACCAGGATCCGGCCTATAAACAGGCCGAGGCCTCTGGCATGGGCAGCGAAATCACGCTGGCCATGATGAAAAGCGGTGGCACGCCTGAGGAACAACCCGCCGCGGCCCGCTTCGTGCGCGGCAAACGCGTACAGCGTTGGATGCCGCCCGTGGCGCCGGCGCAAAGCGAGAGCGGTTGAGAGTCCGGTAGACCTTGGCTTTATAATTGCCGGTCCGGCTCGCTATCGCGCGCCGTGCCGACGCTTTCGCACCACGCCAGCCAGTCTTCATATTCGGATGCGGATTGAGCGAGTGCTGGCGCGGCCGGCAAAGCCAACATCAATAGCAAGGGCGCAAAGTGCACGCTGCGAGATCGCGTCATCATGGCCCTTCGTTCCTCCAAGTCATACGCGCGAGGCCGATCGATCAATCCCTACCAAAAGGGCCGTTCATGATCAACGCATTTGTTCAATGCGCCGGCGCGCGCATGTCGGCGGGAACCACCTTGCCGCGCTCGACAATGATTTCGTCGTCGAGATAGAGCGTACAATTCTTCATCGGTAGATCGAGATGGCAGGCGGTGTCGTTGTCGCCGCCGAATTCGGTGTCGGGGCCGAGCGAGAACAGCACATTGCCATAATGCGCGCGGCCATCCATGCCGATACCGGGCAAATCGACACGCCACTCACACTTCTCATTGAGGCCCCAGCCGATGTGCGAGATCGCGTAGGCGCGTGGGTCTTTGTAAGTCTCGACGAATTTCTTGAGCGCGGGCGCATCCGGCCCCTTCATCTCGACCACGCGGCCGTCGCGAATGATGAACTCGATGCCTTTTTCGACGAAGCTCTTGAGCGGATAAATAATGTCCTTCGGCTGCATCACGACGCGGCCATTGACCTGATTGTTCTTTGCGAGCGTCGCGAGAAAGCCACCCGGCCAATGATCCCAGCGGCCCGGCGTATCGGTATAGCCATATTCGGTGAGGATCTCTTTATCGCCGAGGCCATAGGTCACGTCGGTGCCGGCGTCGTTGGTAAAGCGCAGCGTCTTGGCGCGCTTGAGGCGCACCTCGGCGGCCTCGACGCGCTGGCGTTGCGCTTTGGTCGGCGCGAGGCGCTTTAGAATCTCGATCGGCTCGACGACGAGGATCACGCGCGCGCCGGCCTTTTGCATTTCGATCTGCTCGCGCGAAAACAACAGCAGCATGTGATCTACGACGAGATCGGCTTGCTTGCAGGTTTTCATCGCCGCCGGGTGGCGCGACAGGCTGTTCTGCCCGACATTGGCGATGCGCTCACTCGCGCTCATCGCCTTCGCGGTCGGCAGATGCACGTTCTCGACATTGGCGCCGAGCTCGCGCCCGGCGGCGATGAAGGTCGCGGCATAATCTTGCAATTGATCGCCTTCGGAGAGCACCGCGACATTCACGCCCGGTTTGACGCCGCAGAGCACGAGCTCGCTCCGGAACAACTCATACATGTCGCGTTCGGCGGCGGTGGTCATGCGGCGCTCCTCTGATGGTGCGGTTTGCTAGTCTATGAAGTCGCTGAAGGGCTCAGCAAGGCCCAATGTCGAAGACGGGAGATAGGGGCTGACACTCGCCGCCCAATCGCCACTCTGCACGCGACTGGACCGAGAGACGAGGGCAACCCAAGGTGATAGGCCGGTTCGCCGAGCTGCCGACCCGAGCGATTACGGAATTTTTCAGGCTTGAATCGGCTGGCGGGCTTTTGCTCGTCGCCATGGTGGCGGTCGCCCTGATTTTGAGTAACTCGCCGGCCGCCGATTTCTATCGCTCGGTGATCGATCTTCCGATGGCGGCCTATGCTGGCGGCGTCGGCCTCGAAAAGATGCTGGTCCATTGGGTCAATGACGGCCTGATGGCAGTATTTTTTCTTTTGGTCGGGCTCGAGATAAAACGCGAAATCAAGGACGGCGAATTGTCGAGCCGAGATCAGGTGCTGTTGCCGGCGGCTGCTGCCGTGGGTGGTATGGCGGTGCTGGCTTTAGTTTATGTCCTGTTCAATATGGGTGATGAAATCGCCATGCGCGGTTGGGCGATCCCAGCGGCGACCGATATCGCATTCTCGCTCGGGGTCATCGCGTTGCTAGGGCGGCGCGTGCCGATATCGCTCAAGGTTTTTCTCACCGCGCTCGCCATCCTCGACGATCTCGGCGCGATCATCATCATCGCGATTTTCTATACCGCCGAGCTATCGGCCATCTCGCTCGGTGTCGCGGGCGCTTGTGTCATCGTTTTGATCGTGCTGAATCGGATCGGGGTGGAACGGCTCTCGCCCTATGTTCTGGTCGGGCTCGTTCTATGGTTCGCGGTGCTGGAATCGGGTGTGCATGCGACCCTGGCGGGCGTCTTACTCGGCCTCTGCATTCCGCTCCACGGCCGAAGCGGCGGGGATGCCGCATCGCCGCTCCGTCAACTCGAGCAGCGGCTCCATGCCTGGGTCGCTTATTTGATCTTGCCGCTCTTCGCGCTGCTCAATGCGGGCGTAAGTTTTTCGGGCGCTGAAAGCGGCGGGGTGTTCGGCGCCGTGCCGCTCGGCATTGCGCTCGGTCTGTTTGTCGGCAAGCAGGTCGGCGTTTTTGGAATGGCGTGGCTCTTGATCCGCTTCGGCATTTGCCGCCTGCCCGAGGGTGCCAATTGGAAACAGCTTTATGGCGTCGCCGTGTTGACCGAAATCGGTTTCACCATGAGCCTCTTTATCGGCGGCCTCGCCTTCGAGCCCGGCACCCATGAGAGCGACGTGCGGATTGGCGTGCTAATGGGCTCGATCGTTTCCGCGGTCACTGGCTATGTTCTGCTCCGAGCCGCAGGCCGAAACGAAGGCGCTCACCGCAGCTCAATGGCGTAGGCCTCGGCTGGTAGCGCCTCCTTAATCAATCCACGCGTGACGAGGAACGCCGCGAAGCGTTCATAACGCGCGCGGTCGAATGCCGCCGGGGTCAGCGCGAAGCGGGGCAGGGTGTCGCGCCAGGCGCGTTTGTTGAGCTCGTTTTTCAGATCGGGGTTTGAAGCCGCGACGCGGTCATAGGCTTCGTCTGGGTGATTGACCAGATATTGAACGCCGCGCTCGATGGCATCCAGAAAGCGGCGAATGGTTTTGGGATCAAAGCCGTCGCGCTTGGCGACGAAGATCAATTCGTCATAGGCCGGCACGCCTTCTTCCTCGACATAGAAGGCACGGCCTTTGCGGCCCTCTATATCAAGCTGATTGAGTTCGAAATTGCGAAACGCGCCAATCACGGCATCGACCTGGCCCGAGAGCAGAGCCGGCGACAGTGAGAAATTGATGTTGATCAATGTCACGTCTTTCAGTGTGAGGCCGTGGCGCTCCAGCATCGTGCCGAGCAACGCATCCTCGAAACCGCCGACCGAATAGCCGACGCGCCGGCCTTTGAGATCGGCGATCGATTTGACCGGGCCATCGGCGAGCGCGAGCAAGGTGTTGAGCGGTGTCGCGACCAGCGTGCCGACGCGAATGAGCGGCAGGCCCGCCGCCACTTGAATGTGAAGTTGCGGTTGATAGGTGACCGCGAGATCGGCCTTGCCGGCGGCGACCAATTTAGGCGGGTCGTTCGGATCGGCCGGCGCGATGATCTCGACCTCAAGCCCAGCCTCTTTGAAATAGCCATTCTCTTGCGCGACCAGGATCGGCGCATGGTCAGGATTGACGAACCAATCGAGCACCAATGTGAGTTTGGCTGGGGTGTCCGCAGCAAAGGTCGCGAGCGGCGCGGCGAAGAGGCTGAGACCGAACGCCACCAGAATCAAAACCGCGCGACGGATCAACATGGCTAGTCTCCTTGTTTGACGGGGGCGCTGTCGGCGACCCAGGGTAGCGCGCGCCTGAGCCCGGCATCGAGCGCGAAATAGAGTGCAAGGCCGATAATCGCGAGCACGAGGAGCGCCGCGAACATCAGATCGATCTGCATGCGGCCATTGGCTTGCAGCATAAAATAGCCGAGACCGGCGCTTGAGCCAACCCATTCGCCGACCACGGCACCGATCGGCGCGACCGCGGCCGCGACACGGAGCCCTGAGGCGAGCGCGGGCAAGGCCGCAGGTGCGCGGACGTGCCACAGCACGCGCCAGCGCCGCGCGCCCATGGTGTGTGCGAGATCGAGCCAACCGGCTTCGGTGCGCCTCAGCCCATCGAAGAACGCGGTCGCGACGGGAAAGAAAATAATCAGCGCGGCCATCGCGACCTTCGAGGCGATGCCATAGCCGAACCAAAGCACGAGGATGGGCGCGAGCGCGAAGACCGGTACGGCTTGCGAGGCGACCAGCACGGGCAGAAGCCAAAGCCGCGCCGGACGGAAATAGGCAAGGGTGAGCGCGCACGCGGCGCCGAAAGCGGTGCCGAGCAAGAGACCGAGCGCCATTTCAAGCATGGTGACGCTGGCATGGCCAACCAAGCGTTCCCAATGCGCGCCGATTGCGAGCACAACGCGGAGCGGGCCCGGCAAGATATAGGGCGGTAGGTTCCCCAACGCCGCGATCGCTTCCCACAATAGGACGAACCCAATCAACACGAGAGGAAGTCGGAGCCACTTCATGGCGCGTCGAGCCCTTCGGCATCGCTCGCGAGAAGGGTGCGAAACAATCGTGCCTCCGCATCGAGCACGGCCTGATCATCGGCGCGGCGTGGGATGGCGGAGTCGGGCAGCGCGGCCTCGATCAGGCGCGCGGGGCGCCCCGCCATGACCAAGACCTTTTGGCCGAGCCTGATCGCTTCGAGCGGATCGTGGGTCACCAGCACGATGGTTCGCCCGCGCAATGTTTCAACCGCGAGGTCTTGCAAACGGAGGCGTGTCACCGCATCGAGCGCGGAGAAGGGTTCATCCATCAAAACGATCGGACGATCTTCGGCCAGCGTGCGCGCGAGCGCGACGCGTTGGCGCATGCCGCCGGAAAGTGTCGCGGGGCGATCGGCGGTCCGCCTGCCAAGGCCGACTTGATCGAGCAGGCGATGCGCCAAGGCATCGTCGACTGCTTCGCCGCGCAGGCGCGCGCCGAGGCTGACATTGCCGAGCGCGCTCAGCCAGGGCAGCAACAAGTCCTGCTGCGCCATATAGGCGATGCGGCCCTGGAGCGGTTGGCCATCGCTCGCCGCGACTCGCCCGGGCGGGGCAGGCGTCTCGAGCCCCGCGATCAGCCGCAAGAGGGTCGATTTGCCAACGCCGCTCGGGCCGAGCAAGCAGGTCCATTGCCCAGCCGCGATATGGAGCGAGAAATCGGCAAAGAGATCGCGTCCGGCATAGCTTAGCCGGGCCTGGGCAATATCAATATCCGGCGGCGCGAGACCGCGTTGGGGCGGCTTATGGTTAATGAGCGTCAACCCTCGTTTCCTACGCCGGCATAACCCGGTTCAGGTTTCAGCAGGCTGTCGAAGAATTCCCGCATGTCGCGACGCTGGGAGAAATTGGCGTGGGCTAGGAGCGAGGGGCGCGGCGGTGCCGATTGCATTGTAAGCCCTGAGCGACGCTGGTCACGACTATTTCTCCCGCGTCCCACTTGGGTTGCGACGGCGGGCAGGCGCCCGGTTCGTCGCGACGGCTCACCGATGCTCCGGCATCGCTTTCGCCGCCGCTCCTGCCATTCGCCTGCCCGGCGTTCGCAACGCGACGCCCGGGAATTCTTCGGCAGCCTGCTAAGGGTCGCCGGTAGACCGGCCTCTCAGCCCGAAAAGGGCTCCCCCCGAGGTGTCACCGATTATTCGTCCGAATATCACCCGTTTCAAGGGGGGCGAATGGCCAATTCTTTACGAATTATTCACCCTCGAATGAGTATTGGTTACGCGAATGTTCACACGTCACATAGCGAGTAACCCAATGAGACTGAAATTCGTGCCCCGTTCCGGTACCCGGCTCGACGCTGAGTTCCAAGGGCATCGCTTCAGTTTGTTCTTCGATAGCGCCGTGATCGCCGTGCCCGGACCGGATGGGCGGTGGATGCTCGGCGTGGATGGCGAGATCGTGTCTGGCTACGGAAGCCTGAACCAGGCGAAGCACGCGGCGGAGCAATTCGCCATGGGCCTGGCCCTGGGGCCCGGGCTTAGCGGCTTGTCAGAGGCGTTCGATAACCGCGTTTGATTGTGGGTGATCGGGCGAAACGGCCTTCTCAGGAGGCCGGCGCCCATATTTTTGGGGGTGAGAGTCTATGAATAGCGAAGTGGCGCGTCATCTGCAGGAAGAGCGCGCGCGTTTAGGCTTAACACAAGGTGAACTAGCGGCCCGAATCGGCGTCAGCCAGGGGGCGGTTTCGCGGTGGGAGAAGGGCCGGCATCGGCCGAATGCCGACGTGCTGGTACGGTTGGGCCATCTTTCGGGCGCTTCGTCGCATTTGCCGGCGGCTGGGGCCGAGGATCCGGTTCAAGCGCTCCAGCGGCGAATTAGCAATCGGCCGCGTTTACGGTTTCGGCCGATCGAGGAACCACGCCGACGTTTGAGCGATCTCCTGGAGGCCTCTGTCACATGCGCGGTGCAGAGCGGCAAGCGCGACATCGCCGACCAGATCAAACCGATTCTCGATTGGAGCCTAGAGGTCGACCGCCATCATCCGAACCGCAGAGAACCAGGCGACCAGGCGACCAATTAGGCGTTTCGGCGGAGATCGCGCCGTGCGACGCGCGCTCAAGGCGGCCGGGGTCCTTTTCGTGGCGATCGGGCTGTCTGTATCGGTTCCCTATGGGGCATGGGCCAACGCGGAGTCGCACACCACGATTCCCGTGACGCTTGAAACGGCCCATGGCCGGCATACGATCCAGGCCGAGGTTGCTTGCAGCCAAGAGGAACGGGCGCGAGGGCTGATGGGGCGTCAGCGCCTAGCGCCCGATGCGGGCATGATCTTTCTTCTGGCGACACCGCGGCCCATGCGGCTTTGGATGATGGACACGCCGCTCTCGTTGGACATGATTTTTTTTAACGATACCCATGAAATCATAAGGATAGAGTCGAACGCTGAGCCGATGAGCGAGCGTGTAATCGAATCGGGCGGGGTTGCCGCCGGCGTGCTTGAAATCGCTGGGGGGCGAGCCATTAAGCTAAAAATCTCGCGTGGAGACAAAGTCTTGTATACTTATGCTCAGAAGCGCTGTGAATGATGGGGATAAGTTTGGCGCGGCCTCACCCAATTCATCAACAGGCATCGCCGCTCGAATATTCGTAATTTCACGGGCCGAGGTTGGTGGACGATCCTTCGAGACGCCCATTCGCCTCGCTCCTTCGGGACGGCCGCTTCGCGGCCTCCTCAGGATGAGGCGAATGGGCTCCTCAGGATGAGGGCGAACTTGACCTATGACCGTCTACTTGCCATTGGTCGGGGCGCGGGATAGATCAGGCAGGAGCCGGGGTGTAGCGCAGTCTGGTAGCGCATCTGCTTTGGGAGCAGAGGGTCGCTGGTTCGAATCCAGTCACCCCGACCATTTGTCAGGCAGGCCGCGTTGGCTTTGGAATAGAGTTCGGTGCGGGTTTGGGGAGCAAAAGCGAGCATGGACGTCAGGATCTTTCAGCCGGCCAAAAACGCGATGCAATCGGGCCGCGGCAAGACGCAGGCCTGGGTGCTCGAATTCGTCATTGACGAGGCGAAGCGGATCGACGGTCTGATGGGGTGGACCGGTTCGGCCGACACGCGAAACCAACTTCAGCTCCGCTTCCCGTCCAAGGATGAGGCGATCGCGTACGCGCGACGCCAGAGCTACACCTACACGGTGGACGAAGCCCATGAGCGCATCGTGCGGCCGAAATCCTATGCCGAGAATTTCACCAGACGGGCGTGACGTGCGATATTGCGTGGCGGCGGCCCGGCGCCGCCTGATCGCGATGGCGATGCGCCCGTAGCTCAGCCGGATAGAGCATCAGCCTTCTAAGCTGAGGGTCGCAGGTTCGAGTCCTGCCGGGCGCGCCAATTTTTAAAAGGGTTAGGCTAGAACTACAAAGTGAAAAAGTGGTTTGGGGTAACACCGGGGTAACAACCGAGCAGGATTTCATGCGCATGGCGCGCCGCCGCCCGGCCGCTCAGGATACCCGCCGCCGGCGTTCGATAGCCCTCGACGCGATCGTGCGCCAGCGGGGCTCGCAAGGGCTGCTTGAGCCGTTCACGGACGCGATCTCGACGCGCTATCGTCCCCAGTGGCTTCAAGGAACACCATCGCGTAGATCGCTGGCACGGGATTCTCAATGCTGTTTGACGAACCAGCCATCAAGATTCGAAAGCGGGTCCCCGCTGAACTTCACAACATTTTCGACATGGCCCCGGCGTGCGCAAGGGAAACGGTCGGCTGGCCTCCTCAACCACTGGAACCGCCAGCAGTTCGAATGATGAAAGTCGTGGCCGTGGCACTCGCTCTCGTGACCTGGCTCCGCACAATGCGTAACTCAGGCTCGTTCAAAATATCAGAGAAAGATATGGCCAGAATCGAACGGATCGCCAACTACTGGGCTCCAAGAACCGATCCAATCCTCGTGAATATGACTGCGGCCGCAGTCATCGTGTTCATGGCCAAGATCACGAACGGAGACGAGCCTCCAGAGTGACGGTAGCCAACGGAATCGCTACTAGGCTCGTTTCGGCCGCTGCCGCCGCTCGGGATTCGCGCCATCGCCTCGGGGGAGAGATGGCCATTGCCATTGAGGCCATTGGTCAGGGTCTCGCGCGATTTGCCGAAAGAGAGCACCACCTCGCGAAAGGTCTTGGAGGGGATGGTGCCGGTGCGCAAGCAAACGCCGCCGACATCGATCTCGGATTCGATGATCGCGACGCGCTTTCTCAGCTTCGCGGCTTGCACGGCCGCGCGCTGCCCGGCGGGGCCGCTGCCGATGCAGAGAAGATCGAAATCATGAGCCGGTGCTGGGGTCATAGGACAATCGCCATAGGGGAGCCGAGGGCGCCATTATGCGCGATGGTCCCTTAAGGAATTGATGCCGGCCGGGTCAGGGTAATTAGGATACCGATGAAAATCCGCCGTTCAGGTCAACATTAATAACAAATTCAGCAACTTAAAACCCTTCCAACACCACCTTGCCCTTGGCCTTGCCGCTTTCGAGGAAGGCATGGGCGCGCTTTAAGTTAGCGGCGTTTATCGCGCCATAATGTTCGCCGAGCGTGGTGCGAAGGCGCCCGCCATCGACCAGCGTGGCGACCTCGTCGAGCAACGCGCCTTGCGCGTCGATATCCGGCGTTTCGAACATCGAGCGGGTGAACATGAACTCCCAATGCAGCGAGGCGCTTTTGCGCTTCAGGAGATTGACGTCGATCGCCTTGGGATCGTCGATCACCGCGATCCGGCCTTGCGGCTTCAATGCCTTGGCGAGCGCCGGGAAGTGCGTTTCGGTTTCGGTCAGCGCGGCGATGTGATCGACCAAGGGTGTGCCCGTGCCTTTCAGTTGCTCGCCAAGTGGTTTTGCATGATCGATCACGTGATGAGCGCCGAGTGTGCGGCACCATTCGTTTGTCTCGGGCCGCGAGGCGGTCGCGATGATGGTGAGCGCGGTCAGCTGTTTCGCGAGTTGGATGAGAATTGACCCGACGCCGCCCGCGCCGCCGACCACGAGAAGGCTCTGACCCTTGCCGCCGCTACGCGCGACGCCGAGCCGATCGAATAGTAATTCCCACGCGGTGATGGTGGTGAGTGGGAGCGCGGCGGCCTCGGCGATGGTGAGGCTTTTTGGCTTATGGCCGACGATGCGTTCATCGATCGTTTGATATTCCGCGTTCGAGCCCGGCCGCATCAGCGCGCCGGCGTAATAGACCTGATCGCCCGGCTTGAAGCGGCGCGCGTTCGGGCCCACCGCCTCGACCGTGCCGCAGGCATCCCAGCCCAGAATGCGCGTTTCGCCAGCGGGTACGGGGAATTTGGTGCGCACTTTGTAATCAACCGGGTTGACCGCGACCGCCGCGATGTTGACCAGCACATCGCGTGCGCCGGCTGTGGGTTTCGGCGCGTCGAAATCGATCAGCGCGGTAGGATCGCTGATCGGCAGATTGGCGCGATGGCCGACGGCTTTCATTTCGTGGCATTCCTCATTCGCGTGAAGCCTTGATCGAGATCGGCGATCAGATCGGCGGGGTCTTCAAGCCCGGCATGGATGCGGAGCATCGGGTATTTGGGGTCCCAGCGTGACGGATCGGCGCGCAGCGTATGCGGTTCGGTCGGCACGATCAGGCTCTCATAGCCACCCCAGGAATAGCCCAATCCGAACAGCGCGAGGCCATCCAGCATGGCGGCGACCGCGTCGCTTGAAACCGGTTTCAACATCACGCCAAAGAGTCCGCTTGCGCCCTTGAAGTCGCGCTTCCAAAGGGCATGGCCGGGATCGTCGGGCAGCGCCGGGTAAAGCACGCGGTGCACCTCGGGACGCGCTTTGAGCCAGGTCGCAAGTTCGGTCGCGATTTCCTGATGACGCCGCAGGCGCACGCCGAGCGTGCGCAAGCCCCGGAGCGCGAGATAAATATCGTCCGGCGCGGCGGAATAGCCGAGCTCCTCGAACGCCCGTCGCACGGCGGGATAGGCCGCCTCATTGGTCGTTATCGTGCCCAACATGGCGTCGGAATGGCCGACGATATATTTGGTCGCGGCCTGGATCGAAATGTCGACGCCGTGCACGAAGGGATCGAAAAACAGGGGCGACGCCCAGGTATTATCGATCATCACCGTGAGACCAGCGTTCTTGGCGACCTTGGCAAGCGCCGGCACGTCTTGCACTTCGAAGGTCAAGGAGCCGGGCGATTCGAGAAACAACACGCGCGTGTTGGGCTTGATCAGGCGCTTGAGCTCGTCGGGCGCGATGAGCGGATCGTAAAAACTCAGCTCGATGCTGAAGCGCGCCATGGTCGTGACTCCGAAATGGCGCGAGGGCGAATAAGCGGAATCGACCATCAGGACATGATCGCCCGTTTTCAAAAACGCGAGCAACGCGCATACCACCGCCGCTTTGCCGGAACCCACAATGATGGATTTATAACCGCCTTCGATGCCCGCCACCGCCTCTTCAAGCGCAAAGGTGGTCGGCGTGCCATAGCGCCCGTAATAAACCTTGCCGGGCGCTTTGCTGTCTAAGTCTTTCAGCGCCGCGACATTTGGGAACAGCACCGTCGAGGCGCGATAGATCGGCGGGTTGACGATGCCGTGATGCGCGAAGGGGTCGCGCCCCAAGACCGAGAGCTTGGTATCCGGGCGATAATTCTTTTTGTCGGTCGGATCGTTACTGTGGGTCATTGCGGTTCAATGTGCCATGCGAGATCGCCTCGCCCTTCGAGACGCCGGCTTCGCCGGCTCCTCAGGGTGAGGCGATTAGATTGAGGATTTCCTCATCCTGAGGAGCGCGTGCAACGCGCGTCTCGAAGGAGAGGAAATCCGATAGCGACGCGCAAAAGATAAGTGACTTGCCGCAGGCTCATCGACGGCGTGCGGCGTCCACGCAGGCGAGCGCCGCCATGTCGATGATCGCGTCGGAATCGAGCCCGTGTTTTTTATAAAGGTCGGGTATATCGCCCGATTCACCGAAATGCGTGGCGCCGAGCGGGTAGGGTCGGTGGCCCGCGACCGAACCGAGCCAAGAGAGCATGCTCGGATGGCCATCGATGACCGTGATCAATCCGGCACTCGCGCCTAAGCGGCTCAAGAGATGCTCGGCGTGGGAGAATGTCGCGGGCACACCCGAGGCGCGCGCGTGCAAGGCGTTGAGCCAGCCATGATAGAGCCGGTCGGCCGAGGTGATGGCGAGCAGGCCAAGGCCCGGGATTTCCTCGGTCAGCGCGGCGTGCGCTTCGAGCGCTTCGGGCGCGAGCGCGCCGGAATAAGCAATCGCGAGCGGCGCGCCGGGCCCTGGCTCGATTTGCCAATAGCCGCCGGCGAGCACCGAGGCCGCGTCGTCAGGCGATAGATTGCGCTCTGGTTGGTCGATCGTGCGGGTCGAGAGCCGCATATAAATTGAGCCGCCGTCTTCCGCCTGCATATGGGTGAAGCCCCATTGCATAATGGCCGCGACCTCGTCGGCGTAGGCTGGCTCGAAGAAGGTGATGCCGGGTTGGCCGAGCCCGATCAGGGGTTCGACCACGGATTGATGTGCGCCGCCCTCGGGCGCGAGCGTCAGGCCCGAGGGCGTGCCGGCGAGCATAAAACGCGCGTCTTGATAGCAGGCATAATTGAGCGCATCGAGGCCGCGGGCGACGAACGGGTCATAGACCGTGCCGACCGGCATCAGACGCGCGCCGAACAGCGAGCCCGAAAGGCCGAGCGCGGCCAGCATGAGGAACAAATTGTTTTCCGCGATGCCAAGCTCGATGTGCTGGCCATGTCGGCTCATCGCCCATTTCTGCATCGAGACGACCTTCTCGGAATGGAACACATCCTCGCGATCGGCGCGGTTGAAAACGCCGCGCTGATTGACCCAACCGCCGAGATTGGTGGAGACAGTCACATCGGGTGAGGTGGTTACAATGCGATCGGCCAGCGGCCCGCCATCGCGTCCGAGATCGTGGAGAATGCGGCCAAAGGCTTCTTGCGTCGAGGCGCGTTTCGATTGGCGATAGAGCAGGGAGGCTGGCAGAGCGATCGGTTCGCTCGCCAGACGGCGCGTGCCAGCGCGATTGAACGATACACTCCCGAGGAAGCCCTTTAGTGCGGCCTCATCCAGCCCAAGGCCGGCGAAGCGCTCCCATTCCTGGCCATCGGCGAGACCCATCTGTTTCTTGAACGCGGTCATCTGGTCTTCGTTCATCAGGCCGGCGTGATTGTCCTTGTGGCCGGCGAAGGGCAGGCCAAAGCCCTTGATCGTGTAGACGATGAAGCAATGCGGCTTGTCGCTATTGACCGCGTGAAACGCTTCGAGCACGGCTTCCATGTCGTGTCCGGCGAGATTGGTCATTAAGGCTTGGAGCGCGTCGTCATCATGCTCGGCCAACAGGGCCGGGATGCCGTTGATCTGGCCGAGATCCTGCGTCAGGCGTTCGCGCCAGGCCTTGCCGCCTTTGAAGGTGAGCGCGGAATAAAGTTCGTTCGAGCAATCGTCGATCCATTGGCGGAGCGCCTCGCCGCCCGGACGACGGAAGGCCGCCTGCTGGAGCCGGCCGTGCTTCAAGATCACGACATGCCAGCCGACCGTGTCGAAGAAATCCTTTATCTTCTGGAACAGCTTGTCATTGACCACGCGATCGAGGCTCTGGCGGTTATAATCGATCACCCACCAGAGATTGCGTACATCGTGCTTCCAGCCTTCGAGCATGGCCTCATAGACATTGCCTTCGTCGAGCTCGGCATCGCCGATGAGCGCGACCATGCGGCCTAAAGGCCGTTCCGCCGGGGTCAGTTTATGGAAATGCAAATAGTCCTGCACCAGCGAGGCGAATAGCGTGACGCCAACGCCGAGGCCCACCGAGCCGGTTGAGAAATCGACATCATCGGCATCCTTGGTGCGCGAAGGGTATGACTGCGCGCCGCCGAGCGCGCGGAAGCGTTCAAGCTTCTCGCGCGTCTGATTGCCCAGGAGATATTGAAGGGCGTGGAACACCGGGCTCGCATGCGGTTTGACCGCGACGCGATCCTCCGGCCTCAGCACATCCAAATAGAGCGCGGTCATCACGGTCGCGATCGAGGCGCAGCTCGATTGATGGCCGCCCACTTTCAGCCCGTCGCGGGACGGGCGCACATGATTGGCGTTATGGATCATCCAGGCGGAGAGCCAGAGCACCTTCTTTTCGAGGGCTTTCAGGCACGCGAGCCGCTCGGGCGTCGCGCCATGTCGTAATCCCGCCTGAACCATGATTATCCTCCTCGGCCAACCGAACCACACTACCAATATCGGCAGGCCGCGTCAGCCGCCACAATGATCAGCGGGGGCTGTGGGCCTGGCGGCGGCTTCGGCTGTGGACGTCAGCATGGCAGGGCCACTATGCTCCGCCTCCAATCTTGACACCTTGGGATGCATCAATGCGACGCCTCTTTGCCGTCTTTATGTGGTTGTTCATTACGATCGTTGTGGCCAATTTTGCCCATGCCGATGGGCCGCGCGAGGCGACGCTCTATAAGGACCCGCTGTGCACCTGCTGCGCCGCCTATGGCCGTTATCTTGAGGCCAATGGCTTCAAGGTCACCGTCATTGATAGTGTCGAGGAGATCGATGCCCTCCATGCGCGCTATAAGGTGCCGGCGCACCTTGAGGGCTGCCACTCCACCGTGATCGAGGGTTATTTGGTCGAGGGCCATGTGCCGGTCGCCGCGATCAACCGGCTGCTCGAAGAAAAGCCCCCTTTGCCGGGTATTTCCCTGCCCGGCATGCCGGATGGCTCGCCCGGCATGAGCGGCTATAAGCAAGGTGCTTTCCCGATCTTCGTGATCAGCGACGACGCCAAGCCGCCGCTTTATTCGATTGAGTAAGAGGCGCCGTCGCAGGGCTTCGGTTTAACCTTGCGTTAGGGGGAAGTCCCCACAATCAGGGAGAAAGATATCTAGTGTGGATCTGGTAACCATGGGCTTGGCTGTGTTATGCCGGCCTTGGCGAGTTCTCAGTCCTCATTCGGAAAGCTTAGGCCTATGCCAGCCGGGTCAACCGCCAAAAGAGTTACGCCGCTGTCGAGCATCCGGGTCATGGTGATCGATGACCAGCGCACAATGCGCGCGATCTTGCGCGATTTGCTGCACAAGGTCGGCATTCACGACGTGATCGAGGCGAGCGATGGCGAAGACGCGCTGAAGCACCTTGTCACCTCGGCGATCCAGAATATGAAGCCAGACGTTCTCCTCTGCGATCTTCATATGGAGAAGATGGACGGGCTCGAATTCATCGCGCGCATCCGCCGGGGCAAGGTGGACGCGGTCGATAAGCTCATTCCTATTCTCCTGATCACCGGTGAAAGCGAGACGATGATGCTTGAAGTGGTCGGGCAGGTGGGCGCGAGCGCAGT
>SHWC01000052.1 GCA_009691045.1 Alphaproteobacteria bacterium | reverse complement strand
CACGGGAAAGTCGGCGGATCTGGAAGTCATGCGCGGGCATCTTGGCGGCCTTGGCGTCGGCACCGTTGCGCTTCAAGAATTCGGCTCGGCCAGCGCGGTGCTCATCCGTTTGCCCCAGCAAGAAGGCGGTGAGGCGGCGCAAAATGAAGCGATCCAAAAAGTCCGCACCTCGCTCGCCACGCAATATGGCGAAGGCGTGACATATAGGCGCGTGGAGCTGGTCGGCCCCAAGGTCGGCGGCGAACTGATCCAAGACGGTATCATCGCGGTCATCGTCGCCATCGCCTTGATGTTGATCTATGTCTGGTTCCGCTTTGAGCTACCATTCGGCGTGGGCGCGGTGGTCGCGATTTTGCACGACGTGTTGTTCACGCTAGGAATTTATGCGTTGTCCGACTTTGAGTTCAGTCTTTCAACCGTTGCGGCCGTCTTGTTGATCATCGGCTATTCGATGAACGACACCGTTGTTGTGTATGACCGAGTGCGCGAGAACCTACGCAAGTACAAAGCGTTGCCGCTCGCTGATTTGATCGACCGCTCGGTCAACGAGACGCTGTCGCGGACCATCGTCACGTCGGTCACCACCTTGATCGCGCTTGGCGCCTTGCTCGCGTTCGGTGGCGATGTGATTCGTGATTTTGCTTTCGCCATGTTCGTTGGCGTGATCGTCGGCACCTACTCATCGATTTTCGTTGCCTCGGCGTCCTTGCTCTATATTCGCCCGAAACGGAAGGTCGGTGAGGAGGCCGTGGCGACGCCGATCTCGGAATATGAACAGATCGAACAGCGGCATCGCGAGCGCGCCGAAGAACTCGCCCCCATTGACGCGCTAGGCGCGACTCCCGACGATCTACCGGATGAACCTGAGCCGGCCTCCGGATCGTCCGACGGATCGGCCCGTAAGCGGGCAAGCTCGTCGCGCTCTAGGCGACACCGGCGCGGCCGTTAGGCGGCGCCCCGGGGCTTGCGTGGACATTACCCCTACGATCCCGAGCGATCGCCAATATATTCAGCGCTATGACGCCGCCGGGTTCCGTATCATGGGCGTGGAGCATCTCGGCTCGGTCATCGTCCTGCCGGAGCGCACTTTGCCTTGGCCGATCAGCCAACTCGATGCGGTCGACATAGCGGCGCTTCAGGCCGTACTCAATGCCGCGCCGAAACCGGAACTCCTGATCCTCGGCTGCGGCCGGCGCGGGGCACCACCGAATATCAACCTTAGGGTCACGCTCAAAGCGCGCGGGATCGCCCTTGAGATGATGGACACCGGCGCGGCCTGCCGCACCTATAACGTCTTGCTCGGCGAAGGACGTTTGGTCGCGGCGGCCCTTATCGTGCTCGGCGCCTGACGGGCCAAAGGAAAAGGCCGGACCGCATCGCGGACCGGCCTTTCCATAACGCGTGGATCGTCGGTTCAGTAGACGTTCTGCGCCGAGACCATCGCATAGAGCATCGGGATCGAGAGCATCGTGTTGAAGCGCGAGACCAGCATCGCGGTGCGTGCCGCGCGTTTTTTGACGTCGGGCGTCACCTCGACGATCCCGAGCGCCTTTTTCTGATTCGGCCAGATGATGAACCAGACATTGAAGGCCATGATCAGCGCCAGCCACATGCCGATACCGATCGCGGTATGCTTGGCGACCCCATCGGCGATGCCGAGCGCGAGCGCATTGCCGATATAGCCGTTCCAGCCGGCAAGGATGATACCCGTGATCACGGTCGCGAGCGCTGCCCAGCGGAACCAGAACAGCGCCTTTGGTGCGATGACTTTAGAAATCGCGGGTTTCTGATCGTCCGGGATCTTTGGCATGGACGGCATTTGAACGAAATTAAAATACCAGAGCAAGCCGATCCACATGATCGAGGAAAGCACGTGGACCCAGCGGAACATGAACATGCCCCAAACGTCGTCGAATAGATTCATGGTGATGTCTCCTTGTCCGCCGGCCTAGTTGCTCGGCTCGGTGCTAGTGGCCGCCGGTGCTTCACTCGTTGCCGGCGCGGTCGCCTCGCCGGTATCCCAATAGAAGATCGCCAAGATCAACACCATGATGGCGGTCAGGGCGACCCCGAGGCCGATGGTAGTGTGAAGCGATTCCAATGGGTTTTTCATATTGAACCCTCCGTTTGCACATCCCGCGTAGACGTCGATTAACGACTCGCGGCGGGGAATCATACGCGATTAATGCGGCATTTCAACGCAGCCCGCCCCGAGATGCGCCAAAGCGACGGTAAGGAAGCGGTGCCGAACTCAATGTCGTGCAAGGACGTGGCGTGCCGCCTTTTGCCCGGAACGCACCGCGCCCTCTATGGTTGCGGGCAGGCCGGTATCGGTCCAGTCGCCGGCACAAAAGAGGTTGTTGAAGCGCCCCCGGGTCGGGGCGCGCAACTTCAACATCGCGGGCGTTTGTGCGAAGGTCGCGCGCCTTTCCTTCACGACTCGATGAGGCGGCATGGGCTGATTACGGTAGTCGAGAGCGTTGGCGACGTCGCTCCAGATCAGCGCGGCGATCTCCTCAGCCGGTCTCTCGGCCAGGGCATCGGCCGCACTCACAGTGACCGAAACGACATTGCCACGTGCGAAGATCCACTGCGCCGTGCCACCGATCACGCCCAGGAGCCTGCTCTTCTCGGGCAGTGTGACTGGTTCGCTCAGAAGAAAATGCGCGTTGACGATGGCGCGAGTCTCGAGCGGTGCCTTAAGACCGGGCACCAGATCGACCGCGACCGAAGGCGGCACCGCGAGCACCACGATATCGTCGGAGCCGAGTGCGATCATCTCCGAGCCGAAGTCAAGCGCCTTGACCGTGTCGCGGTCGATCTCGAAACGGCGCAGGCGCGCGCCGAAATGAACCTCGGCGCCACGCGATTTTAGGAAGGCTAGGCCGGGCTCGACCAGGTCTGGCCCCAGGCCATGTCGCGCAAAATACGGCCGGCACGCCGCTTCACCTGCGCCAAAGGTCAGGCGCATGACCGGCCAAAGCAGCGCGGCGGCGCCTTCTTCGATCGAGGCATTCAATACCGCGACCGTCAGGGGCTCCAGGAGCCGTTCGACGATCGGACCCTTGGTGTTGCGCATGGCCACGGCGACCGTCGCGCTCCTGGGTGCAAAGGCGAGCCTGAGGCCGCTCAAATAATCATGCCAGCGTGTCCCCGGGATGCGACGCGATGGCGCGAAGACCCACCAGGGCAGACGGCTGCGATTGGGTCTGACCGTCCAGCGTTCGCCGGTGCGGAGGTCGACGAACGGAAAGATCGCGGCATCAGGGCAGGTTATCCTGCCACGTGCGCCGATCGTATCGAGATAGTTGAAGAGGGCGGGGTTAGCCCCGAGGATAAGGTGATTGCCATTGTCAATCAACCGGCCGAGCAGCTCGTCATGATAGGAGCGGCATCGCCCGCCGGCTTGCCCGGCGGCCTCGTATACGGCGACAGGCGAGCCTCGGCTGGCGAGCGCGGCCGCGCAGGCGAGCCCAGCCAGGCCGGCGCCGATGATATGGGTGGTGCCGGTCATGCGTGTGATCAGGACACCGTGAGGTGGCGGAACGTCATGAGGCCGGTATAGCCGAGCCCGCCCCAGGCTGGCAAACCGAAGCCGACCATGCCATGTAGCAATCGATGAACGAGGCTCCGGCCACCGATCGAACGCTGGTTGATCTGGTCCGCCGGGTCGATCACGATCGCTTTTTGTGCGCCTTATTCGCGCCGAGAGAGCGACAAGCTGCCCTGTTCGCGCTGATCGCGTTCAATCACGAAATCGCCCGGGTCCGCGAGACGGTGAGCGAGCCGTTATTGGGCCAAATCCGCCTGCAATGGTGGCGCGAGGCGATCGCGGGGATTTATGACGGCGCACCGCGCAGGCATGAGGTGATTGAGCCGCTCATGGCGGCCATCCGAGGCCATGGGCTAAGCCGTGGCTATTTCGATGCATTGATCGACGCACGGGCGCGCGACCTCGATGATACGCCGCCCGCCGACATGGCCGAACTCATCGCTTATGCCGAGGGAACGACGACGCCATTTAGCGCGCTCATGGCCAAGGTGATAGGAGCGGGAGGTTCGGCGGAATCGCTCGCCGCGGCGCGCCATGCGGCCCTTGCGTTCGCCTTAGTCGGGCTGGTGCGCGCGGTGCCCTTCCACGCCAGCCAATCCCGTCTTTATCTGCCGGTTGACCGCCTTGCCGCGCACGGTCTGAGGCCCACCGATGTTCTTGGCGGCCGCTTCTCGCCGCCGCTTGGCGCGGCGATCGGCGAGGTCCTCGATCATGCGAACGAGCATTGTCTCGCGGCGCGCGATGCCACGAGCAGGGTTCCGCGTACGGCGCGCGTCTCGCTGTTACCGGTAACACTGGCGGCGATGTACGCCGCGCGGCTTAGAGCGTTGGGGAATGATCCCTATGATTCGAGGCTCGTCATTGGTCCGCTCAAGCGCCAGCTCTTGCTTTCAGTTGCCCATTTCAGTGGCCGGTTCTAATGAACCACCCTGCACGTCAAGCCCGCCAGCGCTAAGGCGCATCGCCCATGCGATGGATGAGCTTGTCGTCACGGATTTCAAAATGGACCATCGGCCCCTGCGACGGATGTTGGGCGACGCAAAGTTCATCGAATATCTGAACGTGATAATGGTGTTCGGTCATCCAGTCGATCGTCGCTTTCCGTTTCGCGGCGTACCATGGGTGACGGGATACGCCCCATAATTTGAACAGAATTGGCGGGTAGGAGCTGGCCGCAAGCAACGATTTGGCGCCGTTCAGCACCTCAAGTTCCATGCCCTCGACGTCAAACTTGACCAGGTCCGCTGGATCGAGAGCGAGCGAATCAAGCGTTTTCAAGGGCGTGCGCTACGTTGCGGTTGAAAGCCGCGCCGTTTTGGTTTGCTCCTCCCGATCCCGGATGTTCCGATCAAGAGAAAGAGCACCAATGTTCGTCTCGGTCGCATAGTCAAGTACGGGACCGTCGATATGTCCGATGCTGTCGCCGATCGCCAGATGGTGGGCGAATACGTTGTCGAGCCGATTGAGATAGATATTGCCGCAAAGCTGATAATACACCACGCGCTGCGCTTCGAAGCTGGTGACCTTTCCTTGGCTTTGGAGCATTCACTTTCCTATCGGAATTGCGAAGGCGCCCAAATTAGCGCCGACATCGACGACGTGTCTGCCGTTCGCAGGTAAAAGGATTCCGACGATAGCCAAAGTTAGAGGCTCCCACGTTCCGGCGAGATGGAAGTTTTGTGAAATCACGTCGCCGGTAGCCGGTAACAAGAATTCGCCGATATTGGTGCGGATCACGTTAATTTGTAGCAGCATAAAATTGTCCTTTTTACGCCGCATCGTCGCTGCGCCGGCCGAGCCAGCGATCGAGATCGGCGAGCGCGCGGCGGCTGATGGCGGGCTTGCGGTCGCGTTTCTTTTCGCGCGCGTCGAGCGGCGGGAACAGGCCGAAATTCACGTTCATCGGCTGGAATGTGTCCTTACTCTCGATATGCCCAATCGTGATGTGGATCAGTAAGGCGCCGAGCGCGGTGGTTGGTGGCGGCGGCATGATCGCCTCGCCGCGTATCTCGGCCGCCGTGAAACGCCCGGCGAGCAGCCCGATCGCCGCGCTCTCGACATAGCCCTCGACGCCGGTAATCTGCCCGGCGAAGCGCACCTTTGGCTGTGTCTTGAGCCGTAGCGCGCCATCGAGCAGCTTCGGGCTGTTGATGAAGGTGTTTCGGTGAATGCCGCCGAGCCGCGCAAACTCGGCCTGCTCGAGCCCGGGAATGGTGCGGAACAGGCGCACTTGTTCGGCGTGCTTCAATTTAGTTTGAAAGCCGACGATGTTGTAGAGCGTGCCGAGCGCATTGTCCTGGCGAAGCTGCACCACCGCATGGGCGCGCCGGCCGGTGCGCGGGTCGGTCAATCCAACCGGCTTCATCGGGCCATAGCGGAGCGTGTCGAGCCCGCGCTCGGCCATCACCTCGATCGGCAGGCAACCCTCGAAATAGGGCGTCGATTTCTCCCATTCCTTGAATTCGGTTTTCGCGCCAGAGCGAAGACCCTCGATGAAGGTCTCGTACTGCGCCTGGTCGAGCGGGCAATTGACATAGGCGGCCGCGTCGCCGCCAGGCCCCGCCTTGTCATAGCGCGATTGGCGCCAGGCGATCCCCATGTCGATCGTCTCGGCATGGACGATCGGAGCGATCGCATCGAAGAAGGCGAGCGCATCCTCGCCGGTCAGCGCGCGGATCGATTGGGACAGTTCGGGCGAAGTGAGCGGCCCGGTGGCGATGATCGTGGGGCCATCGTCGGGCGAGGGCACGCCACGCTGTTCCTGGCGCACAATGGTGATCAGCGGTTCTGCGTCGAGCGCGGTCTCGACCGCCGCCGCGAAACCGTGACGGTCGACCGCCAGCGCGTCACCGGCCGGCACCTTGTGGGCATCGGCGCAGGTGAGGATCAATGAGCCCGCGCGCCGCATCTCCTCATGCAAGAGGCCGACCGCGTTGGCATTGGCATTATCCGAGCGAAACGAGTTGGAGCACACCAGCTCGGCCAGGCGGCCGGTCTCGTGCGCCTCGGTCTGCCGCACGGGGCGCATTTCGCAGAGCCTGACCGCGACGCCCGCGCGCGCCAATTGCCAGGCGGCCTCGGAGCCGGCCAGTCCGCCGCCAATGATCGTCACCGAAGAGCTCTTTGAAGCGGTCATGCGCCGACAATCTAGGGTGCGGCGGCCACGGCGTCACGCTGCGTTCGTCTTGCGGAAACCGAACAGCATGGTGACGTTGATGCGCCGGTTGGTGTAACCGGGCTTGAAGAGCGGGTCGTGGGTACGGTGGAAAAGGTTCGAGTTGAACAAAACGGCCCGGTTGCTTCGGTGGGGGACGATCAGCGAGCGGCGGCCTGTGGCGTCGAGGAAGCGGTCCATCGACCCTCGATCGTGGTTATAGCGATGGAAGTCCCAGGTGGCGGGCGCCTCGGCGAGGAAGATCTCGATCCCACCTGATTCGGGGTCGAGATTGGCGTCGTCCGGCGCCAGCCAAAAATTGAGGTTGACCGCCGCGCAATCGGCGTGGGTTTCGATGCCATTTAGGGTCTGGTCGTATTTATAGGCCCACATCTCGATCAGAGGATGCGGCCCGAGCATGGTGGGCATGGCTTGGCGTAGCTCAGCGGCAATCTGCAGCAAGAGCGGCGCGCCAAAGCCATGACACAAACAGGCCCCCATATAGCCGCGCTTGACATCATTCCACATCGTTGCCGCGTGGCAGAAGGCCCGCAGCGCTTCGAGTGCCTCGGTTCGAAGAAGTCCGTCGATGGTCACGACTTCGGGCAGACCCGCCAAATAGGCCGCTTCGATCGCCGCGATATCGAGATTCGGGTTGAGCGCGCCTCGCGGCAAGGCCGGGCAAACCGGCATGTAGTAGGGTGTGCCATAGGCCGGTCCGAGCATGGCGCCGATCCTGCCTTCGGCTGGGATCACCGCGTCGCGGCCGAGCCTTGCTTCGAGTTCACGAGCAAGCGCCTGGTAATGACTGGCGAGCGCATTGCCCTCCGCCCCGATCAGACCAAGCGCGTACAAATGGCGGAGCTGCTCAGCGTCATGGGCGAGTTTGTAGGCGGAGACGACCTTGAGCCGTTGCAACGAAGCCGGTTCGATTTGTGGCCGGCCCACCGCACGCTCTACCGGTGTCCAGGCCGGGCCACGCGACAAATCGGCATCGCGTGCCAAAGCTTCGGCGGCGGCGCCAAGATCGCGCTAGGCGAGGCGAACCAAAGCAAGTTTTTCTTGAACCAAAGGAATGCCCGGGTTGAGCGCGACCGACCGTTCGAATTGGTTGCGTGCCGCCGCGATATCGCCGGTCTCTAGTAAGGTCCAGCCGAGATTGCCCTGCAGTATGGCATCGTCGGGCAGTGTTGTGAGCACCGCACAGTAGGCGGCTATGGCCTCGTCGAGTGCCCCAAGCTCGGTCAGCGCGAGGCCAAGATTGGCGCGCGCTGGGAGTAATGATAGGTCGAGCTCGAGCGATTCACGATAGCGCCCGATCGCCTCTCTGACATCGCACGCAGCCTGCATGGCGCTGGCCAGTGTCACGATGAGCGGTGCCGAGCCCGGATGCACTCGGATCGCGTCGCTCAAGATTTTGACGGCTTCGGGCGCGCGGCCGAGATCACGTAGCAGATTGCCAAGGTTCCCCGCGACCGCTGGGTGGCTTGGCCCCTGGGCATAAGCCAGGCGGTAATAGATGAGCGCGACGTCGAGCCTTCCGGCAGCGTGGTGCGTTGCGGCGGTCTTGAGCAGTGTGCCGAGGTCAATATCGCCCGAGGGCGCGGATTCAGCGACGGCTGAGCCCGGCGAGAGCGACAGAGCGGTTTTCGGTTGGCGGTTCATGGCTCAACGAGGGCAGGGGTGTACCCGGCCAGTTTCCGCCACGCCGCCTAACTAATCCGTGAACCGCCTTACGCCACCCGGCACCGGCCCTTGCGGGCCGCGCCCTTTGCGAAGCGGCGTGGGTTGAGCACCCGGGCAAGGTATTGCCCGGTATAGCTCCGGGGCAGCGCGGCGATCGCCTCGGGCGTGCCGGCGCCGATGATGGTGCCGCCGCCATCGCCGCCTTCGGGGCCGAGGTCGATGATCCAATCGGCGGTTTTGATGACCTCAAGATTGTGCTCGATCACCACGATGGTATTGCCGGTCTGAACCAGCGCGTGGAGCACTTCAAGCAATTTCCTGACGTCGCCATAATGGAGCCCGGTCGTGGGCTCATCGAGAATATAGAGCGTGCGCCCAGTGGCGCGGCGCGAGAGCTCTTTGGCGAGTTTGACCCGCTGAGCCTCGCCGCCCGAAAGCGTCGTGGCCTGCTGGCCGACATGGATGTAGCCAAGGCCGACACGCTGCAGCGTTTCCAGTTTGTCGCGGATCGAGGGCACCGCCTTGAAGAATGCCGCGCCATCATCGACCGTCATTTCAAGCACATCGGCGATCGAGCGGTCGCGGTAAAGCACCTCGAGCGTTTCGCGGTTATAGCGCTTGCCCTTACATTCCTCGCACTGGACGTAGATGTCCGGCAAAAAATGCATCTCGATCTTGATCAGGCCATCGCCCTGGCAGGCCTCGCAGCGCCCGCCCTTGACGTTGAATGAGAAGCGCCCCGGCTTGTAGCCGCGCGCTTTGGCCTCGGGCAGGCCGGCATACCAATCGCGGATCGGGCCGAACGCGCCGGTATAGGTCGCCGGGTTCGAGCGCGGCGTGCGGCCGATCGGCGATTGGTCAATATCGATCACTTTGTCGAGGAATTCGAGACCGTCGATGCGCTCGTGCGCGCCGGCTTGCGTACGCGCGCCGTTCAGCCGGCGGGCGAGGGCTTGATAGAGCGTATCAATAATGAGTGTCGATTTGCCCGAGCCGGAAACGCCGGTGACGCAGGTGAAGGTACCGAGCGGGATACGCGCGTCGACCTTTTTCAGATTGTTGGCCGTGGCGCCGATGATCGTGATGGCGCGGGTCTTACCGGTCGGACGGCGCTTCGCGGGCACCGCGATCTGCTCGGCACCGGTCAGGTATTTGCCAGTCAGACTATCGGGCGAGGCCATGATCTCATCGGGCGTGCCTTCGGCGATGACGTGACCGCCCTGCTTGCCAGCGCCCGGCCCCATATCGATTACATGATCGGCCGTGCGGATGGCCTCCTCGTCATGCTCGACGACAAGCACCGTATTGCCGAGATCACGCAGATTTTTGAGCGTGCCGAGCAGGCGTGCATTGTCGCGCTGATGCAGGCCAATCGAAGGTTCGTCGAGGACATAGAGCACGCCGGTCAGGCCCGAACCGATCTGCGAGGCGAGCCTGATGCGCTGACTCTCGCCGCCCGACAGCGTGCCGGAACCACGTGACAGCGTAAGATATTCGAGCCCGACATCGACGAGGAAGGTGAGCCGGCTGTTGATCTCTTTCAGAATACGCCGCGCGATCTCCCGGTGTTTGGCGCTGAGCGTTGATTCGAGCCCGGCGAACCATTTGGCGGCGGCGCGGATCGAGAATTCGCTGACCTCGCCGGCGTGCAGCCCGTTGATCTTGACCGCGAGTGCTTCGGGCTTGAGCCGGAAACCTTTGCATGCCTCGCACGGCCGGCTGCCCTGGAAGCGGCTGAGCTCATCCTTGAGCCAGGCGCTGTCGGACTCGCGAAAGCGCCGTTCGAGATTGGGGATGACACCCTCGAACGGCTTCTGCGTCGCGTATTCCTTCAAGCCATCGTCATAGGTGAAGCGGATCGGCTCATCGCCCGAGCCCTGTAGGATCACCTGGCGAATACGCTCGGGCAGATCGCGCCACGCGGTCTCGGTGCTTTTCTTGAAGTGCCGCGCGATCGAATCAAGCGTCTGATTATAATAGGGCGAGGACGAGCCTGCCCAGGGTGCCACCGCGCCATCGCGCAGCGAGACATCATCGTCGGGGATTACGAGCGCTGGATCAAAATAGAGCTTGGCGCCAAGCCCATCGCACGACGGGCAAGCGCCAAACGGGTTGTTGAACGAGAACAGGCGCGGTTCGATTTCGGCGATCGTAAAGCCCGAGACCGGGCAGGCGAATTTTGAGGAGAACACCGTCCGTTCGCCATTATCAGCATGTTCCGCGATGGCGATGCCATCGGCCAGGCCGAGCGCGGTCTCCAGGCTATCGGCCAAGCGATTGCCGAGATCGGGCTTGACCACGATGCGGTCGACCACGACCTCGATGTCATGTTTCTTTTTCTTGTCGAGTGCGGGCGCGGCGTCGATGTCATAGAGCTTGCCGTCGATCTTGACGCGGGTGAAGCCGCGCTTCATCAGATCGATCAGATCCTTGCGGTACTCGCCCTTGCGGCCGCGCACCACGGGGGCGAGCAGCAAGAGCCGCGCGCCATCCGGCATGGCCTTGATGTTGTCGACCATCTGGCTCACCGTCTGCGCCTCGATCGGGAGGCCGGTCGCCGGCGAATAGGGGATGCCGATGCGCGCATAGAGCAGGCGCAGATAGTCGTAGATTTCGGTCACCGTGCCGACCGTCGAGCGCGGGTTGCGCGAGGTCGTCTTCTGCTCGATCGAAATGGCCGGTGAAAGCCCATCGATCGATTCCACGTCCGGCTTCTGCATCAGCTCAAGGAACTGGCGTGCGTAGGCCGACAGGCTTTCGACATAGCGGCGCTGACCCTC
>SHWC01000051.1 GCA_009691045.1 Alphaproteobacteria bacterium | reverse complement strand
TGTTGAGATATTTTTGCAGCGCCCGCAGGCGGCGTTCGTCGCGCGCTTCCATGAGTTCATGCACGAGAGCGGCTGCGGTCGTGAAGGCGACGCTGTAGCCCTTCTGGCAAGCGGCAAGTCCCAATGCCAGAGCGGTGTGGGTTTTGCCGGTGCCCGATGGCCCGAGCGCAATGCAGTTATGGCGCTTCTCGATCCATTCGCAGCGCGCCAGTTCCAGCACCAGCGCCTTGTTGAGCGAAGGCTGGGCGGCGAAGTCGAAGGTGTCGAGGCTCTTGGTCTGGGGAAAGCGCGCCATCCTGATACGGCGCTCGACGTTGCGCCGGTCGCGGTCGATGCGTTCCAGCTCGCACAGCCGCAGCAGATAGCGCGGATAATCGGCGCGATCCTGTGCCGATTCCATCGCCACCTTCTCATACTCACGCCAGAACGTGGGAAGCTTCAGAGCCTTGAGGTGATTGCCGAGCAGGACCTGGGGCGCGACGGCCGTCGCCGTTGGCGAAATTGTCATAGCTGGGCTCCTGCCATCATTGGGAGGGAGGCCGAGCCGGTGATGAGCCCAAGATAGGCGCGCGGATCGGTTGTTCCGACCGTGGCCGATGGCAGGTAAGGATAGAATGTCAGATCGAGACGGGTGGGCCGGTTCTCCAATCTGGCGAGCAGCAGCATCTTCACCGCATCGAAGCTGATGGCGCCGAGCCGCAAGGCTCCAGAGACGGCTTGTTCGACCTGATGCTGATGGAAGTTCTCGATCAATCGAAGCACCTGAATGAACTCGCGCCGTCCGGCATTGCCCATGCGAGCTTCCATCAGCCGCCGCAGACGGTGAATGCATTCGGCGAGATCCCAGTTGTCCAGGGGCGCCGCCTGATCGAGCGCCTTGCTCTTGTGTTCCAGCAACGCCAGATAATGCAAAGGATTGTAGACAAAATCGGCCGTGTCGTAGCTGCGGGCATGAACCGCGATCGTCTCGCCGCGACAGGTGATCTCGACCCGGTCGACGTAACCCTTCGCCAGAACCTCATGATGGCCGTAGCGCGTTGGCACTGAGTAGTCGTTGTTCCGGTAACGCACGAGCGACAACGAGGAGACGCTGGTGGGGACCTTGTGACAGGCGTCATAAGGCGCCGGCGGCAACTTCATGAACACCGCCTTGTCCGCCTGCATACGCTCGGCGATTGTGGCGGTCTGGCCGCGCAGGATCGCTTGGCCCCGCTTGGTGCAGGCATCGAGGAGTTTGGCATTGAGGCCGTCATAGCTGGCAGCGACCGGCAGTGGCGTCATGTGGTTGCGCCGGACATAGCCGACCAACCCTTCCACCTTGCCCTTGTCGTTGCCTTTGCCGGGGCGGCCGAAACGGTCATCGAAAAGATAATGGCTCTGCAGTTCCGCGAACATCTGCGAGCGCAGACGCCGGCCGCCCTTCACGATCTTGGCCACCGCCAGCCGGGTGTTGTCATACAGGATCGATTGCGGCACGCCGCCGAAAAAATCAAAAGCCGCCACATGACCGTCGCAGAAGGCTTCCGCCGTCTCGGCGGGATACGCCTTGACGAAGCAGCCGTCCGAGTGCGGCAGGTCCATGCAAAAATAATGGAACCGGACCTTCTTGCCATCGATGTAGGCATCCGCTTCGCCAAAATCCGCCTGGGCGTGGCCCGGGCGATGGCTCAACGGCACGAACATCTCGCGACCGCGCAGCATTGCCTGCGCCACGTACTCGCGCACTATCGTATAGCGGCCGGAAAATCCCCGTTCATCCCGCAGCCGATCGAAAATCCGCTGCGCCGTGTGCCGCTGCTTCTTGTGAACGCTGCGGTCGCCTTCAAGGATCGCGTCGATCCAGGCCATGTGCGGCCCGAGCTTCTTGGAAACCGGCCGCTCGCGCCGCCGGTAGCCCGGCGGAACCGCAAACTCAAGCATCTTCGAGATCGTGTTCCGGTGAACGCCAAACTGCTTCGCCGCATCCCGGCGGCTCAGACCGTCCGCCATAACCGCGCGTCTAATCCTGGCATAAAGTTCCACTGTGAACATCCTTCCAGCCCCTCCATGCCCTTCAAGACATAAAGATGGCCTAGCAGGACCGGTACACTTTGCCGCCGCCTTCAGCAGCCACATCAATGACGGTTCAGTGGTACACTTTGCTCCCGCGATTTATAGGAGCACGATCTCGCTGCCGCTCGGCATCAGATCCGTCCGTTGCTCAAGGGTAAGCGCCTTGCCGAATTCCGTGATGCTTTGGTACTGCAACATGCTCCACCCCGTTTGACTCGATCGCCGCTCGCCGTGAATGGCGGGCGATCTTAGGCTTGATTGACAATCACCGCATCGACGGCAAACGCGCCATCTTCCGTCGCGATCACTGGATTGAGATCGATCGAGCGAAAATGGGGTCCCGCCTGCGCCGCCACGACCGAGAGCCGCGACAATATGGTCGCCAGCGCATCGAGATCGACCGGCTTGCGTCCCCGAGCGCCAAGCAAAAGCGGCGCTAATTTTATCCGCCCGATCATATCCCGCGCCACATCGAGGCCGAATGGGCAGCGATGCAGCACCACATCTTCCATGATCTCGACGAATATCCCGCCAAGGCCGAACAGCGCAATCGGGCCAAACACCGGATCGCGCTGAATACCCAGAATACACTCGACGCCATCTTTGATCTGCTTGGCGACAAGCACGCCGTCGATCTTGGCGCCCGGCGCCTTCGCCGCCGCGCGTTCCATGAGCAGGCGATAGGCCTCGCGCGCGGCCGTCTCGCTTTCCACGCCCACGATCACGCCGCCAATTTCTGATTTATGCGCGATATTGGCCGAGAGAATTTTCATCACCACCGGAAAGCCGAAGCGCCCGGCGGCATCCACGGCCTCGGCCTCCGATCGGCACGCCAACTCGGGCGCCATGACGATGCCGGCCCGCGATAGAAGCTGCTTGGCCTCCGCCTCATTGAGGGCGTGCGAGGGCAAGGCGATGGCCGGCACGTCCGGCGGGCGTTCGCCATCTTGGCGCGCGAAGGCTGCGCCGAATTTTCCCATCGCGTCGATCGCGCCGATCGCGCGCATCGGGTCTTCATAGACCAAATAACCATCGTCCTCATAGCCGCGCTTGATCTCATCCGAGGCAAGCACCGAGAGCACATAAAGGCGATCCGGCGCCAGCGCGCGAATCGTTTTCAGCTCGGGCCGAAGCCGAGGCACGATCGATGCTGCGCCGCCGGCATGGCTGAAAAAGGCCAGGAGCGATTGATAGCCGCCCGCGAGCATCATCTCGCGGCCGAACTCTCTCACCAACGACGTTTCGCTGAGCGCCTGCGCGGTGCAATCGACCGGGTTACGCGGTGCGCCATAGGGGAGCAGGGCACGCAGGCGGGCTTGGGCATCATCCGGCATGGCTGGCATGGCAAGCCCGCGATCGGCCGCTTCATCGGCCAGTAAAATACCGGCGCCGCCGCTCACGGTCAGCACGCCGAGCGTGTTGTTGACCGGGTAGATACGCCGCGCGGCGGCTGTCGCGATATCGAGCGCCTCATCGGTGCTGCGCACCCGCATCACACCGAATTCAGACAACACGGCATCGATCACCTTGTCATCGACCACGATCGAGGCCGTGTGCGAACGGGCGGCCTCGTGGCCGAGCGCGCTTCGTCCCACCTTCATCATGATGATCGGCTTGCGCGCGCGGCGCGCGATGTCGAGCGCGCGAATAAAGCTATCGCCGTCGCGAATCCCTTCGACATAGCTGACCACGACGTCGATCGCCGCGGATTCCGCCATCCAACCGATCGCATCGCTGATCGTCAAATCCGCTTCATTGCCGGTCGTGATGAAGATCGAGGCGCCGAGGCCCCGATCACGCGCCGCGCAAAAAACATGCGTGCCGAACGCACCCGATTGGCTCGCGATCCCGACGCGACCGCGATGCGGCCAGCCTGATTCGAAACTCGCGGTGAAGGTGCCGTAGAACCCGATCTCGGCATTCAGGAGGCCGAGCGAATTGGGCCCTAAAAGGCGCATGCCGTGCGCACGCGCGACATTGGTGATCTGGTTTTGCAGCGCGGCGCCGTTCTCATCGGTCTCGGCGAAACCAGACCCGAAGATGACCGCGCCAGGAACGCCCTGTTGGCCGAGCGCTTCAACGCTGGCGAGCGTCTGGGCCGCCGGAAGCGCGATAATCGCGAGGTCCGGTACCTCGGGCAAATCCCGCGCATCGCCATAGGCCTTCAGGCCTTGAACGGTGGCGCGGTTCGGGTTGACCGGATAAAGCGCGCCGGAAAAACCACGCGCCTTCATATAGGCGATCGGCCGCCCACCGGCCCGCGTCGGATCGTCCGAGGCGCCGATCACCGCGACCGATCTCGGCCGGAGCATGCGCTCGAAGGCGGGAAATTGAGCGGCCAAGGAAATCTCCGGGTCGGTGTCGAATTAGAGCGTGGCGCTTGTACTTAGGAGGGCGGTGATTTGCGTCGCCAAATGGCCGCCATTGCCATGGCAGAGCGCGACATCGACCTTCTTCAGCTGGCGTTCGCCGGCCTGACGGCGCAATTGAGTGACGGCTTCGATGATCAGGAACAAGCCATACATGCCGGGATGGACGCAGGAGAGCCCGCCGCCATTGGTGTTGACCGCAAGCTCGCCGCCGGGTGCGATCCGCCCGCCGCCGACGAAGCGGCCACCTTCGCCCTTCGGGCAGAAGCCGAGGTCTTCAAGGAACAGGATCGTGTTGATCGTGAAGGCATCATAGAGCATCACGAGGTCGACATCGCTCTGTTTGAGCTTCGCCATTTGAAAGGCGCGCGCGCCGCTTTCCGATGCGGCCGTGACCGTCAGGTCGGGCATGGTGACGATCGAGCGATGCCATTGCGCCGCGCCGGCACCGAGTAAATAGATCGGCGGCTTTGGATGATCCTTGGCCCGATCCGCACGCACCACCACACACGCTGCGCCGCCATCGGTCACCAAACAACAATCGCGCGTCGAAAGCGGGTCGGACACCATGCGGCTCGACAACACGTCATCGATCGAGAGCGGCCCACGCGCGAACGCATCGGGGTTCATATTGGCCCAGGCGCGCGCGGCGACCGCAACCTCGGCCATCTGCGCGCGCGTCGTACCGAATTGGTGCATATGACGCGAGGCCGCGAGCGCATAAGCGGTGATCGGATGACGCGCTTGATAGGGCGTCTCATGCCATTGCGGCTCGCTCATCGATACCAGGCGCCCACCGGCGGTGCGTTGGTTCGAGCCATAGCAAATCAACGCCACCTTGCAGAGCCCGGCATCGAGCGCCATGGCGGCTTGCAGCAAATGCATCTCGAAGCTCGCGCCACCCACCATCGTGCCGTCGAAGAAACTCGGTTTGAGGCCCAGATATTCACCAACCGAGGTGGTCGGAAAGGCGTGCGCACTGCTGGCGGAGAACACGCCATCGACATCCGACAAGCGAAGGCCGGCATCGCCAAGGGCGTTCAGCCCGGCTTCAGCCAGAATTTCGATGCCGCTGCGGCCGGGCGCTTCGCCCATGCCCGCCGTGCCGATGCCGACGATCGCGCTTTGGCCGCGGAGTGATCTGGTCATCGGGCGACGCCCGGTGAGAGGACATCGAACACGACGGCCGGTTGCCCATTGAGAGGCTCGATACGCGCCTTGACGCGCGTGCCGATCGCGACCGTCTCGACATTCACGATGCGGCTCATCATGCGCACACCTTCATCGAGATCGACGAGTGCGACATTCCAGCTGCCTTCGCGCGCGCGATTGACCGTGATCGCATAGACGGTGCCAAGGCCCTTGGCCTCGATCCATTCGAGATCGGTTTCGCCCGAGCCCGGTATCGCGACACGGGGAAAAAACACAAATTTACCGGTCGACGCGCTGCGCTGAATCATGAAGCGGCCCTCGGCCAAAAAGGCCTGGAACTGCGCTTCAGGCCCGAGGCCGGCCTGGCCTGTCGGGGTGGGTTGCCCGGGGGCATTTTTCATGGCGGCTGACACTGTTGATTGATGGTCGCGGCGGGATCGCGGGCAATTCTATGGGTCGTTCCGGATAACGCAATCTCAATGTCCCCGCCTCCGGCGATTCACCGACGAAACGCCGGAACCCGCCGTCCAAGGCGCCGCGCCGATGAGTTTAGGGTGTTGATCTACATGAACTAATACGAGCCCCCCCGGGTCCATGCGGCGGAATTTCGGTGTTGGCGCCGGTTTGCCCATCAATTCCGCTCCGCGGAATTCGGCCGAAAATGCAATTGCGCTCGTCGCTGTTTTGTGGCTTTTCCAGACCTCTCGCTTGGCGCGGTGATTGGCGCCACCCGCGCTATAAAAGCCCTCTTCGGTCATGAATTACGATGCGCTCATTGCTTTTCAAATTCCAAAGATGCGTCAGCGTTTCGAGCCGCTGGACGCGGTGCGTTATGCGCTCTCGATCGGCCTCGGCCAAGACCCGCTCGATGCCTGGCAGCTTCAATTCGTCGATGACCATAAGGGCCCGCTTATGGTGCCGTCTTTTTGCGCGGTGCTAGGCCATCCGGGATTTTGGTTGGCCGATCCGCGCACGACGGTCGATGCCGCCCGTTTGGTCCATGCCGAGGAAGGGTTTCGCTTGGTGACCCCATTGCCCATCGCTGGCGAAGTGACCGGTGAAACGCGCATCGTCGATGTGATCGACAAGGGGCCTGATAAGGGTGCGCTTGTTTATCTCGAGAAAGATTTGCGCGATGCCGCGACCGGCACGCTGATCGCGACCGAAACCCGCACTTTGATGTTGCGCGGCGATGGCGGCTATGGCGGGCCCTCGGGCCAGCCACGACCGACGCCGCCTGCGCCGACCGGCAAGCCCGATTTCATTGCCGAGATCCCGACGCGCCCCGAACAGGCGCTCTATTACCGCCTGAATGGCGATCCCAATCCCTTGCATCTCGATCCCGTGGTGGCGGCGAAGGCCGGTTTTGCCAAGCCGATCCTCCATGGTCTCTGCACCTTCGGTGTGGCCTGCCACGCTTTGTTGCGGGCGCTGGCCGAGCAGAGACCTGAGCGCCTCAAGGCGATGTCGGCGCGCTTTTCGGCGCCGGTGTTTCCCGGTGAAACCATCAAGGTCGACATGTGGAAAGATGGCGCCTTTCAAGCGCGTGTGGTTGAGCGCGATATCGTCGTGCTGAGTCATGGACGGGTCGAGATTGAGTGAACACGGCCAAACATCATGCGTATTGAGAGCGGTCAAACAGCGGCCGATGCGGAGCGGATGGAAACCATCCGCATGCTGCGCGATAGCGCAATTGCATTTCTAGGGGCCGATCTCGGGCGGGTGCGGCGACTGCGTTTTCAAGACACAGGCTTCGACCGCGCGACCTGGCGTGAGATGTGCGGGCTCGGCTGGCTCGGCGTGCGCATCCCCGAGGCGCAGGGTGGGCTCGGCTTTGGCATGCAGGAATATGTTGCGCTTGCGACCGAGCTTGGCGCGGCCTTGGTGCCCGAACCGCTCATCCTCGTCGGGCTATCGGCGCGTTGCCTGCCCGATGATGAATTATTAAACGTGCTCTCGGGCGAACGCATCATTTTGCCAGCGTGGCAGGAAGTGGCAAACGCCCTTGCCGATGCGCCGGCGCACACAACATTCGATGGCCGAAAACTTATAGGCGAAAAGCGCTTCGTGATGAACGCGCGGGGGGTGGATGCGTATTTGGTCACGACGAGCTCGGGTCTTGCACTCGTCGAAGCCACCACTCAAGGCGTGTCGCTGAGCACCGAGAAAACCCAGGATGGCGGCCATTTCGGCACGCTTCGGTTCGATGGGGCGGTGGCCAAGGCAATACCCGTTGCGCCGTTCGACGAAGCCGTGGCGGATGCCACGCTCGCGAGCGCGGCCTATCTCTTCGGTCTTTCCGAGCGGGCCTTTCGCTTGACCATCGATTATCTGAAAATTCGCCGTCAATTCGGCAAGCCGATCGGCGCCTTTCAGGCGCTTCAACACCGCGCGGTCGACCTTTATCTCGAATTGGCCCTGACGCGCGCGAGTGTCGAGAGCGCCGCCACGACCATCGATGCGAAGGCATCGATTGCGCAACAACAAGCGGCAGTGTCGCGCGCGAAGGCGCGCGCCTCGCGCTGTGGCGCCCTGGTTTGTCGCGAGGCCATTCAGATGCATGGCGCGATCGGTTATACCGATGAGGCCGATATCGGCCTCTTTCTGCGCAAGGCGATGACGCTGATCAATCATTTTGGCTCGGAGCGCGCGCACCGCGCCCGTTATGTCGCACTGATGAAGGTCGCATGAACACGGGCGATAATTTGAACGAGCTCGACGACGCGAGTTTTCGCGCGACCGTGCGCGATTGGATCGAGAAAAACTACCCGCCGGAGATTCGCAATCCACCCAAGCGCCTGCATTTCGCCGAGAACAAATCTTGGTACATGGCGCTGTCGAAAAAGGGCTGGCTGGCGCCGGGTTGGCCGCGCGAACATGGCGGCATGGGGCTCTCGGCCACCAAGCAGCTGATCATGATCGAGGAGTTCGAGCGCCATGGTTGTGCGCGGCTCAACGATCACGGCATGACCATGTTGGGGCCGCTGCTCATTCGCTATGGCACCGACGCGCAAAAGGCGCGCTTTTTGCCGAAGATCCTGTCCGGCGACCATATTTGGTGTCAGGGCTATAGCGAGCCCGGCGCCGGCTCGGATTTGGCGGGTCTCAGCACCGAGGCCGTGCTCGACGGCGAGCACTGGGTGGTCAATGGCCAAAAGGCCTGGACCACCATGGCGAGCGACGCCAATTGGATGTTCATGCTCGTGCGCACCGACAAGACGGTGAAGAAGCAGGAAGGAATCAGTTTCCTCCTCGTGCCGATGGACGTGCCGGGCGTCACCGTTCGGCCGATCTTGAATTTGGAGCGGCACGACGATTTCTGCGAAGCCTTCTTCGATAATGTTCGCGTGCCGCGCGAAAATCTGGTCGGCGTGGTCAATCAAGGTTGGACCATGGCGAAGACGCTGCTCGGCTTCGAGCGCATCTTTCTCGGTTCGCCCCGCCAGGCCGCTTATGCCCTGTCGCGTTTGGAAGTTCTGGCCGAACATATGGGCCTGGCCGATGACGCGGTGTTCCGCGATCGCCACGCCCAATTCGCGCTCGATTTGGCCGACCACAACGCGTTGTTCGCCAGTTTTGTGGCGCGCCTCAAGCGAGGTCAGGAGCTCGGCGCCGATGTTTCCCTGCTTAAGATCAGCCAGAGCGAATTGTTTCGCCGTATCGCCGACTACATGCTGGAAATCGCTGGCGAGAACGCCGGTCTGCTCGAGCCGATCGAAGGCAATCGCGACCTCAATCCCGCCGGATTGTTTTTACAGGCGCGGCCGAGCACGATCTATGGCGGCAGCTCGGAGATTCAGCGCAATATCATCGCCAAGAACGTTCTTGATTTACCGGGCTGACGGTTTCGTCGCCGCGTGGGGGAAGACCATATGAACCAAGGCAAAGTTGCAATCGTGACCGGCGCGGGCGGCGGCATTGGGCGCGAAATCGCCATCGCATTGGCGAAATCGGGCGCGGCGGTCGTCGTCAACGATATCGGCGTTTCATTGTCGGGCGAGGGCGGCTCGGCGACACCCGGCGAAGAAACCAAGAACTTGATCGAAAAAGCCGGCGGCCGCGCGGTGGTCGATACCCATAGCGTCGCGAATTGGGATGACGCGCGCCGCATCGTCGATACCGCGATCAAGGCCTTCGAGCGCGTCGATATCGTGGTCAATAATGCCGGCATCGTGCGCGACGCGATCTTCCACAAAATGACCGCCGAAGAATGGCTCTCGGTCGTCGGCGTGCATTTGAATGGCAGTTTCTTTGTCAGCCGCGCGGCGGCCGAGCCGTTTCGTCAACAGCAATCGGGCTCCTTCATCCACATCACGAGCACGTCGGGCCTGATCGGCAATATCGGCCAGGCCAATTATTCGGCGGCCAAGCTCGCCCTGTGCGCGCTATCGAAATCGATCGCGCTCGACATGCAGCGCTTTAATGTGCGCTCGAATTGCATCGCACCCTTCGCCTGGAGCCGCATGACGAGCGGTATTCCGGCCGAGACGCCCGATCAAAAAGCGCGTGTCGCGCGGCTCAAAATGATGACGCCGGACAAAAACGCCCCGCTCGCGGTGTTTCTGGGGTCGGATGCCGCGCGCGGCGTGAATGGTCAGATCTTCGCCACCAGGAACAATGAGATCTTCCTTTTCAATCAATCGCGGCCGATCCGGAGCGTTCATCGCGGCGAGGGGTGGGATCCGCAATCGATCGCCGATCATGCGCTGCCCGCCCTCCAAGGAAGTTTCGCCCCGCTCGACCGCACCCAAGATGTTCTTAGCTGGGACCCGCTTTAATATAGGGCGGTAATATAGGGCGGTCGTGGCGTCGCTCAGGCGGCGAGCCACGCCTCCATCGATTTGCGCAATTCCGGCTCGAGCTGAATCGACGCGCGCGCCTTGAGGTCGAAGCGCACGCTGGTCGAAATCATCGTGGCGCATAGCACCTCTGTCTCGGCATTGCGCATTTCATATTTGCACGTGATCGACTTGCTGCCGATGCGGACCAACGCCGAGCGAATGATCACGAGCGCGCCCACCGGCACCTCGTGCAAATATTCGATCTCATGACGCACATCGGCCCAGCCGCGCTGATTTTCCTTGGCCCGGTGCGGGGCATCGCCGAGCAAAAGCACCAAATGCCAAGCCGCATCGTCGAACATGCCGACATAATGACGTGTCGACAAATGCCCCATGGCGTCGCACAGCCAAGGATGGGCGACGCCCCGGAATGTTTCGACCTGCTTGCCGTCTGCCATGTTCCGTCCCATGGTTGATAGGAATGCCGGGACCAAGAAAGCGCATTTCATCCGGTCCTGTCATCGAGAAAGATAGAGGCACGAGTAATACTAGGCCGCGATGAAGCTAACTCATCGCGGCCTGGCTGGCGCTACCGCGCCGCGCCGCGCGCGCCCGGCGCCTGAGGGCGTCTCGATGATCGGTCTCGATCATCGAGACTTTATATAAGTGGAGGCACGATGGCCAAGGTCATGATCGTGACGGGAGGAAGCCGCGGCATCGGCGCCGCCATTGCGCGGCTCGCCGGGCGGCGGGGCTATGACGTGGCGGTCAATTATACGCGCGCGAGGGAACACGCCGACACGGTCGTGGCCGATATAGAGAAGGCCGGGCGGCGCGCCATCGCGGTGC
>SHWC01000011.1 GCA_009691045.1 Alphaproteobacteria bacterium | reverse complement strand
GCGTGCTGCCGGCTATAGACGCCGAGCTTTCGTTTGGCGTTTTCGATGTGGAAATTCACAGTCCGCTCGCTAATCCCGAACAATCGAGAAATTTCCCACGAGCTCTTGCCTTGCGCCACCCAGGACAAGCAGTCCTTCTCGCGCACCGAGAGCACCGGCGCGATCGAGCCTTCCCGCTCGGGGCCTTGGATTTGCTTGAGCAAAATCGAGCCGACATGCTCGTTATAGTAAAGCCCCATCACATGAATCAAAAAGCGATTGGCCGAAATCAATCGATCCGCCAAATGGGCCGGCACGTCGCTCGTTACCGTGAGCGCGGAGAATTGCGCGTGCGGCCCGTGAATCGGCACGGTAAAGCCAAAGGAGATGCCAAACTCGCCTGCCTCGCCAAAGAATTGGCGCTGTTTGGTCGAGAGCTGGGTACTGCCGACCGCTTCACGCCACTCGAACGGCATTTGACGGCTTAGACCGTTCGCGATGATCGGGTCGATCGCGACATAATCTTCGTCGCGATAACGCGCGACCTACTCCTCGGCATAGGTCGTAACGCCATACACCATTTTTTGCGGAATGCCGGCGATGCGCACGACATGAAGCGCGAATGCCGAGAAGCCCAAATCACCAACGGATCGCTGGAAAATATCCGTTAGCCCATTCAGGTCTTCGGATTTGCTAATTTTCTCGACGAAATCTTGAGTAAAATTCGATGCGTAGCGGTTCAACATGATCGTCCCCATGTAGGTTCGCCCAACGATCACTTCAGATCAATGCTGACAGCATTTATTTTAGGACGGAAGAATGATCTCACGAACGACATAGATCGGGGGACTATTCTTTTGTTTGATTTTAAAATTTGCTCTACACAACACCAAACATCGTTATCATTTATTCAATCGTTCTCGATCACGCGATCGGGCGGCGTGTGTCCATCAACAAACGTCTGGATGTTGATCAGTACCTTCTCGCCCATGGCGAGGCGGCCTTCGATGGTGGCCGAACCCATGTGCGGCAGAAGCACGACATTATCGAGCTTCAATAATTTCTGATTGATCGCGGGTTCATGTTCATAAACATCGAGCCCGGCGCCAGCGATATCGCCATTCACGAGCAAGCGAACCAATTCGGCTTCATCGATCACGCCACCGCGCGCCACATTAAATATATAGGCATCCTTCTGAAGCAATTTGAGCCGGCGCGACGACAACAAATGATAGGTCGCCGGCGTGCTCGGGCAATGAATGGTGATGAGCTCCATGCGGGCCAGCATTTGATCGAGGCTCGGCCAATAGGTCGCCTCAAGCTCGGCCTCGATATCAGGGTGGACCCGCGTACGATTGTGATAGTGGATTGAGAGGCCGAAGCCCCGCGCCCGCCGCGCCACCGCCTGGCCGATGCGACCCATGCCGATAATGCCAAGCCTTTTGCCATAAATGCGGTGGCCGAGCATGAAGGTGGGCGCCCAACCCTTCCATTGGCCTGAACGGGCGAGCCGCTCGCCCTCCGCCAAGCGGCGTGGCGCGGCCAGAATCAACGCCATCGTCATGTCCGCGGTATCTTCGGTCAGAACGCCCGGCGTATTGGTCACGACCAGGTTCCGCGCGCGCGCGGCATCCAAATCGATATGGTCGATGCCGGTGCCAAAACTGGCGATCAGCTTGAGGTTCGGCCCGGCCTGCCCAATCACATCAGGCCCGAGCTGGTCAGTCACGGTCGGCACCAGGATATCGGCCTCTTTGACGGCGGCAACCAGCTCGGCCTTGCTGAACGGATAGTCGTCCTCGTTCAGCCGGGTCTCGAACAGCTCCATCATGCGCGCCTCGATCTCACCCGGCAGACGGCGGGTCACGATGACACGGGGCTTCGGTAGCCTAGTCGGCATGAGGACTCCCTTATTCGACCGGCCAACGCCCGAGACGAGACAACGGCCGGCGCGACACCTATTCTCTCACAGTCCTAGCAAAGGGCACCGGTCGAGACAATCGAGCGCTCCAAGACTTGACCGCGCGGCCCCAGGCGGGTCATCAATCTGTCATCGCGTCACTTACACGTTATTGTGAGGCCATGCTGCGGAAATTGCGCGCTCTCGGACTTATCGCCCTCATGGTCGCCGCGTCTGGTGTGCACGCCGCCCATGCCGCCGATGACCAAGGCGGTGATGCGCTGCCGCTACCGCGCTTCGCCTCGCTCAAATCCAACGAGGTCAATTTGCGCGCGGGGCCCGGCCAGCGTTACCCGATCGAATGGGTCTATCGGCGCGCCGGTCATCCGGTCGAAATTGTCGCTCAATTCGACGTTTGGCGTCAGATCAAGGATTCCGAAGGCACGCTCGGTTGGGTCCATCAATCCTTATTGTCGGGCCAACGCACGGCCTTGATAACCGGCGGCGTCCAATCACTTCGAGTAGAACCCAGTGAATCGGCGAGCGGGGTGGCCTTGGCCGAGCCCGGCGTGCTGGTCGAGCTCAAAACCTGCGTAGACGCCTGGTGCGAGGTGTCAGCGCGCGGTTATACGGGCTGGCTTCGCCGTGATGAAATTTGGGGCGTGTACCCCAACGAGACCCTGCAATAAAGTTTGGACTTAGACTGGATCGAGGTCTTCGGCCAGCGCGGCACGCACCGCCTCGGGCACGACCGCCATATGGGCGTAGTTCGGGTGGGTAAAGCCGAGCACCACGCGCGTACCAACCGTCGTGAAACGGCGGATCGCCTCATCGCTGAACGAAAAACGGATGAAGTGCACCGACGAGGTCTTGCCCTCTTCGGTCGTGCGCTCGGTGTCGTGATCGGCTGATTGGCCCTTCACGATCAGCCCGCCAAGATCGAGCTCAATGGCATCTTCGACATGACCGAGGCGCGCCAAGGCCCGCGCCCGCGCGATCGGATCTTCTATCTCCAACATGAGCGTCGCAATCAACTCACGCCCCTGCGGAATGAGCGGGTTATAGGCGGCGAGCTCGCCCGGTATTTGCTCGGGGCCCCCGCGCTCGACAAACAGCATCTCGTGGATTTGCATCCACATCGTCTCATAGCATTCGAAATAAAAGGTCGCGAACGGCCCAACCTCGACGCGTCGATTGCGCTTGAGCGCGCTCACCGCACTGCGGCGCTCCTTGCGCTCCTTGCCATAGGCCTCCATCGACATCAGGTCGGCGGCCTCGATGCGCCGTTTGCGAAGCCCATTTGATGTGGTGCCCGCGCTCATGGAATCAGCCCATAGGCCTTGGCGAACAATTCGATCGGATGAAAGGCGCGGCGATCGGCCGGCCGGCTTTGATCCGGCGCATTCGACCCAGCGAGCTTCTCCATGCCATTCACAATGTGCGTCGCCGCGAGTGGACACTCCGAGGCCACGAAGCGGTTCGCCTTTTCAAGCGCCGCGCGCGCCACGGGGCGGCCAACCTTCAACGCAGTCTCATGAAAATCGACCGCGATGCCGAGCGAGCCGCCATGACCCGAGCAGCGCTCGATCACATCGAGCTTGATCTCGGGAATGAGCTGCAACATATCGGCGGCCTTACGCCCGATATTCTGCGCACGCGCATGGCACGCAAGGTGAAGCGTGATGCCGCCCTCAAGCGGCTTCAATCCCTCGGCGAGTTTTTCTTTTCGCGCGATGTCGATGATATATTCCGGCATGTCGAAGGTGCGCGCGGCGAGCGCCTTCACCGCCGGATCATGGGGCAGCAACAGCGGCCATTCGCTTTTCAACATGAGCGCGCACGACGGCACCAGCGTGACCACGTCATAGCCCTTATCGACATAGGGCGCGAGCGCCTGGCTCACGCTGCGCGCGCTTTCCGCCACGCGCGCGAGATCGCCCTGCTCGAGATGCGGCATGCCGCAACATTGCGGATAGACCACCTCGGCGGCGATGCCGTTCTTGGCCAGCACGGCGAGCGCGGCTTCACCGATCTCGGGCCGATTATAATTGGCGAAGCAGGTCGCGAAGATGACCGCCTTGCGCCCCTTCGCCGTGGCCTGGTCATTGATCAGGGGCTTGAGCTTCTTCGCGCGCTTGACCAAGGTCGGCGTCTTATAGCGCGGCAGCGGTGCATCGCGATGAACGCCGCCTAGTTTCTCAAGGGCCGGGCGGGTCAGACCATTGCGGCGGTCGGACGCCCAATTCATCACCGGCGCCAGCATTTGAGCAATTTTTCCGTTGGTGTCGGTCTCGGTCAGACGAGCGCTGGCCTTGGTCGGCGCGCCGCCCGCTTTGTGTTCGACCGCGCGATAGCGCAGCATGAGGTGGGGAAAGTCGATCGCCCATTCATGCGGCGGCGTGTAGGGACAGGTCGACATATAGCACATGTCGCACAGCGTGCAGGCATCGACGACCTTCTTGAATGCGCTCGACGGCACCGGTTCGAGCGTTTCATCGGACGAATTGTCGATCAGCTCGAACAAACGCGGGAAGGAATCGCACAGTCGATTGCACGCGCGGCAACCATGGCACACATCGAAGACCCGGCGCATTTCGAGATCGAGTTTTTCAGCATCGAAATAATCGGGATTTTGCCAATCGATGATGTGACGTGCCGAAGCCTTATCGCCCATGTCGATCCTCTCGGATTGAAGCCAATCCGTGCCGGTTTTTGGAGAGCATCAAAAGGCGGGCGGGGCGGGCCGCTCACCGCTCGGTGAGACGCGCCCACCCCGCGCCGTGAGGGCCTATCCGAGCGTGTCGAGCGACTTCTGGAAGCGGCCGGCATGAGACTTCTCGGCCTTGGCGAGCGTCTCGAACCAGTCGGCGATCTCATCGAAGCCTTCTTGGCGCGCGGCGCGGGCCATGCCGGGATACATGTCCGTGTATTCATGGGTCTCGCCGGCGATTGAGGCTGCCAGGTTTTGATGCGTCGGGCCGATCGGCTTGCCGGTTGCCGGATCGCCGGTCTCGACCAGGAAATCGAGATGGCCGTGGGCGTGGCCGGTCTCGCCCTCGGCGGTCGAGCGGAACACGGCGGCGACGTCGTTATAGCCTTCGACATCGGCTTTACGAGCGAAATAAAGGTAGCGCCGATTGGCTTGCGATTCGCCGGCGAAGGCATCTTTCAAATTCTTCTCGGTCTTGGTTCCCTTGAGTGACGGCATGGGCGTTTCTCCCTGAACATTGATACACCGTGGTGGGTCGGGCGTCGCATGGCGGACATACCGACCTCCTTTATATGCAAAGCTGCGAGGCCGATGTCAATATTTTAGAATGTTTCTAATCTAGAAACTTTTGGGCCGCGCGGTGCGTCAAGGCTCAGCGGTTCCGCTCGGTGATGCGAATGACCACATCGATACCTGCGACCCGCGTCCCCTTCGGCGGCGCGGGCACCGTCGACACTTTGACGAGGTCGCCCGCCACGTCAACGAGCTGACCCGAACCTTCATAGAAAAAATGGTGATGATGGCTGAGGTTCGTATCGAAATAGGACCGGCCGGAACCGATCGCAAGCTCGCGCAACAGCCCCGCGCGCGTGAATTGATGCAGGGTGTTGTAGACCGTCGCGAGCGAGATCCCAACATGTTGGGCTTGCGCTTCGGCGTGGAGCTGTTCGGCCGTGATATGCCGATCGCCTTTGGCGAACAACGCGAGCGCCAGCGCGATCCGTTGGCGCGTCGGCCGCATGCCGGCCGCACGCAGCCGAGCCGTCACATCACGGATGATTTTCTCGCTTGGCGTCGCCATCGTCCTGACCCTCTAACCGGGCGGCGGCCTCGCATCACCCAGAAGGCCAGGGTCTAACCTATTTTAGAATGATTCTCAAGAGAGCCGGCCGCGACCGTTCAATCTCCGGTCAACAAACGGTCGACAAGCTGCTTCACGGTGGGGACGAACCCGTTGCTATAGAACGGGTCCGACGCGAACCGATAGGCACCATGACCGGCAAACATCAGCTGCTGCTCGGTATCATCGGAATGGATGATGATTTGCAGCGTTTTTTGAATGCAATAACTGCGCGGATCGGCTTTTTTTCCGGTCGAGTGGGTCGCATTGGTGGCCCAATTGCTGAACCGGCACTGGCTTAGACACCCCATGCAAGCGGCCTGATCGTCCCTGATCTCGCGCGCCTTGGCGGCGGTCACGAAAACCAACGTCGAATCCGGCGTCTTCATCGGCATATCGAATCCTTGCCGCACCCAGTCCTGCGCACGCACGGCATCGCCAGCGGTGAGATAATAGATCCGCCCACGCGGCCCGCCGGTGAAGGCGATCGAATGGTCTCCAATGGGCTCTTCGGTGTAAACGACCTGGCGCTGTTCGCGCCCTTGGAGTTCATTGATGAAGCGGTTGCGCACGGCCGAGGAATAGAACCCGGTCGGGCTGAACCGATTGAGCCGTACATCGCCTTCTTTGAGCGTGAGCAAAATTCGTTTCCACGCTTCCGAAATCGGGCTCTCGCGCGTCAGCAGCGGGCGCGTGCCAAGCTGGAAGGCGATGGGGCCTAGTTCGGGGTTATCGATCCAATCTTCCCAATCGCGCAAATACCAAACGCCACCGGCCATGATGATCGGCACCTGCCCGAGCCCGTATTCGCGCATTTGGTTGCGCAGCTCGAGCACGCGCGGAAAAGGCGTTTCGGGCTTCTCGGGATCCTCGACATTGGAGAGACCATTGTGGCCGCCCGCACGCCAGGGATCTTCATAGACCACGCCGCCGAGAAATTCCGACGCCCGGTGATAGGCACGCTTCCACAGCGCACGAAACGCGCGCGATGACGAAACGATCGGATAGTAATAAACGCCATAACGCGCCGCGATCTCGCCCAAGCGATAGGGCATGCCGGCCCCGCACGTAACGCCGTGAATAATGCCGCGTGTGCGCTCAAGCACACCCTGCAGCACGCGCTCGCAACTCGCCATCTCCCACAACACGTTCATGTGGATGCGGCCTTCGCCGCCCGACATGTCGTGCGCGATCTTGGCCTGCGTGACACCGCCTTCGATGGCGTAGTCGATTAATTCTTCATGGCGCTCGACGCGCGTGCGACCACGATAGATTTGGGGAATGATGCGCCCCGAAGCATCGTAGGAATCGGCATTGACGCCCGAGAAGGTGCCAACGCCGCCGGCCTCGGCCCAATAGCCAGAACTCATGCCGGTCGAGACGGCGATGCCCTTGCCGCCTTCCACCAGCGGCAGCACCTCGCGGCCCGAAATGACCATCGATTTAAGTGCCTTCAACTACCCCTCCAAGCCGGGCAGCCGGCCTTCATGGTTTTACCTAGGAAGCCCTGAGGTGAAATTCAAACGGCTTTTGCCCGTCTAACGCCACGCGCTCCACGCCGAAATCGGGAAGTCGGGGGCCCAGGCGGGCCCCCGCCCCGGTTTCAAGCTCAATTGGCGGCCTGTTGCGGCTCCGAACCCTGCTGCTGGCTGAGGTCCGCCCCCGTCGCTTGATCGACCACCTTCATGCTCAATTTGACCTTGCCGCGATCATCGATCGCCAAGACCTTGACTTTGACCGCATCACCTTCCTTGACGACATCGCCGACCGCTTTGACGCGCGCGCTCGACAATTCGGAGATATGGACCAAGCCATCGCGATTGCCGATGAAGTTCACGAAGGCGCCGAAATCGACCACCTTCACGACCTTGCCGGTGTAGATCACGCCCAATTCGGGTTCGGCGATGATGTCGCGAATGCGCTTTACCGCCGCCTCGCCCGCCGCGGCTTCAACCGCGGCGATCTTGATCGTGCCATCGTCTTCGATATCGATCTTGGTGCCGGTCGTTTCGCAAATTTCGCGAATCACTTTGCCGCCTGTTCCGATGATTTCGCGAATACGATCCTTCGGAATATGGATGATCGTGATACGCGGCGCGTTTTGGCTCACCGAATCGCGCGCCTGGACAATCGCCTTGCCCATCTCACGTAAAATATGCAGGCGGCCTTCGCGCGCTTGGCCGAGCGCGACGGTCATGATCTCCTCGGTGATCGAGGTGATCTTGATATCCATTTGGAGCGCCGTGATGCCGGTCTCGGTACCGGCGACCTTGAAGTCCATATCGCCGAGATGGTCCTCATCGCCCAAAATGTCGGAGAGCACGGCAAAACCGCGATCTTCCTTGATCAAGCCCATGGCGATGCCCGCCACCGGGTTTTTCAAGGGAACGCCGGCATCCATAAGGGCCATCGAGGCGCCGCATACGCTGGCCATCGAGGACGAGCCGTTTGATTCGGTAATCTCCGAAACAATGCGGATGGTGTAGGGGAAATCTTCCTTCGCCGGCAGAAGCGGGCGCACCGAGCGCCACGCGAGCTTGCCATGGCCGATTTCACGACGGCCTGGCGAGCGCATGAAGCTCGCCTCGCCGGTGGCGTAGGGAGGGAAATTATAATGCAGCATGAAGTGCTCGCGATATTCGCCGTCGAGCATATCCATGATCTGTTCATCTTGCCCGGTGCCGAGCGTCGCAACGACGAGCGCCTGGGTTTCACCCCGCGTGAAGAGCGCCGAACCATGGGCGCGCGGTAAGACGCCGGCCTGACAATCGATGGCGCGGACGTCTTTTGTGGTGCGGCCATCGATGCGCTGACCCGTGCTGAGCACCTGGCTCCGCACGATGTCTTTCTCCAGATGTTTCAGCATGCCGCCGAGCGCGACTTTATCGACGCCCTCTTCCGCGCCGATGGTCGACATCACACTGCTTTTCACGGCATCAAGCTTGCCGACGCGATCCTGTTTGCCCGTGGTCGCATAGGCCGCGCGCAGGCCCGCTTCGGCGGCCGCGCGCACGCGCGCGTCGAGCGCCTTGAAGGCCGCATTCTCTTCCGGCACCGGCCAGGGTTCCTTCGCGCAGGTCTCGGCCATCTCGATGATCATATCGATCACCGGGCGCGACGCTTTGTGACCGAAACTCACCGCGCCGAGCATGACTTCCTCGGTCAGTTCCTTTGCTTCGGATTCGACCATCAGCACGCCATCGATTGTGCCCGCGACGATAAGGTCGAGTTTCGATTCGGGCAGTTGCTGGATCGTCGGGTTGAGCACGTATTTGCCGTCGATATAACCGACGCGGCAACCCGCGACCGGCCCAAGGAACGGCAAACCTGAGAGCGTCAGCGCGGCCGAGGCGCCAACCAGCGAGACGATATCGGGATCGTTCTCCAGGTCATGCGAGAGCACGGTGCAGATGACTTGCGTCTCATTATGAAAACCGTGCACGAAGAGCGGCCGGATCGGCCGATCGATCAGGCGCGAGGTCAGCGTCTCTTTTTCATTCGGCCGGCCTTCACGCTTGAAAAAGCCGCCCGGAATTTTACCGGCGGCGAATGCTTTTTCCTGGTAATTGACAGTCAGCGGAAAGAAATCGACACCCGGCTTCGCGGCCCGTGCGCCAACCGCCGTGCACAACACGATGGTCTCGCCATAGGTGACCAGCACCGCGGCGTCGGCTTGGCGCGCCATGCGCCCCGTCTCGATGACGAGCCGCCGCCCGCCCCACTGAATTTCTTTGCGCGTAATCTTGAACATTCTTTCGTCCTTCCACCTATGGAGACCATGGCCCAATGCCAATGCCTCCAGCGGACGCGAGCCCTATGCCCGCGCCCTATCCACTTCAACAAACAGGGCAAAGCCAGATGATGCGCCGGCCTTGGTGCCAGTCCGCCAATCATGATGCTTGTGAGCTGGCGGCACACTCATGAGGTGAATGTGCCTAAAGCCAGCAGAGATGATCATCGCTATTTTCTGAGTCCCAGACGCTGAATCAGCTCGCCATAGCCCGGGGCATTGGTGCGCCGAAGATAATCCAACAGGCGCCGCCGGCGGCTCACCATCATGAGCAGGCCACGTCGCGAGTGGACGTCCTTTTGATGGCCCTTGAAATGCTCGGAGAGGTTGTTGATGCGCTCGGTCAAAAGCGCCACTTGAACCTCGGGCGAACCGGTATCGCCCTTCTTGCGACCGTAATCGGAAATAAGGCCGGATTTGCGTTCCAGCGAAATCGACATCTGGGTCTCCATTCTCAGAGGTTGAACACGCGGACCGGCCTAAGCTGCCCGGCGACGAATTCGGCGATCGCAATCAGCCGATCCTCGCACCGAGCCTGGACCAAACGCTCGGAACCGGCGACAGGCGCCGCTCCGATGGCTTGTCCGTGCTTGAGGCGGGCCGCCTCGTCAGCTGTCAAAATCAGAGCCGGGATGTCGGCCAGCACGATGTCGACAGGAAACAAGTGGCGAACGAGCGCCGCACTATGCCCGAGGGTTTCCAGGCTTTCCAGCGAAATCGCCTCCGCTTCGCCGAACGGGCCGACCGCGGTGCGCCTGAGCCTTGCGACATAACCGACCGTGCCCAGCGCCTCGGCCAAATCACGGGCCAGCGCCCGGACATAGACCCCCTTGCCGCAACTAACCTCAAGCTCGGCCTCATCGGCCGTGGCGCTAAGCAATTTGAGCTGGTGAATCAAAGCACGCCGTGGCGCCAAATCGAGCGGCTTACCCTCCCGAGCGGCCTTATAGGCCCGCTTGCCGCCGACCTGGAGCGCCGAAAAGGCCGGTGGGGTTTGCAGGATATCGCCCACAAAGCCGGGCAGCGCGGCCTCGATCATGGCCGCGTTCGGGCGTACCGCGCTAGTCGCGACGACCTCGCCTTCGGCATCGTCGGTCGCCCGCGCTTCGCCAAAGCGGAGCGAAAACCTATAGGTCTTCCGCCCGCCCATGGCGAATTGAACGGTTTTGGTCGCCTCGCCGAGCGCGATCGGCAGAATGCCACTTGCCAGCGGATCGAGCGTACCCGCGTGCCCGACCCGCGCGGCCCCGGTGAGCCGTTTCACGATCGCCACGACCTTGGCCGAACTCAGCCCAAGCGGCTTATCGATCGCGAGCCAACCATTGATCGGCGCCCGAGCCGGCGCCACCGATTCAATCATGCGCGCCGGGCGGCGTTTGGCGCAGCAAGGCCTCGATGCGCGAGGCTTCCTCGAAAGTTTGATCGAGCTCGAAACGCAATTCGGGCGATGCGCGAAGCTCGACCCGACGGTCAACCTCGTGACGCAAATAGCTCGCCGCGCGGTTGAGCGCCGGGATCACTTCATCGGCATGGACGCCGCCGAGCGGCATGATATAGGCCTTTGCATGGCGAAGATCGGGCGAGAGCCGCACTTGAGTCACGGTGATCGTGACCCCTTGAAGCGCGGGATCGCGCAAATGGCCGCGCGCCAAGGCCTCAACGAGCGCCGCGCGTAGCAATTCGCCCACTCTCAATTGGCGTTGGCTGGGCCCCGAATGGGCCCGCTTGGTCCGTCGTGCCATGTTGTTTCACGCGGCGGATTGATCCGCCACCCCACCCCGAAGCAACGTCCTCTCAGTTTCCGAGAGTCCGCGCAACCTCTTCGAGCTCATAGAACTCGAGCACATCGCCTTCGCGGAGATCGTGATAGTTCTCGAAGGCCATGCCGCACTCAAAGCCTTCTTTGACCTCGCGCACTTCTTCCTTGAAGCGCTTGAGCGTCTTGAGCGAACCATCGTGAATAACGACGTTGTCGCGCACCAGGCGCACGCGCGCGCCCCGTTTGACCGTGCCTTCTGTGACACGACAGCCGGCCACCTTGCCGATTTTAGAAATGTCGAACACCTGAAGCACTTGCGCATTGCCGAGGAAATGCTCGCGCAAGGTGGGCTTCAACATGCCTTCGAGCGCGGCGCGCGCATCGTCGACGATATCGTAAATCACCGCGTAATAGCGGATGTTGACGCCATCGCGTTTGGCAAGTTCGCGCGCCTGCTGGTTGGCGCGCACATTGAAGCCAACGATGAGCGCCTTCGAGGCTTGCGCCAAGGTCACGTCCGATTCGGTGATCCCGCCGACGCCCGAGTGCAGCACGCGCACCGATACTTCGGAGGTTGATAATTTTTCGAGTGCGGCGACGATCGCCTCGACCGAGCCATGCACGTCGGCCTTCACAACCACTGGCAGCGCCTGCTGCGCCGCCGCCGTGCCGATGCTTGAAATCATCTGTTCGACCGTGGCGCGACCCAGGCCCGCGGCACGTTGCGCGCGCGCCCGACTGGTGCGGAACTCGGTTACCTCGCGCGCGCGGCGCTCGTTCTCGACCACGACGAACTCATCGCCAGCATCGGGCACGTCTTGCAGACCGAGCACCTCGATCGGCATGGCGGGCCCCGCCTTGGCGACGTTCTTCCCCTTATCATCGACCAGCGCGCGCACTCGGCCCCACTGCGCGCCGGCGACCACGATATCGCCGACATGAAGCGTGCCGCGTTGCACGAGCAATGTTGAGACAACACCCCGGCCGCGATCGATCTTCGCCTCAAGCACGGCACCTTCGGCCGGACGATTGGGATTGGCCTTCAGCTCAAGAATTTCCGCCTGCAGCAAAATGGCTTCTTCAAGTCTGCCGAGATTGAGTTTCTTGGTTGCCGACACTTCGATCGACAACACATCGCCGCCGTTCTCTTCGGTCACGATACCATGCGAGAGCAATTCATTGCGCACGCGCTCGGGCTTGGCATCCGGCTTGTCGATCTTGTTGACCGCGATGATCATCGGCACGCCCGCCGCTTTGGCGTGATTGAGCGCTTCGACGGTTTGCGGCATCACGCCATCATCCGCGGCAACGACCAGTACCACGATATCGGTCACCTTGGCGCCGCGCGCGCGCATTTGCGTGAACGCTTCATGGCCCGGTGTATCGATAAAGGTAATGCGCTTGCCCGACGGGGTCTCAACTTGATAGGCGCCAATGTGTTGGGTAATGCCGCCGGCTTCGCCGGCCGCGACATCGGTCGCGCGCAACGCATCGAGCAACGATGTTTTGCCGTGATCGACATGGCCCATGATGGTTACCACGGGCGGGCGTGTCTCCGTCGAGCCCTCTTCATCGACCTTGCCCTTAAGGCCGATTTCAACGTCGGATTCCGATACCCGTTTCACCTTATGGCCGAACTCGGCCACGATCAGCTCCGCTGTGTCCGCATCGATCGATTGCGTGACGGTGACCGGCGAGCCCATGTTGAATAGCGATTTTACAACGTCCGCGACGCGCACCGCCATGCGGCTTGCGAGTTCTTGCACCGTAATGGTCTCGGGCAACACCACCTCGCGCACAATGGCTTGCTTCTCTTCCGCGGCCGCGCCCAATTGCAGCCGACGCTCGCGCTCGCGCTGACGACGAAACGCGGCGACGCTACGCGCCCGCTCGATACCTTCTTCGGCATGAAGCGCCTGCACCACCGTGATGCGCGCACTCCCCCGGCGGGCGGCATCGCGGTCGCGGCGCACCACGGGCGCTTTGGGCCTTACCTCGCCCTTCCGGCGCGCGCGACCGGCTTCATCATCATCATCGACCAGAACCGGCACAGGCGGCGCTCCAGGCACCGCCGCAACGGCCGGCCGAGATGGCACGACAGGCGCGCCGGGCATTGGCGCAAGCGGCGCTTCACCGACACCAGGCGTGGGCGACAATCGGCGCGCCGCTTCTTCCTCGGCCCGACGACGTGAATCTTCCTCGACCTTGCGCCGAACCGCTTCCTCTTGTGCCCGACGCTCGGCCTCTTGACGTTCAGAAGCGAAGCGGCGCTCATCCGCGGCGCGGCGGGCGGCGTCTTCCTCGGCTCGGGCGCGCGCTTCACGCTCGGCCCGAACGGCATCGCCAACGGCGCGCGCGCGGGCCGCTTTTTCTTCGTCGCTCAACGTGCGGAGAACGACACCGGTTTTGTGCGAAGCGGCGGATTGCGACGAGGTCTGCGTTTGCGCCTGCATGGGCGCAGGTGAGGCCGCACGCAGCGGTGGGGGTGGGGGTGGCGCCGCTGCCTCACTCTTTGCAGCCGAGCGTGCACTTGGCCCGCTCGGTGTACTCGGCGCGGGCGGTGGCGCCGCCGCGGGTGCGGCGGCCGGCGCGGGCTCACCGGCACCACCCGCCCCGAACGAGCGCTTCTTACGCACCTCAACCGCAACGACGCGACTGCGGCCATGCGAAAAGCTCTGTCGCACCTGGCCGGTCTCAACCGTCTTCTTCATTTCAAGCCGGCCCGAGGAACGCTTTAGCGTGAGCGTTTTCGGGTTGCTTTCGTCGGCTTTGTTCTCGTCGGTCATCCGTTTCCGTCTCGATCATTCGCCATGTCACATGCCGCCGCGGCCAATACCGCAGGCGGACGAAAGCCCTTAAGGCGCTCAACCGCAACCAATAGGCTATCCGCCAAATGGCTGCGCTCAAGCGCGACATGAACCGCCTCATCGCGCCCGATCGCGGTCCCGAGTTCAGTTCGATTGAAACAATGGACGACCGGTATATCGCCGGCGCGTGCCGACATACGGGCCGCGGCATCAGGCGCGGCATCCGAGGCTTCGAGCAATACCGCCGCGCGACCCGCCGCAAGCAGCGCCCGCACTTTGTCGTGCCCGCTGGCAACCGAACCCGCACGGCGCGCCATGCCGAGAACGCCGAGCGCCCGCGCGACCAATTGGCGCTCGACCTCATCGACCAAGCCGCCATCGACCACGGCATTCGTCTTCGCTGCCTTGGCGAACAAATTCCGCGTGCAGGCCACCAAAAGCGTGTCGCGCTTCGCGCTGACCCAAAGTCCGCGCCCCGGAAGCCGCTCCGCGAGATCGGGCACGACACGCCCGTCCGGCCCAATCACAAAACGCACGAGCGCATGACGCGGCAGGTTCTGGCGCGTGACGATGCAACTGCGTTCACCGGTATCGGCGCTCTTGCGCCGAGCCGGGCGCGGCACGTCGCTGCCCACACGGCCCATGTCGCTCAAAGGGATCATTCGGCCTTCGCTGCTTCCGCCGCATCGCCAGACGCCGGCAATCCCTCGGGGAACCAATGGGCGCGCGCCGCCATGATGATTGCATTGGCCTCATCGGCCGATGGCGCCAGCGGGCCCAACATTTCGATCAATTCATCGCCGGCAAGATCGGCCACATCATCGAGCGTCTTGGCGCCCTTTTCGCCCAACGTCACCAACATTGCGGCACTCATGCCCGGCAGATCGGCGACCGCATCTTCAACGCCGAGCTCGCGCCGACGGTTGGTGAATTGTGCCTCGCGTTCCGCCAAATATTCGCGCGCGCGACCCTGCAATTGAGCGGCGATTTCCTCATCGAAACTCTCGACGGTCGCCAGATCGGCGATCGCCACGAAGGCCACATCTTCGACCGTCGAAAAGCCTTCGGTGACCAAAAGGTGCGCAATCACCTCGTCAATATCGAGCGCCTCGATGAACATGGCGGAGCGCGTGCGGAATTGTTCCTGACGGCGATCCGATTCCTCGGCCTCGGTCAAAATATCGGTGCTCCAGCCGGTCAATTGCGAGGCAAGCCGCACATTTTGACCGCGCCGTCCAATCGCGAGACTCAGCTGATCATCGGGCACAACAACCTCGACCCGACTTGAATCTTCATCCAACACAACCTTCGAAACTTCGGCCGGCGCCAAGGCATTGACGATAAAGGTCGCCGGATTGGCGGACCATTGAATGATATCGATCCGCTCGCCTTGCAATTCGCTTACCACCGCCTGCACGCGCGAGCCGCGCATGCCGACGCACGCGCCAACCGGATCGATGCTCGAATCGCGCGAGATCACCGCGATCTTGGCGCGGCTACCGGGGTCGCGCGCGACCGCCTTGATCTCGATGATGCCGTCATAAATTTCGGGCACTTCTTGCGCGAACAGCTTGGCCATGAACTGAGGATGGGTGCGCGACATGAAGATCTGCGGCCCTCGCGGCTCACGGCGCACGTCGTAGATATAGCCGCGCACGCGATCGCCATTGCGATATTTCTCGTGCGGCAAAAGATCTTCGCGCCGGATCACCGCTTCGGCGCGGCCAAGATCGATCGTCAGCCCGCCATATTCGCTGCGCTTAACAAGGCCGCTCGCGATCTCGCCGACGCGATCCTTATATTCCTCATATTGGCGCGCGCGCTCGGCCTCACGCACTTTCTGCACGATCACTTGCTTGGCGGTTTGCGCGGCAATGCGACCGAAATCGATTGGCGGCAGCGCATCGGCGAGGAAGTCACCGACCTCGGCGGCCGGATTGCGATTCTGAGCCGTTTTCAGATCGATCTGCGTCGCCTCATTGACGATCGGATCGGCCACTTCGAGAAAACGCATCAAACGGATTTCGCCGGTCTTGCGATCGATCTCGGTGCGAATATCGTGTTCTTGCCCGTATTTGCGTTTGCCGGCATGCGTGATCGCCTGCTCCATCGCTTCGAGCACAAGATCGCGGTCGATGCCTTTTTCGCGGGCCACCGCATCGGCAACCTGCAAAAGTTCGAACCGGGCTAGTCCGACAGTCTCCATCTGATCCTCTATTCTCTAGCCGCCGGCCTGACTGACCGCGATCAACTCATCGGTCAGCACAAGCTTGGCGGATTGAATCGCGTCATGTGGTACGTCGAGCGGCGCCGCCGCGCCGTCGACGACAAAACGAACCTGCTCACCCGTAAGGCCGAGCAGACGGCCCACGAAGCGTCGCCGACCCTCGATCGGCGCCACCAGTTCGACCTTGGCAAGATGACCAGCGAAGCGTTCGAAATCCGCCAACCGAACAAGCGGTCGATCGATCCCAGGCGAACTCACTTCGAGCACATAGGCGCTTTGAACCGGATCCTCGACGTCAAGTAACGCCGAAATCATCCGGCTGACGTCAGCGCAAGAATCCACCGTCAATGGCTTTCGATCGGCCCGCTCGATCATCACTTGCAATACCGGTCTGTCCCGTCCCGTAAGCCGTGCTCTGACGAGCTCGTACCCCATCGCAACAAGGCGCGGGCCAATCAAATCATCAATTTTTTGCGTCGGTCGCATTGGTCCATTCTGTAGCGGAACCCCAGGAAAACAAAAAAGTGGGCAACCGCCCACCCCTGACCATCCGCCCAAGCTCTTCAAGTCCCCTAGAAAATACGCGCCGACCCCTTTGCTTTCAAGGCGAATCTGGCGGCTCCTCAAAGGCGAGCGCGCTGGTCGGCCCCGGCCGCGCCACACGGACGAAGCAAAAATAAAACGGCGCGCGACCCTGGCGCAGCGCCTTGGCCTCATAACGGGTGGCCGGCCAATCATCGGGTCGGGTGCGCCAATCGGCCGGCCCGCGCGCGGTCCAGCGAAACGCAGGATGCTTGGTTAGGTGGAACAACATCCATCTTGCATAGTCGGCGTGATCGGTCGCCAGACGCAATTCCGCGCCGTCTTTTAGAATGGCGGCAAAGCGATCGAGCGTGCTGGGGCCTACGATCCGCCGCTTATTGTGGCGCCTCTTTGGCCAGGGGTCGGGATAGAGCACAAAAAGCCGCCCGATCGACGCCTCATCGAGCCGATCCATCAAAAGGCGGGCATCGTCGCCGAAAACTCGGATATTACCGAGCCTTTGGCTCGAAATATGACTTAAAAGGCCTGCGACACCATCAATAAAGGGCTCACAGCCAATAAATCCGATCTCCGGGTGGGAAGCCGCCTGCGTCGCGAGGTGTTCGCCCCCACCAAACCCGATTTCGAGCCAGATTTCGGCGATTCCTGCCGGAAACAGTGCGCGAGGGTCAAGCGTGGCCGCCGGATCTTCCGGCAAGGCGATCTCGAGGCCTGGCAACAGGCGTTCGAGCAAAGCCTTGCGGCCGGCGCGGAGCGTGTGACCCCGGCGCCGGCCATAGACAAATCGCCTAATCTCGCTCGCCATGACGGCACGGCGAGGCCAGCGCGCGACGCGACCCTAGCCGAGCTCGGCGCGCAATTGATCGGTCAAATCCGTGCGCTCCCATGAAAAACCGCCGTCCGCATCCGGGGCGCGCCCGAAATGACCGTAAGACGACGTCCGCGCATAGATGGGCCGGTTGAGTTTGAGGTGCTCGCGAATCCCACGGGGCGACAAATCCATGACTTTCGTCAGGACGTTGGACAGACGCTCCTCATCGACCTTGCCGGTATCGTGGGTGTCGACATAGACCGAAAGCGGCTTAGCCACGCCAATCGCATAAGACAATTGGATTGTGCAACGATCGGCATAGCCGCCGGCCACCACGTTCTTCGCCAAATAACGCGCGGCATAGGCGGCCGAACGATCGACCTTCGTCGGGTCCTTGCCTGAAAAGGCGCCACCACCGTGGGGTGCCGCGCCACCATAGGTATCGACGATGATCTTGCGCCCGGTCAGACCGGCGTCGCCATCGGGCCCGCCGATCACGAAACGACCGGTCGGGTTAACGTAGAAATCTTTTTCCGCGCACATCCATCCCTTGGGCAGCACGTTCAACACATGGGGCCGCACGATCTCGCGCACATCCTCTTGAGAGAGGTGGGCGCCGTGCTGGGTCGAGACCACGACCGACGTCGCGCGCACCGGCTTGCTGTCGCGATATTCAAGCGTGATCTGGCTTTTCGCGTCCGGGCCCAATCCCGGCTCCGCCCCGGAGTGGCGCGCCTCGGCCAGCGAACGCAGCACGGCGTGCGCATAATGGATCGGCGCTGGCATGAGCACATCGGTTTCGCGGCAGGCATAGCCGAACATGATGCCTTGGTCGCCGGCGCCCTCGTCCTTATTGCCGGCCGCGTCGACACCCATGGCGATATCGGCCGATTGCGCGTGGATATGAACCTCGACATGCGCCCGCGCCCAATGAAAGCCGTCTTGCTCATAACCGATTTGGCGCACGCACTCGCGCGCGACGTCTTCAAGCTTGTCCTTGGTGATGCTCGCCGGTCCACGGGTTTCGCCCGCGAGCACGATGCGATTGGTCGTGACCAGGGTTTCGCAAGCGACGCGCGAATAAGGATCGGCGGTCAAATAAGTATCGACCACCGCATCGGAAATGCGATCGCACACCTTGTCAGGGTGGCCCTCGGACACGGATTCGCTCGTGAATAGATAGTTTTTTAGTGCCACGCCCATCTCCCGTGAGGACGGCCGATTGGGCTTTGACTCGCGCGCAAGGCCCCGCCAGCCGTCGGCCAAATTTGAAGGGTCGCACTATGAACAGGGCCCTACGCCCGGGTCAAGCAGTCGGCTAGGGACCGTCTAAAATTTCAGTCGACGACGCGAACCCTCACCGCTCCGGCAATGGCGCGCCGAGCGCTTTAATGAGATCGAACATGCGGCGGCGTACGGTTTGGTTCTCGATCTTGTAATAGGCACGCACCAATTCGAGCGTCTCCCGCCGCCCCATCGGATATAGCTCGGCCTGAGCCGGCGTCTCCGCGGGTGCGCCTCCCGCTATTGGCGCTGTGCTCCCATCCTCATAGCCTTCGAAGAAATACCCAACTGGTACTTCGAGTATATTAGTGAGTTTATGTAGACGGCTCGAGCCGATGCGGTTGGTGCCGCGCTCGTATTTCTGCACCTGCTGAAAAGTCAGACCAAGCATTTCGCCAAGCTTTTCTTGGCTCATGCCAAGCAAGGTGCGGCGCTGCCGCAGCCGCTTGCCGACGTAGATATCAACCGGATTGGGGATCTGGGCCATGGTCCCTCAAGCTCATCCGGCTGATCGCCAGACAACGCAACAAATCACCACAACACTCCCCCCCGCCGGGCCGGAAGGAGTCCTAAATCAAATCCCGATTAGCAGCCCCGCAGGCGCGGCGCAATCAACATTCCATAGAAATTTAAAAATCAAAATTCTCAACAATAATTATTTGTTCCGGTCATAGAAATGTCACGTTCTTCGTCTCTACACGGTAACTAATACACCGAACCATTACTATCCCGGCGCCGAGGATCAACATGATCGAGAGTGGCCACCCGCCAACCCGCGCAAAAGGCGGCGCGCTGAGGACTGGCGCGGGGAGCGCGGCATCGATCACGCCTTCGGCACCCAAGGAAAGCCGCTGAAGCACCCGGCCATAGGGGTCGATCACAGCCGAAACGCCGGTGTTGGCGGCACGCACCAAGGGCAGACCCTGCTCGACCGCGCGCAACCGAGCGCTCGCCAAATGCTGATACGGCCCCGAGGAAACGCCAAACCAGCCATCATTGGTGAGGTTGAGAAGCCAGGCCGGGCGCGGCCCTTCGGCCGCCACCACGCCACCCGGAAAAATTGCCTCATAGCAAATGCTCGGCGAGAAGGGCGGCAGATTGCCGAGCGTCAGCGTCTGCGGTCCAGCACCCGCACTAAAATCTAGCGCGCCCGGGGTGACCTTGTTGAGGCCGAGCAAATCGCGCAGCGGAACATACTCGCCAAACGGCACGAGATGATGCTTGTCATAGGTCGCGATCAAGCGGCCATCGGCGGTGATCGCCTGGAGACTGTTCCATACCCTGTAGACCCCGGCCTCATCCTCGGCCCGGCGCGGGGCCCCGGTGATCAGCACCGAATCCGCCGGCAAGCGCTCCGACAAATAGGTCAATACGGCAGGGTCTTCATCGACCACGAAGGGAATTGCCGCCTCGGGCCAGATCACCATATCGAGCGGCCGCGCGCTCGGCTGCATGGTCAAATTCAGGTGATGCGCCACGATATCGGCGCGCTTGTCATCGCGCCATTTGACGCTCTGGGCGATGTTGGGCTGCACGATGCGGAGCCATGACGCATCGGGACTCGCCTCCGCCAGGGGCGCCATGGCGAGACGCACCGTGCCGCCGAGCCAAACCGCGATAAGGATCGCCAACATTGCGGGGATCGCCAAGCGTCGACGGGCGGGCGCGCTCTCGCCCAGCAACGCCACGAGCGCGCCGGCAAACACCACGACCAGACTCAAGCCGTAGGCGCCAAGCAACGCGCTCAATTGGATCATGGCGTCTGACAACGCAAAGGCCGAGCCCGCCAAATTCCATGGGAAGCCGGTCAAAATGTGGCCGCGCAGCCATTCGAGCCCGCTCCAAATCACGGCAAAAGCGACCACGCGCCAGAGGCCATCGAGCCTCAGCCAATAGAGCAGCAGCGCGCCGAACGCATGAAACAACGCGAGCCCGGAGGCGACACCGATCACCGCCGGCGCGACCAACCAGCCATAATGATCGGCGTCGGTCATGAGCGCAAAGCCGAGCCAATAGAGCCCCGCCAGAAAAAACCCGAGGCCGAACCAAAACCCGGTGGCAAAGGCCGAGAACGGCGAGCGCGCGCCGCCGATCAACCAAATCAAGCCGGCGAATGCGATCGGGAAAAGAGGCAGAGCATGAACCGGCGGCAGCGTCGCGGCCAACGCGACACCAAGCCCGAACGCCAGGGCAATACGCCGCCAGCCACGCAGCGCACCAACCGACCGCGCCAATGCCGCGAGATCGGGGGTAAGGCGCGCAAGCGCAGCCGTCAGTCTCACGCGGTAATCGGGCCTATGGAATCGTCGCGACGGATGCGCAGCCGTTTGACGCGTCTGGGATCGGCATCCAACACTTCGAAAATAAATCCGCTCGGATGGGTGAAGCGTTCACCGCGCCGTGGCACACGACCGGCCAAATCGGTCACCAAGCCGCCGATCGTTTCGATATCTTCGTCCGCGTCGTCACCATTGAGCGCAATGCCGAGCTTCTCTTCGAGCGCTTCCAAACTTGCGCGCGCATCCGCATCGACACTGCCATCGCCCTGTTGAATCAATTGAGGCGCCGTTACTTCATCATGCTCGTCTTCGATCGAGCCGACGATCTCCTCGACCAAATCGGTGATCGTGACCAAACCATCGGTGCCGCCATATTCATCGACCACGATCGCCATATGCGTGCGCGTGGCGCGCATCTGTGCAAGCAATCGAATCGCCGGCATCGAGGACGGCACGAACAAAATCTTGCGCACCACGTCTTTCAGCACGAAATTCCGGTCGCTCCCCCAAAAGGTCGTGACGTCGCGCATATGAACCATGCCGACAACCTCATCGAGCGAACCGCGATAAACGGGAATGCGGGTGTGGCCATGCGCGCGGATGGTGGCCAGCACTTCTTCAAGCGACGAGCTTTCATCGAGCCCGACAATATCGGGCCGCGGCACCATGGCCTCTTCGACGGTTCTGCCCGAGAATCGAATGAGCCGAAGCAGAAGGCGGCGCTCTTCCGGGTTGATGTTTTCGGCGATGTCGTCTTCTTCGGCGATAACCTCTTTAAGTGCCTCGCGCCAATTGGTGCTTTCCTCACGCCCAATGCCGACCGCTCTAAATAACGAGCCGATGGTGCGTGAGAGCGCGGATTCGTCGCGCTCATTTTCGTTCGTTTGTCGTCCGCCGGTGTCGCTCATCGCTCCATCTCGCGCCTGGCTCGCATTATGCGAGCCTTTTGAGGCGTCGCCTCATAAGGGTTGGCAATGCCAAGCGTTGCCAGCGCCCGCACTTCTAGCGTCTCCATGACCCGCGCCTCGCGCGGGCGCTGATGATCATAGCCGAGAAGATGAAGAACGCCGTGCACGATTAAATGGCTGGCGTGGTCGCCAAGCGCCACACCGCCTGCTTCGGCCTCCCCGGCAATGGTTTCATAGGCCAGGACCACATCGCCGAGCAGCAAGGGCCCCCCCTCGATCGCGGCCGCCCGTTCGGCCTTGCCCTTGGTTTCCTGAGCGGCAAAGGCCAGCACGTTGGTCGGTTTATCGGTGCCGCGCCAATCCCGGTTGAGCGTGCGCGACGCCGCGTCATCGACAAACACGAGCGCCATTTCCGCGTCGGCCTCGGCCGGCACATCCGCCGCCACATTTAGGGCAGCCTTGACGGCCTTATTGGCGCGTCGCGTTAAATCAGGCAAAGCGCGCCGCCAGGCGGCATGATTGACCTGCGATTCAATTCTAATACCGTGCATTTTTTCCCTGCCGCGACGCGGCTTCCGCTTTGTGGGTCGTTTCGCCGACATGGCTCACGGCCGACCGCGGCGCTTTGGCGCATCACCGTTCGCCGCCGCGGCACGCTCCCGCGCCTGATAGGCACGAACGATCCGGGTGACCATTGGATTTCGCACCACATCGGCATCAGTAAATTCTGTAAAGGCCGCGCCCGGCATGCCCTTGAGCGTCATCAGCGCGTCCTTCAGACCTGAATTGGCACCTGCCGGCAAATCGACTTGCGATAGATCACCCGTCACGACCATGCGAGCGTTCTCCCCCATGCGGGTTAGAAACATTTTCATCTGCACGGGCGTCGTGTTCTGCGCCTCATCGAGAATGATGAACGCATTGGCCAGCGTGCGTCCGCGCATGAAGGCGAGCGGCGCGATTTCGATGTCGCGCGCCTCGATCCGCTTTTCCACCGCATCGGCCGGCATCATGTCGTAGAGCGCGTCATAGAGCGGCCTGAGATAGGGATCGATTTTATCCCTGATGTCGCCCGGCAAAAAACCGAGGCGTTCGCCCGCCTCAACCGCCGGGCGCGAGAGCACGATGCGATCAACCTGCCCCGACAAATACATCGAAACCGCGACCGCGACCGCAAGATAGGTTTTGCCCGTGCCCGCCGGTCCGAGGCCGAAGACCAATTCGTGATCGCGCATCGCCTCGACATAGTGCGCCTGAGCGACGGAGCGCGTTCTGATCGACCGTTTGCGCGTTTCGATCACCGCGACGCCATCTTCGTTCACCGGTGCCACAGTGGCCCGCGCCCGGCTCTTCAACTCGCCTGGCAATGAAACGCCGGCCAATCGGAGCGCGGCGTCAACCTCGGCCGCACCAATGCTGCCGCCCTCCGCCAAGCGATCATAGAGCGCACTCAACACCCGCTTTGCCGTGCCGACCTGCTCGGCCGGACCGTCGATAGCCACTTCATTGCCGCGCGAGCCGACCACGACATCAAGCGCCTGTTCGATCCGCGCGAGATGGCGGTCATGCGCGCCGAAGAGTGCCGGCAACAAACTATTATCGCGAAATCGCAGCAGTGTTGATTCGGTCTTGGCGCGATCCGGTTGTTTGCGCTTCATGCGCGGGCATCGGCGTAATGCGCCGCCATGACGGTTTTGGCGGCGAGGCGCCCGGTCAAACTGTTCAGCGCGGCGTTCTCGATTTCCACCTCGGCCACGGCGCCAATCATGGCTCCGGGCGCTTCGACATGCGCCCACGGGCCATAGGGCGTGCGCCCGACCAAGTGGCCCGCCCGCCGACCCGGGCGCTCGAACAATACCGCCATGCGACGCCCTTCGAGCGCGCGGTTGAACGCCAACATCTGCGCGTTCAATTTGGCGTTCACCTGCGCGAGGCGATCGCGCTTAACGGCGTCCGGCACTTGATTGGGCAACATGGCGGCCGGCGTGCCGGGTCGCGGGCTATAGTTGAACGAATAGGCCTGGGCGAAGCCGATCTCATCGATCAAGGCGAGCGTCGCGGCAAGATCTTTTTCGGTTTCGCCCGGATAGCCGATGATGAAATCGCTCGACAGCGCGATGTCAGGCCGCGCGGCACGCATGCGATCGATCAGGCGGCGATAATCATCGGCGCTGTGCCGACGGTTCATCGCGTCAAGGATGCGGTCGGAGCCGGATTGCACCGGCAAATGCAAAAACGGCATCACCGCATCGTTGTCGCGGTGCGCGGCAATCAAATCGTCGGTCATGTCGAGCGGGTGCGATGTCATATAGCGCAACCGCCAAAGACCGTCGACATCAGCCAGACGGCGCATCAAATCGGCGAGTGACGTGGCTGTGCCCGCCTCATCGAGCCCGTGATAGGCGTTGACATTCTGGCCGAGCAGCGTGAGCTCGCGCGCGCCCAGCGCAACCAGCCGGCGCGCCTCGGCCTCGATCGCGCCAACGGGGCGCGAGCTTTCCGCACCCCGCGTATAGGGCACGACGCAAAAGGTGCAAAACCGATCGCACCCTTCTTGAATGGTGAGGAACGACGAGACGCCGCGACCGTCAATATCGACCAGCGTTTCTTCGGGCAAATGGTCGAACTTTGATTCAGGCGGAAACTCGGTCTCGATTACGCCGCCCGAATTGCGCACGACCTTCGCCACCATCTCGGGCAGCCGGTGATACGCTTGGGGACCCAGCACCATGTCGACCGACGGCGCCCGCCGCATCACCTCCTCGCCCTCGGCCTGGGCCACACAGCCCGAAACCGCGATCATGAGACGATGCCCTTCCGCCGCGCGCCCGCGCTTCAGGCGCGCCAAGCGACCGAGCTCGGAATAAACCTTCTCGGCCGCCTTTTCGCGAATGTGACAGGTATTCAGAATGACCATGTCGGCCGTATCGGGTTCGGCCACGGGCACGTAGCCCAACGGCGCCAGCGCCTCCGCCATGCGGGCGGAGTCATAGACATTCATCTGGCAACCATAGGTCTTGACGTAGAGACGCTTCGGCAACTTTATCCCCTGCCGGACTCGCTCGAGCTCGGCGGCGTATTCTCGGCCAGCGTGGCGCGGCGTTCATCGCTCGGCCCGCGCAATGGAACATTACCCACCGCACTTCCCATCCTGTCAAGCAAGCCCCCGGCCGAGGCGCGCGCCCGCCGCCGCGCCGCGGCCGCCAAGCGACGCATGCCGCGACCGCGGATCGCCCGGCCTTCGAGCCGGCCGCTGATCGCCTTGGAAACGCCCTCCGAGATCACCCGCTCGCAATGGGCCGCCAATTCTTTTCTGTTCTTGAATTGTTCGATGGTTACTGGCTGGTGGCATTCGACCACGACCGTAGCGCGCCCGAGCCCCGCCATTTCGAATAAATGGCTCGCCAGGTCCATATCGCCATACCAGGCATAAAAGGGCCGATAGCGCCGCCCCATCGGAATGCCGTTCAGCCGAGTATAGGAGATCGAGACCGGCTGCACGGTGAGCGGCCGCCCGCCAATTGGTTTTTCGGCAACGCCAAAGAGGGCGCTCTTGAACGGCAAAACTCGATTGCCGTCATTGCTCGTTCCTTCGGGGAACAGAACGAGACTATCGCCCGCCTCCAGGCGCTCGATCATTTCATCGCGGTGTTTCGCGGTTGCAGCGCGCCGGCGCTCGACAAACACGGTGCGTTGTAACCGCGCCATAAAGCCGAAGAGTGGCCAACCTCTGACCTCGATCTTGGCGACGAACGAGCCCGGTAACACGCCGCCCAGCGCGATAATGTCGAAATAGGACGTGTGATTGCAGATAAAGAGCGTCGGTCGGTCACGCGAGCGCTCCCCCCATAACTGCACATCAAGGCCGAGGATGCGGCAAGCGACCCGATGAAAAATATGAGGCAATCGCTTGGCGAACGGCGCCTTGAGCCACAGCAAGACCGTTTGGAATGGCGCGCAAAGAGCGATCCAACTGAACAAACCAAATAACCGCCAGACCGCGATCACGGCACGGACGACCCCTCCAGCGCACTCGGTTCTGTGGCCAGACGCTCGCGATAACGCTGGGTCACCCGATCGGTCTTGACCACGATGCCAACATCGACGCTGTTCCACTGGCGATCGATCACCGCGCCATCTCCAACATAGCCGCCGAGCCTGAGATAGCCCTTGATCAACGGCGGGACCTCGCGCATCGCGCGCTTCACGTCGATCTCATCCTTTGGGATCAGGTCCATGCTCTCATAATGCTCTGGCAACGCCCGCATGCGCAGTTCCGGCGGCGCCAAATGATAATGGTAGAGATAGGAGAGCGGTAGTGCGAAGGCCTTGGGATCGCTGCCGTGCAGGCTGGCACAGCCGAACATAAGGGTGATGTTGAAGTGGAGGACATAGGCGGCGTTGCCGCGCCAGAGGAGCTGCATGGTCGCGCCGGTCCGATAGGCCTCATCGACGCAGCTGCGTCCTAATTCCAGGATTTCGCCGGGCGGCGCCAAGAGCGGGCCGATATCGTATTCCGATACCGAATAAAAGCCGCCATGGCGTTCCGCGACGGAGCGGCGCAATAGCCTATAGGTACCGACGATGCCCTCAGGCCCATCGCCCCGGTCGTGATCGACCACCAGGAGGTGATCGAAATAGGCGTCAAAACGATCGAAATCTCGCCGCACCGCCGCCATCTCCGCCGAGGGCGTGGCGTGCATTTCGTCGTAGAAGACTCTATAGCGCAGCGCCTGGGCGGCTTCGATTTCCGCCTCGGAGCGCGCCAGCCGAACTTCCAGGCTCCCAGCCCGGATGCCGGTCATGAAATTCTCCGAAAGCATCGTTCCTTTTTTACCGATCCGCGCCTATCGAGGCGCCAACGCCGTAATGGAGCGTTAACTCCCTAATTTCGGATCTTTTCGTACCTTTTTCGAGTTCAACGGTACCGCGTAGAGCTCAAGCCGGTGGTCGATCAACTTATAACCCAAACGTTCCGCAACAGCGCGCTGCATCGCCTCGATTTCGGAATTCTGAAACTCGATTACGTGGCCATTCTCAAGATCGATCAGATGATCGTGGTGTTCACTGGGAATCTGCTCATAGCGCGCACGACCGCCTCGAAAATCATGTCGCTCAAGCAGATTAATCTCCTCGAACAGTCGCAGCGTTCGATAAACGGTCGCCAAACTAATGCCCGGATCAACCGCCGCGGCCCTCTCGTGAAGTTCCTCAACGTCGGGATGGTCCGAAGATTCCGTCAGCACACGGGCTATAATTCGCCGCTGCTCCGTCATCTTCAGACCAAGCTCGACACACCGCTGCTCGAGATCAGTCGGCTTCATCCCATTGTCCCGTCACGACCAGCGTCAAAATCCGATCGACTGGCTTTCCCCATGGCGCCTTCGTTGAAATAGAATAGCGCGCCGCTCGGGAATTTCTACGGTGCTAGTTATAGGGCAAGCCGCCCGATAGAGCGGGCTTAGACCCGACGGCGCCGGCGTTTGGTCCCCAGACCGATTTTCTTGGCAAGCGCGCTTCGCTGCGATGCATAATTTGGCGCTACCATCGGGTAATCTGGGGGCAAGCCCCAACGCATCCGATATTGATCCGGCGTCAATTTGTACGACGTCATCAAATGGCGCTTCAGCATTTTGAGCTTCTTGCCGTCTTCAAGACAAACGACATAATCCGGCGTCACCGACTTTTTGATGGGAACCGCCGGCTCGGGCCGCTCACCCGCCTTGCCGCTCGAGCTATCGGAAACACCGGCGAGCGACGCGTAAACCTGACGAATCAGCTGCGGCAGATCATCCATCGGCACGGGATTGTGGGAAACGTGCGAGGCAACAATTTCGGCCGTAAGATTCAGCAGGTCGATTGAGTTTGATTTGTCATTCATTGCAGCGGGCTCTCCCGTAATACGTTGGATTATTCAGGTGACTGAGTAACGCTTGGTCTGGCGGCTCTTATAACCAAGTCTGTCTTATAGGCAAGCCCGATTCTTAGATTTACCAATTTACTCTTTGAGTTACTAAAATATATCGCGATTGACTCGATCAATTCGTCTGGCTTTGTTGATAACGGAGGGTAAGAGCATCGACCGTCGCACCCGCCGCATCGCGGTAATAGGCGGAACGGCGCCCCACTTGATCGAAGCCGAAGCGTCCATAGAGCGCGCGTGCAGCCTCGTTACTTTCCGCGACCTCCAGGAATAGGCTCGTGAGGCCCCGCCCAGTCGCCACCTCGACGGCGGCTTTTAAGAGGGCGCGGCCAAGGCCACGCCGGCGTACGGCCTCCACGACGCAAAGGGTTAACACCTCGCCCTCCCCAACGGCAACGCGACACAACACAAAGCCCAGAACTTGATTGCCTTGGCGCGCGACGACACCAAACCCGATGGGCGAGCTAAGCACCCGCGCGATGAGATCGGCCTGCCAGGGATCGTCAAAGCACGTCGCGTGTAAGGCCGCGAGCGCCTCGACATCATCAGACGCCGCCGGGCCAATGGTGCAGGGGTCAAGCATCACCGGAGTGGCCGTGCTCATGGCGGGCGATTCACCGCGGCAAAGCCTTCAAGCGGGCGCGCACCGGCCTCGCGCAAATAGAGCGGCGAAACGGGGCCCTGCGCAAGCCGGCCAGCCCCGCCGGCATGAGTCGCGCGCCGCGCGACCAACCGCCCAAAAACCGCGGCATCCGGCCAATCCAGCGCGTGCGACCGCCTTATCACCCCGCGCCCCGTCGCTTCGAGCGCCGCCAAAATGACCTTCGCCCCGCTTCCAACCACCAAGCCTCGGGCGGGACCGAGGGCGTCGACCGCTTCGGTCGCGCTGGCCGCCATGGGGGGTGTCAACGCGCCACCCGCCGCGTCGAACCATTGGGCGTAAACCTGGCCGCGCAACGCATCGAGCGCGCAAAGCAGGCGATTTTCCTCGACCTCGCTCTCAGGCACTGCCGCGGCCAACGCTTCGAGTGTGGAAATGCCAATCAGCGGCACGGCCGCCGCTAAAGCCAGCCCGCGCGCGGTGGCAAGCCCAACCCGGACGCCCGTAAACGAACCCGGCCCGACGGTGACCGCGATCGCGCCGAGCGCCTTATAATTGACCCCGGCCTCGTTCATGACGGCCTCGACCATGGGCATCAGGCGTTCGGCATGACCCCGCTGCAAAGGCTCGAAGCGGCGCGCCAATACGGTGTCTCCAACCACGACCGCGGCCGAACAAGCCTCGGTCGCGGTGTCGAGCGCCAACAAGGCCGAGGCTTGATCCGTTTTCATGCAAGTTCGTCTAACATCGTCTGACCGCCATCGACAAGCCGTGCCCGCAAAAGTCTTTGCGTCATATCGCGGCGCGCGGCACAGTCGCCACTCGTTCCCGGCGTCGTGCCACGGATCCCGTTTCAATCACGCCATGCTGCTCCTAGCCGAGATCGGCCCACCGGCCTTTGATGTCGATCTCGCACTGGCTTATGCGAGCGAGAGAAACCTGACCGGACGACCGGTCTATCAACGCGCGGCGTGCTATTTGCATCCCGATGCGGCGGCCGCATTGCAACGCGCGATCGCCCTTGCCGCGCCGCTTGGTTTAAGGCTGAAAATTTTCGATGGTTATCGGCCGACCGAGGCGCAATGGGTCTTCTGGCGCTTTCGCCCAGACCCGAATTATTTCGCCGATCCGCGCCGGGGCTCGCCGCATTCGCGCGGTGTCGCCATCGATCTGACGCTGATTCGCGCCGATGATGGCAGCGAACTCGATATGGGGACCGGTTTCGATGCGCTGACGCCGCGATCACACCATGGCAGTCTTGAAGTGTCCACCGAGGCGCAACGCAATCGGCTTCTATTGCTTGGCTTGATGTCGACCGCGGGATTTGATTTTTACGGTAATGAATGGTGGCACTATCAATTGTTCAGTCCGCGCCGCTATCCCCTGCTGTCGGATTCAGCGGCCGGCACGAAATTAATGCCCGCCGCACCGTGATGAGGCGTTGCGCTCTAATTCTCGCTTCGCTCTTTGCCGTTTGTGTCATCGCCGCGATGGCGGTGCCGACGCCAGCCATAGCCGATGATTCTGCCGTCGTGCTGATCTACCAACGTGTCGGCGAGGCAAAGCGCCATCCGCTCGAAAGCGTAACCCGCGTCCAGTTCGACGCTCATCTCGCTCATCTGAAGCGCGGCGGATTCACCGTCATGAACCTGCGCGATATTGTCGCCGCGCTCGCTGCCAAGAAAGCGCTGCCGGAGCGCACCGTGGCGATCACTTTCGACAATGCGTTCAAATCGATCTACCGAGACGCCTGGCCCAAGCTCAAGGCCGCCAGCTTTCCCTTCAGCATCTTTGTCGCGACCGACGCGATCGACGCTGGAGATCCGGATGTGTTGACTTGGGATGAGCTTCGTACGCTCGCCCAAGCCGGCATCGCGATCGAGAGCCGTGGCGCGAGCAACCGCCCGCTTTGGCGCCTCAAGGCTGCCGATCAACGTCACGATATCGCAAAGGGGCAGGCGCGGATCAATACCGAAATCGGCAAGGCGCCGCTTCTCTTTGCCTATCCATCGGGTGAACAAAATGCGGCGCTGCGCCAAGCGGTGCGCGAGCTTGGCTTCGATGCGGCGTTCGTGCTGCACTCAGGCCCTGTCTTTGCGGGCGAAGATCGTTATGCACTGCCCCGCTTCGAATTGAATGCGCGTTACGGATCGATTGAACGCTTTCAGACGATCGTCGAAGTTTTGCCATTCCCTGTACAAAGCCTCGTGCCAAAGGAGGCGATCCTCACGACACCCCGGCCTCATATCAGCTTCACGATCGACAAGGCCCTGGGCGCCTTGGACGCGCTTGCTTGCTATGTGACACGGCAAAAGCGAACCGAATATACGCTGACAATAACCCGAGAAATCACGGTTGAACTGGCGCGCGCGTTCGTGCCTGGCCATGACAATCGAGTCAATTGCACTCTGCCCGGCCCAGATGGCCGCGTGCGCTGGCTCGGGCTACAATACGTCGTACCCTAATTGGCGGCCATCTTAGGCCACGAACTCTCTTAGCCGCGCGCGACGTTCTCTACGCGGTGCAAGCGCACATCGTCGAATGTACCAAGCGCGTTCTCGCGCATGATCGTACGAAGCGATTTGACATAGTCATCGCCGCGCTCGGAATAGCGCGTCAGCGCGCCGGCCAAACGATGGCCATCAAGATCGCCCGCGCCGGCCCGCAACTCCGCGCGCATGCCACGAAATTGCTCATAGGCACGGTGGCGATTGAGATTGAGCGCATAAGAGCTCACCGTCTCATACAAATTATCGAAGCTCTGGATACGGAATTTGCCCGCCGAGCTCGGCGACAATGGTGAGAGACCCCGACCATTGGCACTGGTGTATTGACCGAACAGCGCATTGCCTTCGCGCGCGAAGCGCGACGTGCCCCAACCTGATTCTTCAGCCGCCTGGGCCAAGGCCAGCGAGGGCGGAATGATATCGACGCGCCGGCGCAGCTCGGCGAGTTCACCATTCGCCAAGCCATAGCGGTCATATTGCTCTTCGAGCCAAATCTGATCCGCCAGCATCAACGAAGTGCCGCGCGCAAGATTCTTGGCGATGCCGGAGAGCCGGGTGCTATCCGCCGCGAGATCTTCGTTCACGCGCAGGACCACGGGCAGAACGACTTTGATGAAAAGCTGTTTGCGGTCGTCAACGGACTGAAGCGCGTGAAGATCCGACGGCAGCCGCGCGACATAGACGCGCGGCACGAAATCTTCACCGCTCTTCACGGTCTCAAGGTCATAGTTGCCTTTATCGAGATAAAGCGCGAGCGCCGCCGCCAAACCGAGCCGGACATGCCGCTCGCCATCAGCGCCGAACTCGTAGACGGGCTTTTCGCTGAGCGCATTTCTGGTCGGCGAGATGCCCCGGATCGAATCGACACCCGAGCGCGAGGGCATTTGGGTTGAGCCCGCCGCTGTCGCGATAGCGCCAAGCGCGGCATAGAGCTGGACATTGCCGTTCAACTGGTCTTCACCGTTGAGGGGCGTGCCAAACCAACCCGCGTCAAGCGGTGCATCGAGCGCCGAAGTGTCGATGCCGAATGACGAGGCCCCGCGCTTTGGGCCAAACGCCGAATCGGTATCGAGGAGCACCGCGCCAAAAAGGCCGGCACTCAGCAGCCCGAGCGCAAAGATCGCCGAGCCATGGCCAAACCGGGCAACCGACCGCACGCGGTCGAGGCTTTGAAGGCCAACGAAGCGCCCAAATGAGCCGAAGCCAGTTCCAGATTTTGTCGCGGCTTCCACCCCGAGCGCACGCACTACGCCCGGCATGGCGGCCGCACCGCCATTAAAATTATACACGTTGATCTCCCTACCGGCTGGCGCCGGAGCCCGCATTCTTAAACGGCGCGGACTTCGACGACTTCTGGGACGTAGTGCTTGAGCATGTTTTCGATGCCCATCTTCAAAGTCGCGGTCGAGCTAGGACAGCCCGCACAGGAGCCCTGGAGATGGAGCATCACTACGCCCTTCTCAAATCCCCGAAAAATTATGTCGCCGCCGTCTTGAGCCACGGCCGGTCGTACGCGGGTATCAAGGAGTTCCTTGATCTGACTGACGATCTCAGCGTCTTGCGCAGCAACCTCGAACTCTTCTTCGAGGTCGTCCGATGATGCCGGGCCGAGGATGATGGGCTGGTTCGCGACGAAGTGCTCCATGATGACCCCGAGAACGACTGGCTTGATCAACTGCCAATCCGCGTCGTCCGTCTTGGTCACCGTAATGAAGTCTCCGCCGAAAAAGACGCCCTTAACCTCCTCGATCCGAAACAAGCGATCGGCGAGCGGCGAACGCTGGGCTTCCGTTGCATCCCGGAAGTCCGCAGTCCCTTCGGCCATGACCGTCCGTCCCGGTAGGAACTTCAGGGTCGATGGATTAGGGGTTCGCTCAGTCTGAATAAACATCCTGTCGTTCCCTTGTGGCGTTAAGCCCTTCTTGTTTGGGGCTGAGCAAAGTCTGGGGGGTGGAGGCAATAGTTTCAACCGCCATAAACTAAGCGTTTGATTCAATTGTCACCATTTTACGGTAGTTAATAGATTACCGCATATTTACTCGGATTAATTCGTTAATTTCTGAGGCCCCGGCCGCCCTTGATTCCAGGCGTCGATCACATGACTCTGGATTAACTATAGTCCGAAGTCGCGGAAATCCAACCCTTCAGGCGCATCGGGTCGTGGCGCCGGGTGAGCGGCCTTCGCCTGCTGAAAAGCCTATTTTCCAGGCTTTAGGGCGAGAGAAAGCCCTAGGTCAGGTCCTGCAATTCGCTGTCCGAGAGGGTGCCCGGCACGATGACGAGCGGGATTCGGAGCTGGCCGGCCAGCTGCCCGGCGAGCCAGGAGATCAGCGAGCCCCGCCGCGCCTCGGGCGGGGCAGCCCCGACCACCAGGATGTTGATCGACGGGTCGCCCTCGACATGGCGCAGGATTTCCTCGCCGATGCGGCCTTCGCGCAGCTTCAAAAGGGGTTGAACGCCACTAAAGGCAGCCATCTCGGCCCCGATCGTATTGAGCAAGGTCTGGCCTTCCGCCGTGATTTCCGCGCGCATCAGATCGCCAACCGCCGCCCAATGTTGAAATTCGGGCGGCTGAACGACGTGCAGGATTTCGAGCCGCCCGCCGGTATTGCGCGCCCGAAGCGCGGCAAAGCGAGCGGCCGCCCGCGAATGGGCGTCGTTGGCGACACAGGCCACGAAGGCCAATTGGCCCGCGACATGGCTTCGCGTTACCGCCCCCTGGCTCATACCCGCCCCCGCTGGGTTTCAGACCTTCCGGAAAACGACATAGCCCAACCATCCTGCCAAGAGCGCCGCCGCGATAGCAATCGCGGCGTAGGCGGCCGCCTGGCGATGGGCAAAGTCAAAAAGCTGCGCCGCCACCCCGATTTTAGTGACCGCCAAGGGGGTGGTACGCTCGGCGATGATGCGCCCCTGATCGACCAGAAACACGTCGACCCGGTAGTCGCCGGTTGGAATGCTGGCCGGGAACGCCAGGCTGACCCGGAACAGATTGGCATCGATAAAGGTGATCACCCCGGCCTGTTCGGAATAGAGCGCGTGGCGCACGCGCTCGCGCAACAAGGCTTCGCGCGACGATTGGATCATGTCCCCCGACGCATCGGTCTTTGGCACCAGGACGATTTGATCCAAGCCGATCTGCCGCTCTCTGCGGAGCGCCTCGGGAAAAATTTCCTCGACCGGCCTCGACGCCGCATAGGTGTAATAAAGCGGCACGTCGGCAAATTCGACGCTATCGCTATTGAACCAAAGACCGGCCGAACGCTCTTTGCGCCGCACCGCGACGCTATCGCCGGGGCCGCGGACCACCACCACCACGTCACCGGCTGATTTGGTCGCGCCAAACATGATGACCTCGGCGCCCGTAAAGCGTGAATCGATCGCGATCTGGTGGGTCGAAAGGTCAACCACGAGCTTTTCGCCGGCGGCGCCGACCGGGCCCGCGAGACCGAGACACACGATCAAGGAAATAAGCCCAAGAACGCGTTTCATCGCCGCCCCAGGACTTCGATCGAAAATGGATCATCGGGCGTCCCGACCAACTCAAGCACCAACCGCCCGCACACCGCGAGCACCATGAGCGCGAGAAGCACGCGCAAATGCTCGGAGCGCAGCTTCGACGACACCTTGCTGCCATATTGAGCGCCGATCACCGCGCCACCCGCCAATAGCAGCGCCAGCGTAATGTCGACCGTCTGGCTTGCCATCGCATGCGCGAAGCACGAGGCGATGCTGACCGCCAAAATGCCGAACAGCGAGGTGCCAATCACAATACCGGTCGGCATGCCCACGATATAAATGAGCGCCGGCACCATGAGGAAGCCACCGCCGACGCCCATCACGGTCGCCAACATGCCGGTGAAAAAGCCGATCACCGCCGGCGGCACCGCGCTGACATAGAGCTTCGAGCGCCGGAAGCGCAGTTTGAACGGCAGTCCGTGCACCCAATTATGGCTGTGGGCCCGGCGGGTTGAAACGGGTTGGCGCCGGCGTAGCAGCTTTGAAAGACTCTCGACCCCCATGAGCGCCCCGATCGCGCCCAGAAAGACGATGTAAAGAAGCGCAACCACCTCATCGAGTTGGCCGGCCCGGCGCAACAGGCTGAACACCCAGATGCCGAGCCCCGCGCCCATGACGCCGCCCGACAGAATGATGGTGGCCATTTTGAAATCGACATTGCGGCGCCGCCAATGCGCCATCAGGCCGGAAACCGAGGACGCCACCACGAGATTGGTGCCGGTGCCCACCGCGACCGCCGGCGCGACACCGAGGAAGATCAGCAGCGGCGTCATCAAGAAACCGCCACCGACCCCGAACAATCCAGATAGAAAGCCAACCGCGCCGCCGAGCCCGAGCAGGATCAGCGCGTTGAGCGATAATTCAGCAATCGGAAGATAAACGTCCATCGGACAAGGCTCTTAGACCCAGGCAAACCCAAAGTGCCGCCGACGAACCTAAGGATTTGCGGTTAAGGCTTCAAAAAACCCACGATGTCTTCGACCTCGCGCAGATTCCGATCGGCAATATGGGAGGCGCGCTCCGCCCCGGCGCGCAATACCTCATCAATATAGTCCGGATGCTGCATCAGGCGACGCATATCGGCGGCCAAGGGCCCGAGTTTTTCGACCGCCAGGTCCGCCAGCGCGCGCTTGAACGCGGCAAAGCCGGCATTCGAATATTCCGCGGTTACCGCCTCGCAGGTCTGTCCGGCCAAGGCGGCATAGATGTCGATCAGATTGGCCGCTTCCGGCCGCCGCTCGGGCTCATAGCTCACAATCGGCTCTGAATCGGTTTTCGCTTTTTTGATCTTGAGCGCGATCGTCGCCGCATCGTCGGTCAAATTGATCCGCGAATAGTCCGAACTATCGGACTTGCTCATCTTCTTGGTGCCGTCCCGGAGCGACATCACTCTTGTCGCGGCGCCGAGGATCATCGGCTCGGGCAGCGGAAAACAATCGCTGCCATAGGCGCGGTTGAAGGCGCCCGCGATATCGCGCGCGAGCTCCAAATGCTGCTTTTGATCCTCGCCAACCGGCACGTGGGTTGCCTTGTAGAGAAGGATATCCGCCGCCATCAGCACCGGATAGGCATAGAGCCCAAGCCCCGCCTGCTCGCGCGCCTTGCCGGCCTTTTCCTTGAATTGGGTCATCCGATTGAGCCAACCAATCGGCGTCTGGCAATTGAGGATCCAGGCCAAAGCGGCATGACCCTTCACCTGGCTTTGATTGAACACGATGCTCGACTTGGCATCGATGCCAGCCGCGATCAGCCCGGCGGCCACTTCACGTGTCGCGGCCCGCAGCACCTTCGGGTCTTGCGGCACGGTGATGGCATGGAGATCGACGATGCAATAAAGGCAATCATAATGGGCCTGCATCGTGACCCAGTTTTTGATGGCGCCGAGATAATTGCCAAGGTGCAGATTGCCGGTCGGCTGCACGCCGGAAAAGACGCGGTTCATGGGGTTTTGGTCCGCTGGCAGACTTGGGCGTTGTTTGGCGCGGCACTTATGGCGTGACGCGCCAACACGGTCAAGCCAGGCCTGGCCCATCATCGGGCGTCACGGGGCCCTTGGTCGCGCCTTCATCGCGTCGCCGCAAGGCGCTGATAAGTTCGCGCGCTTTGAATGCGCCAAAGAGACGCGCGGTCCCCACATAGGCGACAAGACCGCCAAGGACCAGCACCGCCAACCCGACAACGCGCATTGACTGGCTCCCCGATAGCGCGGAATCGAGCGCCATGCCCAAGACAAAAAGCACGACCGCCATGAGCGCGGATGCGCCAGTGATCGCGATGAGCCGTTTTTTCAGGCGCGCATCGACACGGAAGTGCCCGCGCCGGTGCAGGCCGCGCGCCAACAGGATCACGTTGAGCCAACCGGCGATCGAGAGCGAGAGCGCAAGCCCGATATGGCCGAGCACATGCATCAGCGCGAGGTTGAGCCCAACATTGAGGGCAACGCAGATGACCGCGATGATCACCGGCGTTCGCGTGTCGCCGCGCGCAAAGAAGCCGGGCGCCAACACCTTGACCAAGACGAAGGCCGGCAGGCCCGCCGCATAGGCCATCAGCGCGCCGGCCGCCGCGCTGGTCGCGCCGGCATCGAATGCCCCGCGTTCGAACAACACGCGCATGATCGGTTCGGCCGACACGATGAGCGCGACCGCCGCCGGCAACGCCAAAAAGAATGCGATCTCGATCGCGCGATTTTGGCTATGGGAGGCCGCCGCTGCCTCATTGGAGCGAATCTGACGCGAGAGCAGCGGCAAGAGCGCGGTGCCGACCGCCACGCCGACCACGCCGATTGGCACCTGATTCAACCGATCGGCGTAATAGAGATAGGAAACCGCGCCATCCGGCAGCAGCGAGGCAATGATCACCGAAACGAACAAATTCACCTGCGCGACACCCGCGCCGAGCGCGGCTGGGCCGATCACTTTCAAAAGTTTCCGCACGCTTGGCGTCAGCCTCGGCCAGCGGAGCCTGAGACCCATGCCGACGCGCGAGCACGCCACGATCAGCCAAACGAATTGCACAACGCCCGCGACCGCGACACCGATCGCGAGCGCATGGCCTGGCGTCTCGGTAATCTTGCCGATGGTCAGGAGCGCTACAATCAAACAGAGATTGAGCAAAATCGGCGCCGCGGCTGCTGCGGCAAAGCGATAAAGCGAATTGAGCACGCCGCCCAAAAGCGCCGCGAGCGAGATAAACAACAAATAAGGAAAGGTGATACGCGTCAGCGTCACGGTGAGATCGAATTTGGCCGGATCATCGGCAAAACCCGGCGCTAAAACATACATAAGCCACGGCATGGCGATTTGCGCCGCGACCACGACAAAGAGCAAGGCCGTGAGCAGAAGAGCCAGAGCCTCCTCGGCCACATCGCGCGCCGCTTCTATGCCATCGCGCTCAAGTGCGCCTGCGAATTGCGGCACGAAGGCCGCGTTGAAGGCCCCTTCCGCGAACAACGCGCGCATGAAATTCGGAATGCGCAGTGCGACGAAAAAGGCATCGGCCACCGGCCCGGTGCCGATGGTCCAAGCGATCAGAATATCGCGCACGAAGCCAACCACGCGCGAGCCGAGGGTGTAGCCCCCCACGGTCACAATCCAACGTCCCATTGCCATAATTGATTCTCGTCGGAGGGAATGCCGGCCTAGCCAGCAACAGATTCCGAAAGGGCGGCAAGTGGCTCGGCGACGGCTTCGAGCAAACGACTACGCATATTCTCGATTTGACTCGCCTTAGACACTTTCAAACCGTAACGATCCTTGACGTAGAACACATCGACCGCGCGTGCGCCATAGGTCGAGATGTGTGCGCTGACGATGGAAAGGCCTAGTGCCGTCAATGTCCGCGCGACATCGTGCAAAAAGCCGGTGCGGTCGCGCCCAACCACTTCGATCACGGTGTACCGCGCGCTAGCCTCGTTGTCGATGAGGACACGCGGCTCTACATCGAGCGCGCCCAAGCGACGCGGAAAGGCCGGCGGTCGATTGAGCGCCTTGTCGAGCCGAAGCTCGCCCGCGAGCGCGGCTTCAAGGAGCGCTACCATGCGTGCCAAGCGCTCCTGGTCGTCGAACGCATCGCCATCCGCGTTCTGCACCCAAAACGTATCGAGCGCGATGCCATCCGTGGTCGTGAAGGCCTTGGCATCAACGATCGAAGCGCCCGCCATGGCGATCGCGCCGGCGACAGCCGCGAAGAGGCCGGCGTGGTCGGCCGCAAAAATCGTGAGTTCTGTCACCGCGCGCGCATCATGCGGATGTATGTCGAGCACCAGCGGCGCGTGACGAGACGCGGCATCGCGCGCCAATTGCGCATGGCGAACCTGGGTGTCGAGGTCAGTCGAAAGCCAATAGGCGGACGGCAGCCGCGCGACATGCCTTTCCACTTCGTCGTCGAGCCAGCCAGAAAGCGCATGACGCAAATCACCCTTCGCCCGCGCCGCACGCGACTCACCGGCTTCCGCCGCATGGCCGCCGGTCAAGCGCTCCTCAGCGTGATAATAGAGCGCGCGCAACAGCGAGCCGCGCCAAGAATTCCAGCGCCCAGGACCGACTGCCCAAATATCGGCGGCGGTCAACACCGCCAGCAAGCGCAAGCGTTCGATGGTCTGCACGTCGGCGACAAAGGCGGTCACGGTTTGCGGATCGTTGACATCGCGCTTGAAGGCGGTGTGACTGAACAACAAATGCCAACGCACCAACCAGGCTGCGAGGTCTGTCTCTTCTTCGCTCATGCCGAGCCGCCGGCCCAAAGCTCGCGCCAAGCGCTCGCCCGCGATCGAGTGATCTTCGCCGCGGCCTTTCGCAACATCATGCAAGAACGTGCCGAGATAGAGCGCGTTGCGCGACAAGGACTTCTTCACGATCTCGCTGGCCAGCGGCAAATCGGCCGCCAAGAGCCCGTTTTCGATACGCGAGAGCACGCCGACCGCCCTGATCGTGTGCTCGTCGACCGTATAGGCGTGATACATGTCCTGCTGCGTTTGCGCCACGACGCGCCCGAAATCCGGCACAAACCGCCCGAGCACGCCGGCCTCGTTCATGCGCCGAAGCGCGGTCTCGGGATCGTGCCGGTCCGTCAGCATCGCCAAAAATATCTCGTTCGCCTCGGCATTCTCGCGCAGCGTGGCATCGATCAGCTTCAGTGATTGATGCACGAGCCGGAGCGTGGCGGGGTGAATTTCAAGCTCATGCTGTTGCGCCAAGCGGAATAAGCGGATCAAGCGGATGGGGCGTTCGTCGAACACGTCCTCGCGCGCCACGTTGAGCCGCCCGCCTTCAACCCGAAAGCTATCGAGCTCTTGCCCGAGCCACGCGCCGCCACCGCTCGTCGGACCGGGCATCAGCCGCTCGCCCTCGAGTGTCGCGCACAGCACGCGGGTCAATTCGCCGGCGGTTTTGGCGACCAGAAAATAATGCTTCATCAGCCGCTCGACGGCTTGCGAGCCCGGTCGATCCGCATAACCCATGCGCCGCGCGATGCTCGGCTGCACGTCGAACGTCACACGATCCTCCGCGCGGCCCGTAACGGCATGCAAATGGCATCGCACGGTTGTTAGAAACGCCTCCGCGCGCGCGAAGCGGGCATGTTCCTTACTGCTGATGACACCACGGGCGACCAGATCGCCGAAGCGCGGCACGCGGTACAAATATTTCGCGATCCAAAATAGCGTGTGAAGATCACGCAAGCCGCCTTTGCCGTCCTTGATATTGGGTTCGAGCAAATAGCGCGAATCGCCAACCCGTCGATGGCGCGCATCCCGTTCGTCGAGCTTGGCTTTGACGAACTGTGCCTCGCTGCCGGGTGCCAACTCGGCGTCGAACCGGCGGCGCAATTCATCCAACAGCGTTGCATCGCCATGCACATGACGCGCTTCAAGAAGCGCGGTGCGAATCGTCATATCGGCCCGCGCGCGCGCGATCGATTCATCGAGCGAGCGCACCGCGTGGCCGACTTTGAAGCCGAGGTCCCACAGCGTGTAGAGCACGTGCTCGATCACCTGCTCGGCGTTCGGCGTCAATTTGTAGGGATGCAAAAAAAGAAGATCGATATCCGAATGCGGCGCGAGCTGGGCCCGGCCATAACCGCCGACCGCAACCAGCGCAAGACGCTCGCTTGTGGTGGGATTGGGCGAGGGAAAGACGCGCTCGGCAGCATGGTCGTAGATCACGCGCAATAGCTCATCGACCAATCGGCTAAGACCCGCAACGATCTCAGGGCCGCGCGCGCCGGCCTCAAGCCGCGCAAGCAATTTTGCCCGACCCTCGTCGAGCGCGAGCTTGAGCTGCGCCAGCACCGGCGCGTGCGCGACCCGCGCATCGTGGCCCGCCGCCTCGAACAGGGTCGCGAGGGCAACGCCCAGGCCGCGGCGCTCGATGAGCGGCGGTTCAACCGCTAAAATCGTCATGTCGGGAGCAATCCTGTGCCGCGTTCGTCTGGTCTCGGAATTTTAATATACCGCGTTTGGAGCCGCATCATGATGGCAGATTATTTCCGGACCCTTGCCCGCTATAACAATTGGGCCAATCGCCGCCTTTTTGACGCCTGCGCAAGCTAGAGCGAGGCGGAATAGCGCAAGGCGCGGCCGGTTTTTTTCGGTTCGATCCAGGGCACGCTCAATCACCTTTTGGTCGGCGACCGGCTCTGGCTGGGGCGGCTCGAGGGCGCGCCCTCGGGCGTTACAACCCTCAACCAGACCCTTTATGACGATTTCGCGAGCCTTCGTGCCGCGCGCGAGGCCGAAGACGCCCGCATCACAGCCTTCACCCAACGCCTTACCGATGCCGACCTCGCTGGGGTATTGCGCTACCGAACCATGGCCTTGCCGCAAACCGATATGGCGACCCCGCTCAATCTGGTGCTCCGCCACATGTTCAACCATCGGACCCATCATCGCGGCCACGCCCATAGCCTGTTGTCGCAAACCTATATACCCCCGCCTTCGCTCGACCTGATTTTTTATCTGCGTGATGGGTCGTAACGAAGCACCATGATGTTGGCGCCATTCAGCGCCGCATAGAGAGCGTCGAACGCGGCTTTGAAATCGTCATAGTGAGGAAACAACGGGCCGAGTTCGCGATGGATCTCGCCGAGCGTACGGGCGCCATCGATCACTTCAGCGATCGCCCGAGCCTCGGGCGGCAGCGGGAACCGCATGCGGACCCCGTCATAATTCAAGACCAACCCCCCGGCCGCGCCGAGCGTGCGACCCAGCGCTTTCGGGCTGACGTCCTTCAATACCGGAATGGCGGACGCGTTCGGTCGCGCCACCGCCTGTAGCAGGGCCTCAGGCTCGACCACATAGGCGATATGCCGCTTGAGATTGGCGCCGATCAATTCGGCTGCGGCCCAGGCCTTGGCCGCATCAAGCGCCGCCAAACGCTGCTTCAAATCCGGATCAGCCACATAATGCTCCGGCCGGTAACGCACGGGCTCGATGAGGGCGCTAATGGCAAGCCCCGCCTGTTCAACCAGGGCAATCAATTCGGGCACGAAATAGGCGCGGTCGCGCGCATGGAGCAGCAGGTCAACCAACCCGGCGGTGCCGAGCTGGCGATGATCGCCGAGGATGGTGTTGCTCCTGAAGGGATGGTTCTCTGGAAGCGCCTCCAAGGCCTGACGCGCCAATGCGATGCGCGCCTCGAGCGCTTCATCGCCACTGATCAAACGCAACAGGCTTTGGATTTCATAAACACCCGCCCGACCCAAAGGCGCGTAGACCATGAGACCCATGCCACCGCCAGGTTTGAGCGCCCGCCTGAGCGCCTCGAGGCCTGCGGGCGGATCGTCGAGATGATGCAGGACGCCACAACAATCGATGTAATCGAAGCGACCTAAATCAAGCCTCTCCAACTCGAACAATGACGCATGATGGAAACGGATATTGCCGAGACTGCGCGCTTTAGCCCGCGCCGTGGCGATGCCGAGCGACGCCGTCGAGAGATCGAGGCAAATAATCTCGGCCGGGCCGCCGCGATCGGCCAATTGCTGCGCCAGCATGATCGCGCCATCGCCCGTACCGCAGCCGGCCACCAACGCGCGGAAGGGCTGTCTAAACTCGCGCCGCCCACCAAAAACATAGTGATTCAGTTCGTCCAAATGGCTCGGCGAGCCGGTCACCAGCCTTTTGGCCTCATCGGCGGGATCGCGCGGCGGATAGGGATAGGCCTCGTATTGGTCGCGGACCTCGAGGCCCGTATCGCGCTCGCTCACCATGGCTCACCCCGCGCGGGGAACCTTGCACGCCGCCCGCGAAGCCTGCAAGCTCAGCGCCATGCGTGGTTATTTTGGAATCGGCGTCGAGAGCATCAGCAAGGCGATGAACCTCGGCAATTTGCGGCGCTCGGCGCATGCTTTCGGCGCGCGTTTCTTTTTTACCGTCAACACGGCGGTGGAACCTGCGGCCGAAGCCATCTCGGACACCGCCGATTCGCCCGCGCATCTGCCGCTCTATCGCTTCGACCGCGCGGCCGATCTGGTTTTGCCGGAAGGCTGCAAGCTGGTTGGCGTCGAGATTCTGGACGAGGCGGTCGAGCTGCCGAGTTTCCCTCACCCGCTTGCGGCGGCCTATGTGCTGGGGCCTGAGCGCGGCCGGCTCTCACCCACGATGATCGAGCGCTGTGACCATGTCGTGCGAATCCCGAGCGCGTTTTCGATCAATGTCGGCGTCGCGGGCGCCATCGTGATGTATGACCGTATGCTCGCACTCGGCCGATTCGCCGCCCGGCCGATCAATCCGCGCGCGGCGCTCGAACCGAAACCCATTCATGTTTATGGCGCACGGCGTATCCGCCAGCCTTCAGAATGATTTGATCAGGAAGGGCTTTGCGACTCGCGCGTGTTGGGCTAATCCTTGCGCGCTAGCGAGGTTAGGAAAAATGACGTTGAAAGCATTCTCGATTCTCGCGTTCGGTTTGGCCGCATTCGGTTTGAGCGTTGTCGGCCCTTCGTCCACTCAGGCGCGGGAAGTCATTTCCGTTCATGACGATTGGACGAGCTACGTCGATCGGGAGAATGACCTCAAGGTCTGTTACATCGCGAGCCGGCCCTCAAAACAGGAAGGCACCTTCAAAAAACGCGGCGAACCCTATGTGATGGCCTCGCGTCGCGGGCCGGACAAGGATGACGAGCAAGTCTCGGTAACCGCCGGCTACCCCTATAAGGACGACGGCAAGGTCGAGGTCCTGATCGGCTCGACCCAGTTCAATTTGTTCGTCAAGGATCAGTGGGCCTGGGCCCCGAACGCGGCCGGAGACAAGGAATTGGTCGCCGCCATGGCGCGTGGCAACAATATGGTGGTGAAGGCCGAATCGCGGGTCGGCACCACTTCGGCCGATACCTACTCGCTGAAGGGCTTTTCCGCCGCGCGTAAGGCGATCGCCGAGGCCTGTAGCTAGGTTTAACGAGGTTAATCGCCGCCTGGTGGTGGAAAAGCCGCCGCCTAAAGCGTATATCAGCGCAATGCTGACCGACACCACCAGCGCCACGGCCGCCGAGGCCGCGCGAAAATCCCTGATTGGGCTGAGCCGGGCGGAGCTTGAGGCCGAGCTCATCGACTTTGGCGAATCCGCCAAGGCCGCCCGCATGCGCGCGCGCCAGCTCTGGCATTGGATTTATCACCATGGCCTCCGCTCCTTCGATGGCATGAGTTCGATCGCGCGCCCGATGCGCGAGAAACTGGCGGAGAGCTACACGCTCACCCGGCCCGCGATCACCCGCGAGCAACACTCCAATGACGGCACACGCAAATGGCTGCTGCGCTTCGATGATGGCCAAGAGGTCGAAACTGTTTACATCCCCGAAGAAGATCGCGGCGCGGTATGCATTTCCTCGCAAGTCGGCTGTTCGCTGACCTGCAAGTTTTGCCACACCGGCACGCAGCGCCTGGTGCGCAATTTGGGCGCGCGCGAAATCGTCAGCCAATTCATGGTGGCGCGCGATTCCTATGGCGAGTGGCCGAGCCCGAGCGGCGAGCGCATGCTCTCCAACATCGTCATGATGGGCATGGGCGAGCCGCTGCTGAATTTCGAGAATGTCGCCAAGGCGCTCCGCATCGTGATGGATTCCGAGGGCATTTCGATTTCGCGTCGGCGCATCACGCTCTCGACCGCGGGCGTGGTGCCGATGATGGAGCGTTGCGGGAGTGAGCTCGGCGTCAACCTCGCGGTCTCGCTCCATGCCGTGACCGATGAATTGCGCGACGAGATCGTGCCGATCAACCGCAAATACAAGATCGCGGAATTGATCGAGGCGTGCCGAAATTATCCGGGCGCCAGCAATGCGCGGCGCATCACGTTCGAATATGTCATGCTGAAGGGCGTCAATGATTCGCCGGCCGATGCCAAGGCGCTGGTCAAATTGATCGCCGGCATTCCGGCCAAGATCAATCTGATCCCGTTCAATGCCTGGCCGGGAGCGCCGTTCGAATGCTCGAGCGACGAGGCGATCGAACGCTTCGCTGATATCGTCAATCGCGCCGGCTATTCGGCGCCCGTGCGCCAGCCGCGTGGGCGCGATATTCTGGCCGCCTGCGGCCAGCTGAAATCGGCCAGCCAGCGCACGCCGAAGCGCGTGGCCGACAGCCCGACGCCCGTGCTCTCGCCGGTCTGATTGGGGTCGCGGCGCCTGTGCATCCTTTGCCGATATTTCTGATCGCCATCGGGCCGGTCATCCTCTACCCGGCCTGGCGCATCTTCGCGCGCACCGGGCTCCCGGCCTGGCTCTCGCTCATCGTGCTGATTCCGATCGCGGGCCCGCTCTTCGTCGCCTGCATTCTGGCCTTCGCGCGCTGGCCCAAGGAGCCGCGTCATGGGCGCTGATCCCGGCAATAGCAGCGGCGTGATCGTCCTGTTCCTCTTTATTCTGTTCGCGCTGGCCTATGGGCTGTGGTGTTGCGCGCGCATCCTCGGGCGCACCGGTCACAACCGGGCCTGGGCCCTGCTCATGATCGTGCCGGTGATCAATCTGGCGGTGGTCTGGGTCCTGGCCTATGCGCGCTGGCCGAAGCTCGACGACCGCGCGCCGCCCGACCGAAATCGCTACAGGGCGCCGCCCGGACGCGGCACCGTGCCATGACCGCACATGGTCTTGACGGCCAGCCATTCTTGTTCGGTGAGGGCGGGCGTGGCATTGGGCACCTGAATTGAACGCGCGCGCGATTCCCTTTCGTCGGTAGCGGGATGCGAGCTCAGCCATAACGCGCCACCTTTCTTCGCCTCTTCTGTTTTGAGCGTCGCAAAGAAATTCGCCATACCCGTGGTCGCGATGTGAGAGCGAGTCAGAATCTCAAAGGCAATTTCATCCGCGGCACTTTCGTCCGCTCGGCTATAGGATGAACTCACGGCAATTTCGGCAACCCCATTCAAGACCGAAGAGCCCGGCACCCCACCGATTACGATATCGAGAATGCCGGTCAGCCCGCGTTCGCGCAGCCATCGCCGCATCGAGTGTTGCTCGATGACATGACCCATTTCGTGCGCCAGAACGCCGGCAACTGCATCCGGGCTACCCGCATGTTCGAGGAAGCCCCGGAACGTCACGATGTGCCCTCCCGGAAAGGCGAAGGCATTGTTGGTCGGGTCATTAAAGATTTGGATGTTGAAATCATAATCCGAGGGCCGCCCTTCCTTAAGGCGAGCAAAAAGCCGCTCAAGAGCGCCGCGGGCATCGGATGAATAACAGCGCTCGTGCTCGGTCATGGCGTATGAGACCGCTTCATCACCGATCGTTTTTTCCATCGACTATGGAATCAAATGTACCGCGAGCGAGGCGAGGCTCGGCACACCATAGCTGATGAAGAACCCGACAAAGGCCAAGAAGGCGACAACAATACCGAATCGTACGCCGAGGCTTCGTGTCTCGGGCCCTCGCGGCAATCGCGCGAACCTCTCCGCATATATCGGCTCCAGCCCAATAGTCTCAACGACAATCCGAGCATCGGGCGTATTGACCGGCACCAGGGTCAGGCGATCTGGCACGATCTGTCCAAAACTGCGGTTGAGTTGCGCCAATGCCCAACGAGCAATTTCCGCGCCCGATGAATCGTAGATGACGAGATCGCCACTCTTGAGCGACGCATCGACCAAGAGAGGTGCGGCGTTGATGCCATCGAAGTATTTCGTCTGCATCATGGCCGGCCTCAGAGCCCGCCCGCATCGAGCACATCGGCCAGGCCCTCACCCGATCGGCGCGAGCGCTCGGCGCTTTGGCGCAATCCATACGCATCAAGCGGCCCCTCCACCCGCAAGCGAAGACCGATTGCCCGTATCAGACGGTGAGTGATTATCTGCTGAACGATGCCATAGACGAAAAAAACCATGACCGCATACAAAAGTGGCGACAACCAGATCGGAATGCCATTCACGTCTTCGGTTCCAAGCGACCGCATGTCCGTGTCGTAAAGCGAGGTCAGAAGAAATTTGATGAGGACGCCGCCCAAGCCGATCGTGATCAGCATGATAATGGCCGGCCACGCATAGACCTTGAGCACCTTCCAACTTGAAATATCGAGGCTGGGCTCAAGGGCGCCGAATTTGGTCCGTGCAATAAAATAGCGTAGCTCGGCCGCGCGGTACCACGCATAGGACGCGCCGAGTGAAGGCGCCAGCAGCAACCAACACAGAAACCAACGCGGCATGAGGCCCCAGCCTGACCCCTTATGACGGTCATAGTGGATCTGCCGATCGCCGAGCCACGTATGGCCCATCCGATAACGATAGAGACTCTGATTGCGGAACGGCAGCAACAGCCCGAGTGAGATCGTCGTGAGCGCGCTCCAACCAAGCCAGCGCCTCATATAACCAAAAGCGGAACCGCTTTGCCGAAATCGAATACCGCGCCAGGCCGTGCGCGACATTCGGTAAAATCGCGCGCGATAAAGGGCGAGTTGCCCGAGCAGATAGAGGAGCGCGATTGTGCAGAAATGATAGAACATCGCGCCTTTCGGCGCGTTGAAGGCGAGTAGGTCTGTCGCCAGCCCAAGCGCCGCGGCGAGGGGAACGAACACGATCGCGACCACGATGAGACCGATCATCAGTTCATCGGGCCGGCCCATATATTCGAGCCGATCGCCATCGAACACGATGTGGTTCCAAATGTGGCGACGAAAGCGGGTTTTCGCCCAAAATCTGTAGAGCCCGCCGGTCAGGAGCCCAAGGATGGCGTTGCCCAGCACAAGGCGAAGCACGGCCCTGCCACGGCCATCGTAATAAAGGATCGGCAGCGGCGGCGCGGTCGGCACCGGCGGCGCGGTCGGCTGCGTTGGCGCGGCGTATATGGGCACAGCAATCATGGCGGCCTGACCATTCAAAGCGCGGCTTTGCCCGGGATTGCGTGGTCACGGACAGTATTGACCACGGTAATTGAACCCCGCGCCGAGTTAAGAACGGCTTAGCGGGGCAGGCGGCGGCCGCGAGGACCGGCTTGCTGGCGTGGTCGCTTTCCGTATACTCCCCGGCTTCCAAGGCAAAAGGATCGGCCCATGTCCGCCGCGAAACCCGTGAAAAAAGTCGTGCTCGCCTATTCGGGCGGGCTTGATACTTCGGTCATTCTGGTTTGGCTCAAGGAGACCTATGGCTGCGAGGTGGTGACCTTCACCGCCGATCTCGGCCAGGGCGAAGAGCTTGAGCCCGCGCGCGCCAAGGCGCAGATGTTCGGCGTCAAACAGATCTTCATCGAGGATTTGCGCGAGGAGTTCGTACGCGATTTCGTGTTTCCGATGTTTCGCGCCAACGCGATCTACGAGGGCACCTATTTGCTCGGCACCTCGATCGCCCGCCCCTTGATCGCCAAGCGTCAGATCGAGATCGCACAAGCCACGGGCGCGGACGCCGTGGCGCATGGCGCGACCGGCAAGGGTAATGATCAGGTTCGCTTCGAGCTGACCTATTATGCGCTGAAGCCCGACATTCACGTCATCGCGCCCTGGCGCGAGTGGACGCTGAATTCGCGCACCGCGCTTCTCGACTACGCCGAGAAACACCAAATCCCCATCGCGCGCGACAAGCGCGGCGAGCCGCCCTATTCGACCGACGCCAATCTGTTGCACATCTCCTATGAGGGCAAAGCGCTGGAGGATCCGTGGGAGGAGCCTTCAGCCGATATGTTCACGCGCTCGGTCGCGCCCGAGGAGGCGCCCAACAAACCAACCTATGTCGAGATCGATTTCGAGGCGGGCGATCCGGTCGCGGTTGATGGTGTGCGCCTGTCGCCGGCCAAATTGCTTACGCGGCTGAACGAGCTCGGCGGTGCCAATGGCATTGGCCGGTTGGATTTGGTCGAGAACCGTTTTGTCGGCATGAAATCGCGCGGCGTCTATGAAACGCCGGGCGGCACGGTGCTGTTCGCGGCGCGCCGGGCGGTTGAGAGCCTGACGCTCGATCGCGGCGCCATGCACCTCAAGGACGAGCTGATGCCGCGCTATGCCGAGCTGATCTATAACGGCTTCTGGTTCAGCCCCGAGCGCGAAATGCTCCAGGCCTTGATCGACGAAAGCCAAAAGAAAGTATCCGGCACCGCGCGGCTCAAGCTTTATCGCGGGTCCGCCATGGTGGTCGGCCGCAAATCGCCGATGAGCCTCTATAAGCAAGACCTCGTCACCTTCGAGGCCGACACGGTCTACAACCAGCGCGACGCCGAAGGGTTCATCAAGCTGAACGCACTTCGGCTCAGGCTGCGCCGGTAGACGGTCTGGGCCCCAGTCGCTACATTTCCGAGCCTTACGGGGTTGAGGAAACAAGGGCGCAGCGATGATTCCGGCCGACATTGTCGAATTCGTGCATGGCCCGCAGATCGCCCTGATCGGAACCCGGGGCGCCTCGCTTCGGCCGACGTCGGCGCGTACGGTCGGGCTGATCGCTGGACCGGCTAGCGACACCATCTCGATCGTCGTACCCGAGGCCACAGGGGCTCGGACGTTCGAAAATTTGACGAATAACGGACGCATCGCCTTGATCGTCTCGGAGTTTCCCTCGCACCGCACCTATCAATTCAAAGGAACTTGCCTCGATATCGGCCCCTGCAGCGCCGACCAAAATGCCGTGCGCAACCTCTATCTCGAGAAGCTTGATGCACGTATGCGCGAATATCTTTGGGTCAAGCCGCCGGCGGGGTACATCGAACGTTTGCTAGTCGATCCCTCGCGCGTGATTCGCTTGCGGATCGAGACCATCTTCGACCAGACTCCCGGCCCCAATGCCGGTCAGCCCTTGCCATTTAAGCCGAGCGGCGGGCCATGAAAATGGCCGTCCGCGCCCAAATTCCCGAAATGCTGATGCCGGCGCTACAAGGCATGCTGCCGGCCAACATCACGACCTGCTCGCTCGCTGGCGAGCCCAACACGACGGAATTGTCGCAGGTCTATTACGTGGACGATCACCACGTCGCGCTGTCGTTCCAGTTCTTCAACAAGACGATCCGAAACGTGCGCGAGAATCCCTATGTCTCGGTTCTTCTGATCCACCCCGAGAATTGGGACAATTGGCGGCTTGACCTGCGTTATATTCGCTCGGAGACTTCAGCCCCCCTGTTCGACGACATGGATATGAAGCTCGAGGTGATCGCCTCCATGACCGGGATGAAGGGCATCTTCAAGCTGCGCGCGGCCGACGTCTACGAGGTTCTGGCGATCGAGTTGCTTAATGACCAGCGGCGATAGGTCATGGCGCGGGGCGGGAACATCGATGCGGGGTTTGCCGTGACAGGGCACACCGACCGGAAGAGCGAGTGAGCGGATCGGCCATGCCGCCCGATGATGAGCGCGGAGACGGCCACCCGCTGCGCGAGACGGTCGCCGAAAATCAGCGGGTCGTCGGTGCGCTCAACGCCAAGCTCGCGCGCAAGGATCACGAGATCCGCATCATTCAGCAGATCTCGACCGAGATCAACGCGACCATCGAGCTCGATCGAATCCTCACATTGATCCTGGCCTCGTTCGACCGGGTACTCGGCTTCCATCACAGCATGATCCTCATGGCCGATCAGGGCGGCGAGACGCTCACCCTCGCGGCCAGCAGCGGCTACAGCGAAAGCGGCGTCGGTGCGAATGTCCGCTTCGGCGAGGGCACGGTTAGCGTGGTGGCGAAGCGCCGGCGTATGGTGCGCTTTGGCAATCTTGGCGCCCAGCTTGGCTATATGAGCGCGGTGCGCTCGGCCATGGCGGCGGCGGGCAACT
>SHWC01000010.1 GCA_009691045.1 Alphaproteobacteria bacterium | reverse complement strand
GGAGGACGACGGCTTCAACCGCCTGGTCCTCAAGGCGCGCCTATCGTGGCGCGAGGTCGTCGTGTTGCGCGCTGTTGCCAAATATCTGCGTCAGGCCGGGATCCCATTCAGCCAAACCTATAAGGAAGAAACGCTAGCGCGTCATGCCGGCCTCGCCGGCCTGCTCGCGCGCTATTTTGTCGCGCGGTTTGATCCCGCGCGCGAATTTGTCGCGCGGTTCGATCCCGCGCGCGTCGCGGCCCAGGACGAAGCTCCCGCGCTTCATGCCGAAATTCTAAAGACGCTTGATGAGGTAGAAAGCGTCGATGAGGATCGAATTCTTCGTCGCTTTCTCAATGTTATCGAATCGACGCTTCGAACCAACTTCTTTCAGACCATGCCTGACGGCACACCGAAGCCTTATCTATCGTTCAAGCTCGATTCGGGTGCGCTTGACGGTCTGCCTCTGCCTCGCCCGTTTTACGAAACTTTTGTCTATTCGCCGCGCATGGAAGGAATCCATTTACGCGGCGGCAAAGTAGCGCGCGGCGGCATTCGCTGGTCCGATCGGCGCGAGGACTTCCGCACCGAAGTTCTGGCGCTGATGAAAGCGCAAATGGTCAAGAACGCGGTCATCGCGCCAGTTGGCGCGAAAGGCGGGTTCATCGTCAAGCGCCCGCTGGTCGATGGCAGTCGCGAGGCGATCCAGGACGAAGGCATCGCCTGCTATCAAACGTTCATTCGCGGTCTCTTGGATTTGACCGACAATCGCGTCAAGGATTCGATCGTGCCGCCCAAACAGGTGGTGCGCCACGATGGCGACGATCCTTATTTGGTCGTCGCGGCCGATAAGGGCACCGCGACCTTCTCCGACATCGCGAACGCGCTCTCGGCCGAATACGGCTTCTGGCTTGGCGATGCCTTTGCCTCGGGCGGCGGCACCGGCTACGATCACAAAAAAATGGCGATTACCGCACGCGGCGCCTGGGAATCGGTCAAACGCCATTTCCGCGAGCTCGACCGCGACATCGCGACGGAAACCTTCAATTGCATCGGCGTTGGCGATATGTCGGGCGATGTGTTTGGCAATGGCGCGCTGCAATCGCACACCATGAGGTTGCTCGGCGCGTTCAATCACCGCCACATTTTTATCGATCCCGATCCCGATCCCGAGAAGAGCTACGCCGAACACAAGCGGCTGTTCGATTTGCCGCGCTCGAATTGGGGCGATTATGACCGCGCGATCATGTCCGAGGGCGCCGATATATTCGAGCGCAGCGCCAAAACGCTCAAACTATCGCCCCAAGCGCGGGCGCTCTTTGGTATCGAACACGAAACGATCACGCCGAACGAGTTGATCAAAGGGCTTCTCCGCGCCCAGATCGACCTGCTGTTTTTTGGCGGTATCGGCTGCTACGTCAAATCGAGCGCCGAGACCAATGCCGACGCCAATGACCGCGCCAATGATGCAACCCGTATCGATGGCAAGATGATTCGCGCGAAAATCGTCGCGGAAGGCGCAAACCTTGGCATGACGCAACGCGGCCGTATCGAATTTGCGTTGAAGGGCGGCGCGCTCAATACCGATGCGATCGACAATTCCGGTGGCGTTGATTGCTCGGATCACGAGGTCAACATCAAGATCCTCTTGGATTCGATGGTGGCCGATGGCGACATGACCGTGAAACAGCGCAATCAACTGCTCGCCGAGATGACCGACGATGTCGCGGCGCTGGTGCTGCGCAGCAATTATCGCCAAACCCAAACCATCACGGTCGAGCAATCCCGCGCGCCTGAATATCTCGAGGCCCATGCCCGCCTCATGCGCGGGCTTGAGCGGCGCGGCCTATTGGCCCGCGAGGTCGAATTCCTGCCCAGCGAAGACGACATCGTCGCGCGCGCCCAGGCGCACAAAGGCCTAACGCGGCCCGAAATCGCGATCTTGCTGTCTTATACCAAGACCGCGGTTTATCAGGCCCTCCATGAGGACCCCGTCCTCGATGACCCGTATTTTGCGACCGATCTGGTGCGCTATTTTCCGACGCGCCTGCATGAGCCCTGTGCGGCCGCGCTCCCGAAGCATCGCCTGCGTCGCGAAATCATCGGCACCATGATCTCCAATTCGCTGGTCAACCGCGCCGGGCCGCATTTCCTGGTCGATCTGGTTGAGGAAACCGGCACGCAATCGGGCGATATCGTGCGCGCTTATGCCGCGTCGCGCCAAATCTATGCCTTGCGGGAAGATTGGGATCTCATCGATTCGCTCGACGCTAAAGTGCCGGCCAAGCTTCAGACCGAACTCGTGACCGAACTCGGCCGGCTTCTGGAGCACGGCACGCTGTGGTTCTTACGCTTCTTGCCGCCCGGCTTTGCGATTGGCGCGGCGGTCGAGAAATTCGCCCCCGCCACCAAGGAAATCTCCGCCCATATCGACACGCTGTTTGGGCCCGAAGCGGCGGCGCCGGTGCAAGAGCGCGCCGCGTCATTGATGGGCGCCGGGATCCCTGAGCGCTTGGCCAAACGGGTCGCCGCGATCGATGCGCTCCTGCCGGCTTGCGACGTGGTCGAAGTCGCGGTCGCGGCGAACGCGCCCACGCTTGAGGCCGCACGCGTTTATTTTGCGCTCGGGGAACGGCTCAGCATCAAGTGGTTGCGCGATCACGCCGCCACGCTCGCCGCCGGCAGCCATTGGCAATATCGGGCGGTCCGCGCCATCATCGATGATCTGTACAGCCAGCAACGCGCGTTGGCGCTCGCCGTGCTCAAGGATACCTCCCCCGGCCAAGGCCCGGACCAACGGCTTGAGCAATGGTATGACGCCAACAAGGCGCGCATGACCCGCGCGCTCGAAACACTCGATGAACTCAAGCGCGACGCACCGTTCGATCTGGCCAAACTCGCGGTCGCCAACCGCCAGGTCCGCGCGCTACTCGTCAACTGAGCCTATTTCCGCCATAATCTTAACCCACATTGTGTGGGCGCGCTTGGGCGAAAAAGGGTCGGAACGATGTCAAAACGACTGGGTCGAAACTTGCTCGCGGCCATGGCGACGGTCGCGTTGCTTGCCGTCGGTTCGGGCACGACAAGCCTTCAGGCCGCCGAGGATGATGTGGTCGGCCAGGCTGAAGAGGCGCTCAAGGATCTCTCGAAGCTCCTTGAAACCCTGTCCCAAGCCTTGCCCGAAGGCAAACAGGTGGTGGCCTCAAGCCTCGCCGATGCGATCAAGACCGCCTATGGCCGCGCGAAGCCCGCGGGTCGGCCCATGCCGCCCGCCATCGCCGCCGAACTCAAACCGTTTTTCGCGACCACGCCCTGGCTCTTCGAGCGCGTCCGCTGGGTCACGCTCGATGAGGTCGGCGGGCTGACCGATCTCGTGATGCTCAACCCCGATGTCGACGCGATGACGCTGAACGATGTCATCGTTTTCCGCGACAAGGTCAATGCCGAGACCAGCCGCACAACTTGGGCGCATGAGCTGGTTCATGTTTTGCAATATGAGGCGTTGGGCATCGACGGCTTCGCCAAGAAATATCTCGAAAGCGGCGGCGAGAGTTTCGAGAAGGAAGCGACCGATTTCGCCGGCGGCATCAAAAAGAAACTCGCAATCCTGAAGCGCAAGAAAGTCGAGTCGTGATCCATCGGCGCCCATAAGCGCCCCGCCAATCCGCGCGGATTGGCGCGACACCTGATCAGTGCCGGAAGTGGCGCATCCCGGTGAACACCATGGCGAGGCCTTTATCGTCGGCCGCCGCGATCACCTCGGCATCGCGCATCGAGCCGCCGGGTTGAATCACCGCCGTGGCCCCAGCCTCCGCCGCCGCCAATAAGCCATCCGCGAACGGAAAAAAGGCGTCCGACGCCACCACCGCGCCGACCGCGAGCGATTGAGGCAAGCCTTGCGCCTTGGCTGCTTCGCTCGCTTTATGCGCCGCGATGCGGGATGAATCGACCCGGCTCATTTGGCCCGCGCCAATACCCACGGTCGCGCCGTCCTTGGCATAGACAATCGCGTTTGATTTGACGTGCTTGGCCACACGAAACGCGAACAACATATCGCTCAATTCGCGCTCGCTGGGCTTGCGCTTGGTCACAACCTTGAGGTCGCCAAGGCCGATCCGCCCACCATCGCGCTCCTGCACCAAATAGCCGCCGCTGAGCGCGCGTAGCTCAAGCCCGCGCGCCGCTGGGTCGGGCAGGCCGCCGGTCAATAAGAGGCGGAGATTGGTCTTCGCGCTAAGCGCCGCGCGCGCCTCATCATCGGCCTCGGGCGCCACGATCACCTCGACGAACAATTTGGAGATTTCACGCGCGACCGCCCCTTCGAGTTTTCGGTTGGAGGCAACGATCCCGCCGAACGCGCTCACCGCATCGCAGGCCAGCGCCTTTTTGTAGGCTTCGACAAGCGTTGTGCCGAGCGCCACACCGCACGGATTGGCGTGCTTGATGATCGCGATCGCCGGCTGATCGAACTCGGCGACCAGCTCGAACGCCGCATTGGTATCGTTCAGATTGTTATAGCTGAGCTCCTTGCCCTGGATTTGCGTTGCCGTCGCAACGCCTGGCCGCGTCTCCCCGCTCGCATAAAATGCGGCTTTCTGGTGCGGGTTCTCGCCATAGCGGAGTGTTTGTTTGAGCGTGGCGCCAATCGCAAAGCGCTTGGGGAAGGGCTCGTCGATCACGCCCGCAAACCAGCGCGCGATCGCCGCGTCATAGCTCGCCGTGCGGGCAAAAGCGCGGGCGGCGAGCCGGCGCCGCAAATCCAGGGTCGTGGCGCCGCCATGGGCCGTCATCTCGGCCATCACCGCCGCATAATCCTCGGGCTCGACCACGATGGTCACATCGCCATGGTTCTTGGCCGCGGCCCGAATCAGCGCCGGCCCGCCAATATCGATATTCTCGATGCAATCGTCGAACGCCGCGCCCTTCGCGACCGTCGCTTCGAACGGGTAGAGGTTCACCACCACGAGGTCGATCGGCTGAATGCCATGAGCCTTCATCGCCGCCTGGTGCGTCGCCTTGGCCCGCTCGGCCAGGATTCCGCCATGGATCATCGGGTGGAGCGTTTTCACGCGCCCGTCCATGATTTCGGGGAAGCCGGTATGGGCCGACACGTCGGTCACCTTCAGCCCCTCGGCCTTGAGCGCCTTCGCCGTGCCACCAGTCGACAAAATCTCGACGCCGTGCTGGCTCAAAAACCGCGCGAACGCGGTGAGCCCGCTTTTATCGGATACCGAGATCAAAGCGCGGGCGATGGGTGGGGCTTTATCGAGAGGCATCAGTGCGTCGCCTGCTTGGTCGTTTCATCCGCGCGATATTCGGGCACCAGCGCGTTGATCAGCGCGAGCGTGCGTGGGGTTAGCCCTGCGCGCGCGGCGGCGCCGAGTTCGTCAACCTGGCGCGCCACCTGCGCCGCATCGAGCGGGCGCGAAATCGCGCGATACAAGCCGGCGAGACCGGCATCGCCCTGTCGCTCGCTGTCATGAAACAGTGCCTCGTGCAGCTTCTCGCCGGCCCGAAGCCCGGTGAATTGAATCTTGATGTCTCGCTCCGGCTGCCGCCCAGCAAGGCGGATCATCTGGCGCGCAAGATCGGCGATCTTGATCGGCGTGCCCATGTCGAGCACGAAAATCGAGGGCTCATCTTCCTGCGCACCAAGCGCCGAGGCCTGGAGCACGAGCTCAACCGCCTCGCGCGTGGTCATGAAAAAGCGCGTGACATCAGGGTGGGTCACGGTCACTGGCCCGCCCGCCGCGATCTGACGCTGGAATAAGGGCACCACCGAGCCGGACGAGCCCAGCACATTGCCAAAGCGCACGGTCACGAAGTGCGTGCGCCGGCGCGCGTCGCGGTCGGCACCCTTGGCCTGGCAATAGGATTCGGCGATGCGCTTGGTCGCGCCCATCACGCTCAAGGGGTCGACCGCCTTGTCGGTCGAGATCAGCACCATGGCGCCAATGCCGGCCTCGACGCAGGCATCGGCCACGTTCTTGGTGCCGATCACATTGGTCAGCACGCCCTCATTCGGGTTGTCCTCGACAATCGGCACGTGCTTGAGCGCGGCGGCATGGAACACGAGGTCGAGCCGTTCGCGGGCAAAGATCGCGTCTAGCCGCGCGCGCTCGCGCACATCAGCGATCAAGGCCGCGCGCGGGAGTGTCGGATGGCTCGTCTGCAATTCGGCGTCAATCGCGTAGAGGTTGAACTCCGAATGGTCGATCAACACGAGCCGCGCCGGACCATAAGAGGAAATCTGGCGCACCAATTCGGCGCCGATCGTGCCGCCCGCGCCGGTCACGCACACGCGCTTGTTTTGGATCAAGGCCTTCATGCCGGCGCGGTCGAGCACGGTCTGCGGCCGGCCCAACAAATCTTCGATCGCGATCGGCTTGAGCTCGATCCCGTGCGCCTGATCGGTTCTAAAATCGGTCAGGCGCGGCAGGCGGGTAAAGCTCAGCCCGAAACCATCGGCGGCTTCCAGCATGGCTCGAACGCGCTCAGGCGCGACACGTTCATCGGCGAGGATCAATCGTTGCGGCCGTAAGCCCTGCCGCCTGAGCTTGCGCAAAGCGTCGGGCAGATTGTCGATCGTGCCGAACACCTTCACGCCGCGAATATGCAGGCCTCGCTTGGCCACGTCTTCATCCAGGAGCCCGACCACGCGATAACCGCTCGAGGCGCCGCTTGTGGTCGAGCGGATGAATTCATCGGCCGCCGCCCCGGCGCCAACCAGCAGCACCGGCACGCGCTTTCCCTCATTGCGTTCGAGAAGGCCCGACATGCCGCGCTCGACATAGGCGCGATAGGCAACACGCGGCCCGATCAAGAGCACCAGAAGCAAAATCAAAATGATGATCAGGCTTGAGCGCGGGAAGGCTTCGAGCCGAGTGATCGCGAACAAGGCGGGCAGAAAAATCAAAACAACCAGACTGGCCGCCTTGATCAACTCGATCACATCGCGCAGCGACACATAGCGCCACAGCGAGCGGTAAATACGGGTGCGCCAAAACACGACGGCCGCGATGCCGGCGAACATCAGCAGCCCTTCAAGCATGAACGGGCTCGATTCCTGCCAGAAATCGTCTGAACCACGACGCAGCAGAAGGCCGAGCACGAACGCGCCGGCGGCCGTCAGCACATCATGGATGGCCACCACATAGGTGCGGTTCAAGCGCACGTCGAAAACCCCGTCAACGGTACTCCGAAATCTTTAGAGCGCGTGCAAAATACCACAGAAGCACGGCGACGATGAGCGCAGCGCCACCCAGCGAAGCGAGGGAGGAAATGGTGCCCGCGGTCGAAATAAAGGCGAGGCCGATCAGGCCGACATTGAAGAGGCAAATCCAAATCACCGTCGCCTTGTGGCTCATGCCGCTACGCACGGCGCGCTGATAGAAATGTTCCCGATGCGCCTGCCAGACCCTTTCGCCCCGCCTTAGCCGGAGCAAGAGCGTCAGCGTGGCATCACCGAGATAATAGGCCGGCAGGATCAGCGCCGCGCCCCAATAGCCTTGGGTGGCGACCCCGAGCAATAGCCATCCCAACAAATAGCCAAGCGGCACACTCCCGACATCGCCGAGAAAAATCCGCGCCGGCTGCCAGTTCCACACCAAAAAACCGACCGCGCCGCCAATCAACAGAAGGCCGATCGCGCCGAACGGAAAAAGGCCAGGCACGGCGAGCACCAAAATCACGAGGCCGGTGCCGATCGAGGCGGTCTCGGCGCCGGCCAGCCCATCGATACCGTCCATGAAATTGAACGCATTGATGAACCAGAGCCAGGCTGCCGCCGCGATGGCCCAATCTAGCCAATGGGGTAGGGCGCCCTGAAAAATCAACCCCGGCGGAGGCAAAGTGAACAAGCCCACCACCACCCAGCCGAATTGGGCGGATAGCCGGGTCAACGGGCTCAAGCCCCGTCGATCGTCGATCCACGAGACCACGCCAAGCACGATCATGGCGGCAATCACCACCCAGCCCGCCGGATCGGCCGGCACGGTGTCGGTGATGATCAGCGCGGCGAAAGCCAAAATCAGCACCGCGATCAGCGCAAGGCCGGCCCCGCGCGGCGTTGGGGCGGTGTGGCTCGACCGCTCGCCCGGAATGTCCAACATCGCGCGTTGGATCAATATCCGGCGCAGCCGCCCGATCAGGATCATGACGGCGGGCAGCGAGCAGGCGCCCGCCGCGGCCGCGATCAGCCATTGTTCGGCGCTTCCGATCATCTCATTCCGCCCCGTCGCCGCTTTCGTTATGCTGACCCATTATGACTCCATCGTCGCACCCCAGCGAACCCAAACCTAGCCAAGGCGAACGCTCCGACCGCCGTGCGCGCTGGCATGCCTACTACAGCGAGAAGCGGATCGTCCATCAGTGGCTTCAGGTCGATCTACTGAAATCGCTCCCGGTCGCCAAGATACTTGAAATCGGGCCCTATTTGGGGGCGGCGACCGCGCTGTTGAGCAATGCCGGCTATCAAGTGACCACGCTCGATATCGAGGGCGATGGCCCCCCGCCATGGCGCCCTCCGGCATATCCGCGCCGATGTGAGGCGTTTGGATATTGCTGCCCTTCAAGGCTTCGACGCGCTTCTTTGTTGCGAAACGCTTGAACATTTGCCCTTTGCCGAGGTGCCGGGAGTCCTGGCGAATTTCCACGCCACAAACGCCCCCTATCTGATTCTTTCGATGCCTTATGAGGGGCCGCAACTCGGGCTCTCGCTCTACCTCAATTCGCACCGCTGGCCGCGCTTCAAATATTTCCACCGATTCCATTTTCGCCATCGCTTCCGGGCGCCCAACACCGACCTTTGGGAAAGTCATCGCTGGGAAATCGGCTATCGGGATTATCCGCTGCGTAAATTGCGCCGCGTGGTTGAGGCAGCGGGCTACAAAATCGTTCGGACAGAATTCACCAGCGGCACGCGCTCGGTGTTTCTGGTCTGCCGGCGCGTGGATCACGCCCTGGCATAAACCGCGCGTTCGGTCGCGACATAATCGATGCGATCGTCCAACAAGGCGCGCGCGCATTCGCCCGGCGTATTGATGATCGGCTCCTCGTGCACGTTGAAGCTCGTATTGATCATCACCGGCAGGCCGGTCTGCGCCTTGAAGCGTGTGACAATATCGTAATAGGTCGGGTTGACAGGGCGTTCGATCAATTGCGGGCGCGCCGTACCATCGACATGAACGACGGCGGGGATGCGCTTCCGCCATTCGTCACGCACCGCGCAGGTGATCGTCATGAAGCGAGCGGCATAGCGTGAGCCGGCCGGCAAATGAAACACCGAATCGGCGTCTTCCGCCACCACCACCGGCGCGAACGGCATGAACTCCAACCGCGCGAGGCGCTTATTGAGCGAATCATTGATGCCTGAATCGGCGGGCGATCCGAGAATCGTGCGGGCGCCGAGCGCGCGCGGGCCATATTCCATGCCCTTGGTATAAAGCGCGACCACCTTGCTCGCCGCGCATAACTCCGCGCTTAGTGACACGGGATCATCGCCGATCTTTTTGAGGCCGGGCGTCGCCCCGATCACCTCATCCGCCGCCAGGCTGAAATCGCGGCCGAGATAGAGTTGATCGAGCCGATAGCGTCTGCCGAGCCAGGCGTCGAGCCCATCGCGCTCCAAAAGAAATTGCAACACGCCACCCGCCGGCAGGCCCTGGTCGCTCATCGCCGGATAGACGAACACCTCATCGACACCCGCTTCCTCGGCGAGCCGCTGGTTGAGCCTGACATTCGCGAACACCCCGCCGGCGAGGCCAAGCTTCTTCACCGGATGACGCGCGAGCAGGCGCTTGACCGATTGCAGAATGAAATGCTCAAGCGCGGCCTGGATGGAGCACGCCATATCCTCGCGCGAGACGCTATGCGCGATCTCGTCCATGAATCGTTTGAGCGCGGGATTGGAATCGAAATCGCTTCTGATCTGGCCGTGATCATCGACCGTGAAATGCGCCGCGATACGGTCGAAGGCCGCGGGCCTGCCATAGGCCGCACGGCCCGTGAGCTTGCCCTCGTGGCGATTGATGCGAAAGCCAAGGGCCTGGGTTGCATAGCCATAGGCGAGCCCCAGGCTATCGATCCGCATTGTGCGGGTGAGTTCGTCATCGCCGCCATAGAGCGTGTCGATCCGTCCGCCCTGAAAGATGCGATGGCTGTATTGCACATTGTCGCCACCGCCATCGGCGGTATAAAGCAGTGCCTCCGTCCAATCGGTGTGGAACAGGGTCGGCAGCGCATGGGCGAGGTGATGATTGAAGAAGCGCACGCCACAATCGGCTCGAAAACCGTGTGCGGCGAGGAAGACGTCGTGACGGAAGATCGCCTCCGAATCCGTTCGCTTGGCGAGCATTAGCTCGCGCTCCATGCTCTTATGCTTTTCGCGGCCGATCGCTTGGCGTACCAGCCCCTCGACCAAACGCCCGCCGCTGAAATGATTGTAATACCGCCAGGGGAAGGGGCCGCAGCCAAGCACCACCGCGTCGACCTTATCACGTGTAAGGCCGGCGATCGCGAGGCACTCGTCAATCGCTTCATCGGGCACTCGACCGCCGTCGATCTTGCGGCGCGTCAAGCGTTCGAGCGCGACGGCCGCAATCATGCGGTAATCGTCGAACAAGCAGGCCGAGGCTTCGTGATAACCCGAGTGGACGCCGAGGATAAGCATTCGGGGCGGATAAACCGGGTAGGGCGATGAAGAACGGGCGGACCCTAGAGCGGCGGCCTCGGATCGTCAATGCGAACGGTACGCGCCGCCGCGTCAATCTCTAGCCTCGGCGCCTTGCCGATGCTAAGGAGAACGCAGCAAATGGCATTGAGCGGGGCAGGAACGTGGCGGTCGCATCGACGTCCACCACAGCGAATCTAACGAGGCCTTGGCGCGCCATCCAGTTCATCAGCGCGGGCCTGCTCGGCATGGGTGTGCCATTGCTGGTATCGGGCCCAAGCACCGAAGCGGTGGTGCTTGGCCTTGCGATCATTTTGGTCCTTGTGACGCCGGCACGCGGCGCCCTGTTGATCAATCTTGCCGAAACGTTGAAATCACCCATCGGTCTCACGCTGATGGCTGTTCTGGTCGCGTGGATTCCTTCCGTCGCTCTATCGCTCTCGCCGCTTCAATCGCTGGCGATTTGGGGTCGCTCAATCGGTCTTCTCATCGCAGCTTCATTGATCGCATGTTTTCTGGCACGCAACTCGGGCGCGCGCGATATCGCGACGAAAGCCCTCGTGCTCGGCGCACTCGTTTGCGCGACTCTCGCGCTGATCGGCTTGGCGGGCGGCTCGCCCGTGCTCGCACTAATTCGCGGCCTGCCGTTTGAATCGTTCGAGGTCGTCCATTTTCTCAAATACTACGCATCGGTGGCCGCCTGTCTGATGCCGGTGGTGTTGGTCCTTGGGCACAAACTCGGTGGCGCCTGGTGGCGGGCGGCATGGCTTTATCCACCCATGGCATTGTCGATCGTGCTCTTACTTAACAGCGGCGCCGGTGTCGTTGGTCTGGTCGCGGCGGCCGCAACCGGCGGATTAGCCTATTTTTCTGGCACACCGCGTTTGCGGCGGTTCTCGCTCGGCGGATTGGCGCTCCTGATCGGGCTTGGTCTCGTGGGTCTTGGCTCTATGTTTGCCCATGCGCCAGCGCCGCCACCGGCCGACCTGATCGTTGATGGCCGTTATGAAGGCTCCTTCGAAACCCCGCTGCCGCTTTGGTTGCTCGATGCGCACCGCCAGCAAATTTGGGGTTTTTCGCTCGATGCCACGCTCAATCGGCCATGGTTCGGCTATGGGCTCGACCGCTCCAATTACATCCCCGGCGCGGATTTAATGCTCACCGAATTCAATCAAACGATTGTACCTGCACATCCGCATAATTGGTTGATCGAGATCATAATCGACTCAGGCTTCATCGGTCTCGCCGCGCTTCTCGGTGTTGTTGGCGCCATCATCGCCCGATGGCTACAAATCGCGCGGCAAGATCGTTGGCTTGGCGCGGCGGGTCTGGGGCTTTGTGGCGCGTTCTTCACGTCGTCGCTGCTCAACTTCTCTTTTTGGACGACGTGGTGGCAAACCGTGTTTTTGGTGCTTAGCGCGATTCTAATGGCCCATGTGCCACGCCGACTCGGCGCCGCGCCCGCCAATCCAGATAGGCGAGTATAACCATCGCAAGACCGAGTGCCGCCAATGGCTCGATCGGCAATCGGTATTTGGCCGAGGCGACCGGACCATTGACCAGCAGAACATAGCCTGCCCACAACACAAGAACCGCGAACGAGGCGCGCCAAAGGCGCGTTGACGCCGCGCCACGCGCGCGGATGATAAGACCGAGCCCAAACAGCTCGACCAGGCGAAACGCGATGGCGCCGAGGCCCGTCAAAATCATCACCCAGGCATAAATAGGGCTGTCATTGGCGAACAGGAAATTTTTGATTTTTTCGCCTTTGGTTTCACCCGGCGCGCCAAAGAATCCAGTGCGCGGCAATTCGCGCAAGGGTGGCGAAACCAGTGCGGCTGGGGAAAAGAGGTTGATAACGCCACCAATGATCCACGCCTTCGCAATGGCACCAACACCTAATTCGCCGAGGATTTCGCGACCAAGGGCATCGCGTTGCCGCGACGTCTCGAATGGATTGTCACTCGGCACGGGGTATAGGGCTTCGAAACGCGCTTCATTCTCGTGAGCGCCCTTTTCGTGACTCGTGCCGTCCGCCGCTTCACGCACCAATGGCGCGATCCAGAGCAGTGAGTGCGTACCGCCCTGACTGGTCAGATAGACTGAGCCATAGGTTCCGATATTGCGTGCAAAAATTGGTGCTTGCACGACCAAGCAGAGCAGCACGACCAAGGTCATGTGCGCGACGCTTAGACCAAACATACGATAATAGGCGTTCCATCGCGCACCGACGCCGTGCACGACCAAAGCGAGGACAGGCAGAAACAGAGCGATCAGCGCCGTCCAGGGCAATAGCATCGTGCGGGTCGACACGCCGAGTCCAAGGGCCGCGCCAAGCACAATCGCCGCCCGCCAATTTGGCGCGCGCAGCCAAAGGAGCGCGCCATAGAGCGCGAGACAGCAGAGCAGAAAAAACACGCTATCGTTCAAAATGAGAGCGCTGACGACCACTTGGGTTGGGTTCAAAGCGGCGACAAGGCCAGCCAACAACATGAGCCTGCGGTCGAAGAGCGCGGCGATACGCGCGATCAAAAGGCAGGCCAGCGCATCCAACACACCCTGGGTTAGAGCCGGAAATAGCGGATCCGAGGTGCCGCTGATCACGCGATGGAGCGCGAGCCATATGACGTAGAGCGGCATTCGTTCGGTCTCAGGCACAATGCCGCCCTCAACCGGACGCACGAAATCGCCATAGCGAACAAAGATCTCGCCAAGGCTGAGATAGAGCCCCGAATCCTCACTCTGTAGACCCTCGGGCCCGGCCACCAAATACATGGCAATCGCGTAGGCGACCCTGAGCACCAGGGCAATACCAAAGATCAACCAAAGTGCGCGCGCCGTGCTCATGAGGCGCGCTCGAGCGCGATCAAGAGGCGAAACGCCATAAAGCGACCGAGAAGCGGCATGAGGGCATCTTCAAGGCGAAGAAGAGGGCGAATGAGGCACAGCGGAATTAAGCCAAAGCGGCGATAGCCTCCCGATAAGGGATAGGCAAATAGGCTCAGCGTCCGTCGTTCGATCAGTTTGAGGCGCGGAAAACTTCGTTCGAAGCCGGCGCGCATTGGCCCGAATAAGAGACTGGGTATCGCTTGGTTGGCCGCATAGGGGTCGCGACCGGGTGTCGGCGCGCCGCCCATAAGCGGGTCGGCCGAAAGATCGACGGGTTCGTCGTGGAATAAGCGAAAGATCAAATGGCTGATCGGCGTGATGCCGGGTTCGATCATGACGAGCCGCCCCCCCGGTTTCAGCACGCGCTCGGCCTCGGCGAAGAACAACCGGGGACGCTCGACATGGTGCAGCACGTCGAGCATCACGATGTTGTCAAAACTCGCGGCCTTGAATGGCAGAAGCTGCGCGTCCGCCACCACGTCGAGCCAGGCCGCGCTCTGAACGTCGCTCAAGATCACATCACCCAGGCACTCGCGCAACCAGCCCGTGCCCGCGCCGATCTCGAGCGTGCGGCCGGGCCGCGTGCGCTGCGCCATACGTCGGTAGTAATCGTGGTAGATCGCGCGCAAAGCGGGCTTGCCCTCCCACAGCGCACGATGCGCAAGAAGGGTCGGCGCGCTCAAGTCTAAAAAGCCTTAAGTTTACGAAAGGCAAAAAAGACCATGCGCAGCAGCATGAAGCCATGGCGGAAGCGTGAAATTTGGGTTGTGCCATAAAGCCGATCGGCATAGCGCACGGGCACTTCGATCAGCTTGAGGTTGAGCTTCGCCGCGCCGAATAGAAGATCGAAATCGCCGAACGGATCGAACTCTCCAAAATAGCCACGGTTCGCCGCAATGCGTTCGTAATGCGCCTTGGTCAACACCTTCGTGCCGCACAACGTGTCGGTGAAACGTTGGTTCAACAGCCACGAAAACAGCGTCGAGAAAAACAGATTACCCACGAAATTCAACGGCCGCATGGCGCCGCGTTCCATGGGATAGATCAAACGACTGCCATTGATAAACTCGCCTTTGCCCGAGACGATGGCGTGATAAAATTTCGGCAAAGCCTCCGGTGGCACGGTGAGATCGGCATCCAAAATCATCAAGAGTTCGCCACGCGCCTGCGCGAAGCCCTTGCGCACCGCATCGCCCTTGCCAACACCCTCCTGCACAAACACCTTGATGTCGTGCGCGGGATAGGCGGCCCGCACGCGCTTCATTTCATCGAGCGTGCCGTCTCGGCTGTGACCCTCGACAAAAACGATCTCGATGTCTTCGCAAAACGCTGGCAGGCGCTTAATGGCATTCTCGATATTGCCCTTTTCATTGCGCGCCGGAATGACAACCGAGGCCGAAAGTTTTTCATAGCCGGCGAGGCGCTTCGATCGCGCGACCAGATAGTGGCGCAGGCAAAGCCGGCGAATCACCGGCAAAGTCGCAATCGTGTGGTTGACCAACCAGCCGAGCCCGAACAGGGAATAAGGCATCAGCATCCGCCAGTCTCGCTTGATCACTTCGAAATCGGTCAGCGCGAGCAAATTGGCGATGTCATCGGGGCCAAGGCGATTTTGCGGCGGCTGCGGCATTTTTAGACCGACGCGTTCCGCCAAGGCCACGAGCGGCTGCCAAAACCAAGAATAGTAAGCGATGATAAGGCGCGTATCGCGGGTCGAAAGCGCGTGCAGCGAATCCAAGGTGGCTTCCACGTCGTCGAACGCACCGATCGAATCGGAAATCACGATGGCATCATAGGGCCCGTCGAGCGCGGCAAGCGCGCCGACATCTTCCATATCGCCCACGATGAAGCGAAGTTCCGGATTGGCCTCCTCGGGGAATTTGCGCCGCGCGGCCTCGATCATGCCCGCGCTGATATCGATGCCGACACCGCGCATCGGCCTTAGACCAGCAAGCTGTGCGCCAACGCCGCAGCCAAGCTCGAGCACCTTTTTGCCGGGCTCGATAAGGAAGCGCATCATGCGCTCGTCTTCGCTATGGAAATAGCGGCTCCGCGCTAGCCAACGCTCGCGCGACGGCGCCAGGCGGTCGCCGTGACGTTTCTGAGCGTCTTTTCGGTTGAGAATCTCGGGCATACGGGCAGCGGAGTGTAATCATATCGTGGGTGGCGATCCAGCCAGCTGACTTACCCTTACCCGCCGCGTAATGCTATGGAAGAACGCATGACCTCCCCATACCAAGGCGTCTCCTAATGCGGCACTGGTACGTTGTTCGCAGCCAACCGCACGCCGAGCGGCGCGCGCGCGACAATCTAGAGCGCCAAGGCTTCGAGGCCTGGCTGCCACTTTGCCAACGGCGGCGGCGCCATGCGCGCAAGATGGAGATCGTTTTGCAGCCGCTGTTCCCGCGCTATCTCTTCGTCGCGATCGACCTTGAGACCAAGCCTTGGCGCGCCATGCTATCGACCTTCGGCGTTGCTAATGTGATCCAGGGGCCCAAGGGGCCGGTGCCGGTGCCTGAAGCCGTGATCGAGGGTTTGCGTGCACGGGCCGATGCGGAAGGCGTGATTGATCTTGGGGCTGCTGACTATCAGGCCGGCGCCAAAATTCGCATCACCAGCGGGGCCTTTACCGACGTTGAAGGCATTTTTCAGGCACGCACGGACACCGAGCGGGTCGCGATTCTTCTGACCCTCATGGGTCACGCCGTTCGTGTCACGGTGCCGGAAGGAGATATCGAACCTGTCTGAACAACGGGGGCGAAACCATGAATATTGAGCAAAGCATAGCCGCTCACTATGGCGATGAGACCTTTGGCAAAAGGCTGCTTGAGGCGCTCTCGGCCTCCGGCCTCGATATCAATCGGCTCAGCCCTGATGAGCTTGCCCCGATCGATGAATTTCATATTGGTGGTCGGCTGGCCACGGCTGAACTCGCCGCACAGCTCGGCCTTCGCCCCGGTCTGAAACTGCTTGATGTCGGCAGCGGTATCGGTGGGCCCGCGCGTTATTTCGCCCACGCATTTGGTTGCGAGGTGATCGGCATCGACCTGACCGAGGCGTTTGTTCGCATCGCGACCGATCTAACGCGGCGTGCCAGCCTGTCCGATAGAGTGAAGTTCCAACAAGGTAGCGCGCTCGATTTACCGTTCGAGGCGGCGAGTTTCGATGGTGCGACGATGTTGCACGTCGGCATGAACATCGACGACAAACCGAGACTATGTCGCGCAGTCCGGAAGGTGCTACGCCCCGGCGCATTTTTCGGTATTTACGATCTCATGCGCACGGGCCCGGGCGACATCGAGTTTCCGGTCCCATGGTCGAGCCGGCCCGAAACCAGTTTCGTGGTTGAGCCGAGTGTCTATCGCGCGGCGCTTGAGGCCGCCGGGTTCACGCTCTCTAAGGAACGCAATCGGCGCGATTTTGCCCTCGATTTCTTTCGCGACATGCAGGCCAAGGCCAAAGCGGCGGGCGGCGGCGCTTCGCCGCTCGGCCCCGCTTTGATCATGGGGCCTGAGTTCAAGGATAAGCTTCGCCACGTGGTCGAGGCGATCGAACGGGGCGCGATCGCGCCGATCGAATTGATCGCGCGTGTGCCCTGAGTGGCGCGTTTAGGTTTCCGCCAGAAACGCCTTGAAACGTTGCGCCACCTCGAACGGTTTGATGGTTGGGCGGCCGAGCTTTGCCATCGAGCCCGGTGCGATGCGAACGTGGAGTAAAGCCGGCTTCGGCCCGGCGAGCGCGTCCTCGAAGGCACGCTCGAAGCCAGCGAGGCTCTCGCACACATAAGCGCGCTCATAGCCGCACGCCGCCGCGATTTCGGTGAACGATACCGAGGACGAGACGGTGGCTTGCCCGCCGGTCGAATCATGCGTGCCATTGTCGAGTACGATGTGAGTCAAGTTCGGCGGCGCATAGGTGCCGATCGTGGCGAGATTGCCCATCTTCATCAACGCGGCGCCATCGCCATCGAGCACCATCACGGGGCGCGCGGTATTGAGCGCGACGCCCAAGCCCATCGCGCTCGCGCCGCCCATCGAGCCAACCTGATAAAGCTGCTGTTTGCGGTCCATCAGTGTGAACAATTCGCGCCCGCATTTTCCCGTGGTTGCGATCACCGCGGCGTCTGGTGGCACGCGTCGTAGGAAACGCTCGAGCACAGCGGCCCGCATCGGCCGCTCGCCGCGTTCGCTCAGATCGAGCGTGGTGCCGGGTGGTCGCTCGGGCGGCGGGCCCTGATTGAGCCCATCATCGACCACCGTGTCTTTTTCCATCACGAAGGCGAACGGTAGGCCCGATTCGGCCATCCATTCGCCCGCTTGATCGAGCGCCGCACCAACCAATCGAGCCTCGGAGGGAAACGCCGCATGAGGAACCCGCATCAGCTCGAGCAGATCCTGCGTGATCTCACCCATCAGCTCATGCTGCGGCTCGTCATTGAGGCCTGGCTGACCGCGCCATGTGACGATCATGAGTGTCGGAATACGAAACGGAAAATTCAACGAGGTGAGTGGATTTACCGTGTTGCCGAGGCCGGAGTTCTGGCACATCACCACCGTCTTCCGCCCGGCTAAATGCGCGCCGGCGGCGATCGCAAGCGCCTCCCCCTCCGATGTCGCGCCGACATAGCGCGTCAAAGGATCGGAGATCACGCGATTGATCAGCGGCGTCAGGAAGGAGCACGGCACGCCGGTGAAAAAATCGAAACCGCGCTCACGCGCAGGAATCAGAAAATCATCGGCAGACATCATATCGGGCGTCGTCCATGTTGCGCCCAATTCAGCGAGCGGCCGCCGGTTTCAGCGTAAAGGCGGCAAGACGCGTCGCTTCATTATATGCCATGTTCTTGCGCAGCGTTTCGGTATGAAGCTCCATATCAAATCCATAACGATCGGCGAGATTGCGAAAATAATTGGTGCTATGCCACCAATCATGCGACCCCATGCGATCGACCAACCGATTCGGATTTTTTTCCGAATAGGTGAAAAAGAAGACGGTCTTATCGTGCATGATCTTCCGCACGTTCTTCATGACGTCTTCGATGTCACGCTCGGGCATATGCATGAAAATGGCGAAACACCAGATGTAATCGGCTTTCCGACCCTTCAACCAGTCGAAGGAATTATCCTTGTTGACAATGGCAAGAAGTTTGTCGGTCTCGATGCCCTTTTCCTGCTTCAAATAGTCGAGGCCCTTACGAATCCGCCCGCCGCTCGCGTCATTGCCCGAAAAGCTTCCGCTCGTCAGATAGGTCACCAAGAAGCCGGCCACCCGACCCATCCCCATGCCAAATTCATGGAAGGCATGATGCGGCTGCACGCCAAGCGCCTTAATGACATTGAATTGCTCGCGCCCGTCCTCCATGTACTTCCGAAATTTTTCGCGCCGTTCCGGCGACTCGACGGTGGTGAAGTCATCCAACCGGCGCGCATACCACTCGAGATAGCTCACCCCGCGCAATCGGCTCAAGCAAAGGTTTAGATCCTCAAGAGGCTTCTGAATCCAGCGCCCACGCACCGAACTATGGTCGCCGCGTAACCAAAGAATGACGCGACCGGGAAGAACGGCGCGGAAGAAAGCCGCGATGCCATCGAAAAGGGAGCCCATCAGTTTGGTTCCGTGTCTCTATTGAGGTTGAATCTATGACCGCATGATTTGGCGACCGGCCCACCGACGCCAACGTTGCGTCAGCGCCTCATGGGTCGGTTCGCCACGATAAAGATCGGGATGCTCGAGTGTCGTCATTTCGCTCGGATCGTCCAGAGCGTGCTTGGCGAAAAACACGATTAAGCGGCTGCGCCCCGTGACAAATACCTGGCCGCGCCAGGCGTAAGGGGTCGGGCCGAGCAAGCGCGCAATCGACACGCGCCGCGCGCTCATCGGTTCGACGCGGATCTTTTCGATATTCGGCAGACCAACAAGTTCGATATTGACTAGGCCCGGACGGTGATAGGGGTTGATCAAGACAATCGATTCATCCGCGTTTGCGTCAGGGTCGACACCGCAACAGGGGTAGCCCGCGCACCACGCGCCTAGTTCGCGAACCTGATGGATCGTCACCGGATCGCCGAACTTTATCGCATTGTCGTTGAAAAACGTCTTGCGCCTCGGGCCGCTGAACAACGTGTAGTTCGCGGCGGGTTGATTGGTCGAAAACCCGCCCGGCGAAGCGACCGCCAATTCAAGCTCCCAATAGGACAATCCCGTTCCTCCATCCCAATCGGCCTTCCCGTCATCGTCGATCGTGATGACCCATTCTTGAATCGACGAGCGAGGACCATCGAATTGGATTTCGGCTGTTCGAGTTGCGATCTCGGTGCCATCCCGCCATAGGCGATGGATCGCCCGAACTTGCGCCGACGGAATCGTCAGCCGATCGCGAATCGAGGCGATCGGTAGCGCGTAGGACACCCTATAGCCGGGCGGCGGGCCAAGACCCACGGCGGGCAGCAGATAGGAAAAACTCGGCACGGCACTCAAATGTGGTGCAGCGAGATGCGCGCCGGATCGCCCGCGGCGACCATCGCGTGGGTGCGTACCATACGATCTGACTTGAGCGAGGCAATAAGCGGTCTCGCCGTATCGTCTGCACCTTTCGGCAGCTCAAGTTCAACAAGGGCTGCGCCATATGGCGCCAATGACAACTGGCGTCGCATAATCTCCTCGTCGCCGCGCACGGCCTGAATTTGGATCGAAGCCGGCTCCTGCTCACAATTCACCACGCTCAAATACTGCGTCTCGCCCCGTGGCGGCACCGCCGTTCGCACAAACGAAGTGCGCCGACCATTGCCTTGCGAGTGTACGGTGCTAAGGGAACACGTCGTCTTAATCGTGAAATGCGGTCGGATCGACCCGCGAAAGCCCTCGCTAAGCGCGATCATCGACATCCGGCACGACCCGGTCGATAGACCGGCCGAGCCAATCGGGCCGGTGATTTCATGATCCAACCGTTCGCCGGGTGCCAGCGTTTTGGCAATCGAATCGATCCGTCGTCCGCCTGCATCATAAATGTTGAACCGTACCGCAAAATGCGGCGAACGCGGCCCAATCGATCGTGAGACCGAGTTCGCGACACTCGCAATCGTGCTGACACCATCGCCCGTCAAAATCGGAACGATCCCTCGGAGCGGAACCGCTACACGCGGCGATATCCGATCAAGCCAGTCATAGACGATACGTTTTACACCCCGCTTCTCGGCGCGGTTGCTTTTGCTAGATTTGTTCCCCCTTGCCGCCGAATGCCGAGATGTTTCGTCGTAAATAGCCTCTGCATCGAGTAGACACGACGTGCATTTGGTGCCGACGCCGACATCTGCGCATAGCTCATAAAATTGGGTGTCAGGCGCCCCCCAAATAGCGTTTTGGAAATCATCGCGCGTGGTCTTCGTGCACCAACACAGGAATTGGCTATTAGGTGGATCGACGCCGAGATAATCCGGGCCGCCATTTTCAAGAGCCACTTTGAGGCTAAGATCGGTCATCGAGTCTTACGTCCCCCCGGGATCCGAATGACGCCCAAGATCGGGGTTTCCATGCACCCCTATCGGCCGCGGAACTTACATGAGGTTGCGGGCCTTGGCGAGGTCGAAGGCATCATCGACGTCGAGCCAATGGCCGGTAATGTAGAGAACCGACACCGCGATGCCGCGCGCCATCAAGCGCGTCAACAAATCGGGCAAATCCGCCATTGTGAAGCTGCCATCGGCCCGCATGCGGGCGAGCTCGTCTTTGACATGGGTGGTGCCATCAGCGCTCAGCTTGATCAGGCCGATGAACTCACCATTCGTTTCCGTCGTCGGCAAATCGGGTGCAATCGCGACCAGCGGCACCGGACCTTCGTCGAGATAGCTGCCCGTAAAGGCACGCGCGCACCTCACGCGATCGATCTGGCGATCGGGCGCCCGATGGCCGGGGCTGTTCCAGCGCGCATCGGCAACCACCACAATATCGCCGTCGGCGGCGATCAGATCACTCACAACATAGGGCCGAAACAGGATATCGCCATAACTGATCAAGCACGCGCCATCGAGCGCCGCTTCCGCGCAGGCGAGCGAGCTGACCTCGCCCGTCTCGGCAAAGTGGTCATTGTCGACCGTCTTGATATTGGCCAGATCGACGGTTGCTTTGGCAAAGCCGCGCACGACCGTTATGTCGCGCACGCCGGTCTCGTTCAGCGTCGCGACCAGGCGGCGCAGCAAAGGCTGGCCACGCACATCGATCATGCATTTCGGTCGGCTCACCGTCAGCGGGCCGAGTTTAACACCCTGCGTCGCGGCGAGCACGATGGCGCGCGGTGCCGGCTGCGAGGGCGCCAAATAGCGGCTCTCGGCCTGGGTCAACTCGCTCTGCCCAACCAGTTCGAAAACTTCTTTGACGCTGGCGATCTCGTTCTCCACACCCGCCAGGCTGCGCTCGTTCATGATGCGGCTCGAGACAGCGCGCATCGCGGTGATTGCGGCGCGTAGATTGTGATTGGCCCAAATCACCATGCTGATGCCATTCGCCTCGAAGGCCTCGGTGGGTGTGCGGTAATACATGGTCGGCACGATTACGACGGGCGCCCGCCCGGCCCATTCGCGACTGAACGCAAAGATTTCATCGGCGGTCGATTTCTTCGAATGAATCAGCACGGCATCGGCGCCCGCCCGATGATAGGCCTCGGCGCGACGAAGCGCCTCATCCAGCCCCCACCCTGAAATCAAGGCCTCGATGCGGGCGACCAAAATGAAATCATCATCGGTCTGGCTGTCCTTGCCGGCCTTGATGCGCCCGCAAAATTCATCGATTTCGGCCAAGGGCTGCGCCTCGCCGACGAAGGAATTGGTTTTCGGAAACAGCTTGTCTTCGATGCACACGCCCGCGATTTGGCGTTGGCAGAGCTTCCGCACCAGGCGGCGGACATTGTTGAAATTGCCATAACCGGTATCGCCATCGACCAGGATCGGAATCGATGTGGCATCCGACATGAACTCGAGCTGGTCGAGCACTTGGGTCCACGACGCCTCGTTGTTGTCGCGCACGCCAAGCGCCGTCGACATCGAGAGGCCGGAAGCCCAAATGCCCTTGAAGCCGGCCTCCTCGACGATTTTAGCCGACAGCCCGTTATGCGCCTCCATGATGTAGGAGAGCGCCGGCGCCATCAGCTCCGCCCGTAATTGCGCGGCTTTGGACCGCACCGGCTCCGCGGTCGGCAGGATGCTCGATTGAGGTCGTGAACGCGTCGCCATGTGGGCCTCCAAGGATGGTCAATCTAACACGCGTATTCGTCGCTTGAGAACTCGGGCAAATACCGGATCTCGACCATGGCGTTCACGAACTGAACATTTCGCTTGACCCACCATGTTCGAAAATTGAACATACCGGCCATCGCGCCGAGCCTAGAGAAGGTCCGGCGCCAGCCCTCTCGTCTGGCCGGCGCGGCGCACCCGGAACGGCGGTAGCGTGGCCAAATTCGGCCGTTTTCCGCGCTTTCGCCTTCATTCATGCCCAAAACCCGCAACCACATCATCCACGATAGTCCCGACCATAGTGATGCGTTGGGCGAACCCAATCAGCGCGCCAATTATCGAACAGCAACGGGCTTTTCCGAGACAGCCGGGCTGACCGCTCAATTTGAAGGTCGGGAACGCCGTTCGGGCAGGCCGGAATAGGCCTGCGAGCATGAATTCGGCAATTCTGCCGCCGAGCGAAATCGACCGTTGGATCTTTACGGTCTCGCCGGGTCGAAGCGGGCAGGGCACGCTCGCCTCGTTTTTAACGGCCCACGTCGAAGGGGCCTATGTCGCCTTCGAAGAGCCGCAGATCCGCCCCTTTTCGCCGGGTGCCCTCGGTGACATTGAACGGCATTTCAGGCGCCGCTTTATCGAAACTGATGAACTACTCGGCCGCGGCCGGGTGCTACGCGCCGATGCCGAAGGCAATCACGCCTATATTGATCGCATCGTGGCGCAACGGATGCGCACGATCGGCCGCCAAGCCCAGCGAACCCGCGCGCATATTTATATCGACGTCAATAGCCGCTTTGTCCGCGGTCTGTGTTGGGGCTTCACACGTGCCGTGCCGAGGTTTTCTCTCATTCGCCTTCTGCGTGATCCCGTGCTTGTGATGCGAAGCTACCTAAATCGAAGCAAAAATTTTGCCAGGGAGCAAGTGTCCCCCGGCGCACCCAATAATCTCTTGCGGCTCGATCCAGCGGATTTCGCTCCCGGCGAATTCTATTTGTGGGCCTGGTGCGAAAGTTATTTGCGCTGCGAGCGCCTCGCGGCACTGCCTGGCGCGGATAAGGCCGTCGATCTTCGCACCGAGGCCCTGAACGACGCCGTGGCGATGAAACGTTTCATGGATGACCTTGGCGTGCCCCATCGGCCCGCGCAAATTCTAGCACCTAGCAACACCAATCTTAAGCAAGGCTATGGCGCAACAAACGTGTCGAAAGATGATTTGCGTTTGTTTGAGCGCTTCCTTGGTCGCCTCACGCCCGCGATCCGTGGGCAATTGCGCTATTTGGATCATTACCAACCACCTGTGATTAGCTAGGCCTCCGCCTTGAACACGCTCAGAATTCTCAAGGCTCGTGTGTTGGCCATTCATCCGGCGCGAAGGCGCAGCCATGCGGCGTTGATCAATCAATTGTCGGGTCTTGCCCCGCGCCTCATTTTTGAGGCAGGCAGCGATCCTCTAATTAGGCTTTCAGACGAAGGCGTGTCGCTCGCCGGCTTTTGGAGTGACGATGCGGCTCGCATACTTCACGCCTCAATGCCCGCTGAAATTCGTAAGGCAATCCCCGCACGCTATTTTCGCCTCGCCCGTGATGTGCTGACGCGCTTCATCTATCCGCATATGCGCCCGGATCTGAAGCCAGAGGGTTACACGCCGGCACAAATGATTGGCTTTCATGGTCAACATAAGGATGCGATCGCCGACCTGGCTGATCCTATCGCACGCGACAAATTGCTTGCCGCATTCCGCCCCAAACCCGGCGACATCATGCTTGATGGCGGTGCCTTTGTCGGGTTCGGCGCGCTCGCGACGAGTCGAGCCATGCCGGGCGGTCGCATCATCGCGGTCGAGGCTGCCGGCGCCTGCTTCCAGCTTTTGAAAAAGAACATCGAGACCAATGGAGCATCGGAAACAATCGCCCCGGTTCACGCGGCGCTTTGGTCGACGCCGGGAGAGCGCACGTTGAAACGTGAATTTGCCCAAGCGGCCAGTCTGATCGACGACGTGGTTCCCGAAGGCAAGGACGAAACCGTTGAGACCACGACCATTGATCATTTGGTCGAGCGTTTCAAACTGGAGCGGCTCGACATGCTGTCCCTGACAATCAATGGCGCTGAAATTGCGGCGCTTGATGGCGCGCGCCAAACCCTGCTCACATTGCGCCCGCGCATTAGGCTGGCGGGTTGGTATCAAGTCGATGGGCAGCCGATTGCGACCCAAGCGGCGCGTCGCCTTGAGGCCGCGGGCTATCAAGTATTTGTTGGGCCGCGCGGTAACGTTCTCGGTCTTCCGATGGCGCGCCAATGATCGGTCTGTTTGGTTCATTTCGGGCCACGCCCGATGCGCCGGTCGACCTTGCCCCCCTGGCACAACGCGTTCCACCGCTCTATGCCTGCGATGCACCGGATGGACGAGGTGCGGCCCTGGCCCGTGTCGGCCATGTGCTCGATCGAGCCAATAGCCGGGCCGCCGATGATCGCTTCGACTGCGTCGTTTGCGGCGAGTTGTTCGATGCGGCGCCCTATCGCGGGCTCGAAAGCGCCAATAATTTCGCATCCATCATCCTAGCGCTCGCACGCGACGGGCGGCTCAATCGCCTTGCCGAAGCGAATGCTCAATTCAGTGCCGCGCTCTATGATCGTCAGCGCCACGTCCTGACGTTGATCACCGATCGCCTTTGTACGCACGCTCTGCATATATGGCATCGTGGCGGGGATTTCGTTTTCGGAACGCAGCTTCACATAATGGTTGGCGATCCGCGCATTCCACGTGCGGTTGACTCTACCGCGCTCGCGCAGCTTTTCACCATGCAGCGAACCTTCGGTAGCACGACGCCGTTTCGCGATATCGTCGCGTTACCCGCGGGCGCATTGGTGTCGTTCGATGGCAGAACGGTCGAGGAGAAGCGCTATTGGGAAATGCGCTGGCGTCCCTCCGGCCTCAGCAAACGCGATACTGCCGACGCATTAGCCGGCGCGCTTCGCCAAGCATTGGGCCGCCAATCGTCGGGTCGAATCGGCATGTTGCTGTCTGGCGGGCTCGACTCGCGTACGCTCCTCGCCGCCGCGCCAGCGCCAATGCCGTGCTTCACCACCGCGAGCTACGACAATCCGGAAATGGCTATCGCGCGCGAAACCGCCGCTCGGCTCGGCGCCGAGCATTACCCGATCATCTTCGACCCGGCCTCGATCCTTAGCTTTCACGACGATGCGGTGCGCGATTCGGGCGGCATGTACCCCGCCTCGACGCCCTTCGCCGCCATGATGCCCGTGATATCGAGCGGCTGCGACATCGCGCTGAGCGGCCATGGTCTCGACTACACCCTGCGTGGCTATTACATGCCAGCGCGCTTTCTCGATCTTGCCGGCTCACACACCAGATTGCCCGCGCTCCGCCCCATCCCGCCGCGGCCGACCGGCGCCGATGTGATCGCCAATTTGCGCCAGGGCCCACCACGCGCCACCGTTGAGCGCATTGTGCGCCCCGAATGGCGGGCGGAATGGTGGCAGGGTCAAGCTCGTACGCTTGACCAAGTGTTGGCCCCTTGGCTCCAATCCGATGAGCCGCGCAATGCTTGGGACGCACTGATCCTTCACGCGGTCAGCAAGCACTACGCGTTCTGCGGTATGATGGCGGTCCGCGCCGCGACCGATTTGCGGCTGCCGGCGTTCGATAACGAGGTGTTCGAGATCTACCTTGGGATGAAACCGGCCTGGCGTGTCGGCGCCCGCGTCATGCAACGCGCCGCTCAATTGATCAATCCCGCGATTGCCCGTTTGCCCAACGCCAATACCGGCTTTCGCGCCGACCTGCCTGGTTGGCTTGAGGTCGCCGGCCAATTGGGCCGGGGCGTGTTGCGCCGGCTCAACCTCATCGGCCGACCCGCGCGGCCAAGCGACGCGCATACCGCCGGCTCTTGGCAGAACTTTGGCGCGCTCTATCACCGCGATCCCGCCCACCGCGCGCGGTTGTTAGAGATTCGCGGCCGGCTCGACGCCTTGAGTTTCGGCGTATTGAACGCCGATGCGCTTGCCACTTGCATCGATGAGCAATTGGACGGCACCAAGAATCACCCCAAGCTGCTCCGTCAGCTCATGACACACGATGCCTGGGTACGCCTCTACGAGCCACGCGCCGCATGAGCCATTCGTTTGCCTATCGCCTTTCCGTGGCGCCAGCGCTCTTGGCCTATCGTCCAGAAATCGAGCATGCGCTCGATTTTCTCGATCGCGCCCATGGCCTACGACGCCATGAAGAAGCCGCGCGCGTTCTGCATTATGGCCCAGAACCGCCGCCTGGCGCGCTGGCGGTTCCGGCGGCGCTTTTTCCCGGCGGTGTTCGTCTCGCGGCAAATGGCATTCACCCAGACCACGATGCCCTGACAAAAATCGCCGGCGGTGAAGGGCCTTTTCCCCTGTTTCCAAAAGGTGAGCCAGCAACATCCGAGCAACGATTTGGTTATGACGCGATCGGACTGATCACGCTGATGCTCACCCGTCTTGAGGAGCGCGATAGCCCCGAGGCAGACCGCTATGGCCGCTTTCCCTTTGCGGCGTCATTGGCCAAGCAATTCCACAACAAGTCCGAACCCCCGGCTGATGTGGCGGCGCGCGATCTCGCGAGGGCGCTCACCGGCGGCAATGCCTCAAACGCGACGTCATATGAATTGCTGGTGACCCATGACGTCGATCGTCTGCGTGGCTATCACCGGCCGTTTGCCCCGCTCCGCGAAGCGGCTGGCGATCTATTGAAACGCGGCAATCCAATCGGCGCGGCGCGTCGGCTCTGGCTCGGCTATGCGAGCGGCGAGCCTTGGCGCTCCGCGCGACGCTTGATGGCGCGCTCCGAGGCCAAAGGCGTGCCGAGCCGGTTCTATTTCATGGGCCCAAGCGCCGCGTCGATGGATAGTCCCTATGTGCTCTCCATGGCGCCCTTGCTGCGCCGATTGATCGAGGAAATTCGCATGCGCGCGCACATTGTCGGATTCCATCCCGGATTTGGCACCGCGACAGATCAATCCTTATGGGTTCACCAGAAAATGGGTCTTGAACAGGTTATCGGGGCGCAGGTGACCGAAGGTCGTCAACACGTGCTCGGCTATAACGCCGCGACGACGCCGGATATTTGGGCGAGTAACAATATGGTGCTCGATCTCACGCTCGCTTTTCCAGAGACAACCGATTTCCGCGCCGGCACGTGTCGTCGATTCAATGCGTATAGCCTCATCCGCCGTAAACCGCTGGCGCTCGAACAAGCGTCAACCGCGGTAATGGATTTTGGTCTATTCGGGCGCAAATACCGCAATTTGACCTTACAGCAAGCGCTTGACGAGGCGTCCCGCGCCGCCGATATCTGTCGCCGCTTTGGCGGCACATTTGTGCTGCTCCATCATCTTGGCAATCCCGATGCCCCGACGGATCGCTTTTTCGAGACCGTCATGCGCGAGGTCGCGTGAACACCGCCACCGTTTTCAGTCCCCAAGGCTATCGCGCACTCATCGACTCCTTGCGCGCGCAGGGCTATGAGCCACGCGATTTCTTCACCGTGCGGCCCGAGGCCCGCCATTTGATCCTGAGGCACGATATCGATGTGTCGCTCGAGGCGGCCGTGGCCATGGCCGAGCTTGAAGCGTCGCTCGGCGTGCGCTCAACATATTTTGCGTTGTTGCGTTGCGAACTCTACAACCCCTTCGCCGAAGCCGGCCACGCCGCGCTTCGGCGCCTTGGCGCGCTCGGTCACGAAGTCGGTCTGCATTTCGACGCCTCGCTCGTTGCCGGCAATCCCGACGATCTCGATAAGGCCGCCGCTGAGGAATGCGCCATGCTCGAAGGTCTGATCGACCGCCCGGTTCGAATCATTAGTTTTCATCGCCCAGCCCCTGCGTTGCTCGATCTCGATCGTGCGCTGGCCGGCCGCGCCCACGCCTACGAGCCGCGCTTCTTCAAGACAATCGGCTATTGCAGCGATTCACGCGGGGCCTTCCATCATGGCGATCCGTTGTCCCACCCGGCGGTCGCGGCCGGGCAAGCCCTCCAATTGCTCACCCACCCAATCTGGTGGATGGCCGAAGGGGGTGGTAATGCGACCGATCGGCTGGAGCGTTATGTCGCCGGCCGCACCGCCGCCATGCGCCGCACACTTGCCGCTATGATTGAAAGCTATCAGCCAAAGCGCGGGGCCACATCGTGACGCCGCGTGTCGCCGTCATCGGCGCCGGTCATTGGGGCCGCAATCTGATGCGCAATTTCGATGCGCTCGGGGCGCTTACCGCGTTCTACGACGACGACACGGCAACCCGCGCGCGCGAAGCGGCCGCCTATCCAAACGCCCGCGCCGCCTCATCGCTCGATGCCCTGTTGGCTGACCCAGCCATCGATGCGGTCGTGATCGCGACACCAGCCGCGACGCACAGCGCACTCGGTCGGCGCGCGCTTGAGGCCGGCAAACACACCTTCGTCGAAAAGCCATTGTGCTTGAATGCACCCGATGCCGAAGCGCTCGGCCGGCTCGCCGATCGCCTCGACCGCACGCTGATGGTCGGCCATCTCTTGCTGTTTCACCCCGCCTTTGTGGCCTTGAAGCGCTTTCTCGCCGAAAGCCATATCGGGGAATTGCGCTACATCTATTCGAATCGCGCCAGCCTCGGGCGCATTCGGCGCGAGGGCGGGGCGCTCTGGGAATTTGCGCCTCACGATGTCTCTATGATTCTCGGATTGACCGGTGTAATGCCCGAGCGCGTCACCTGCGTCGGCGGCGCCTGGCTGCAAGCCGAAGTCGCGGATCTCACCCTCACCCATCTGGCGTTTCCAAGCGGCGTTCAAGCGCACATCTTCGTGTCGTGGCTCCACCCTTACAAAGACCATCGCATGGTGGTGATCGGGGCCAATGGCATGGTGGTGTTCGATGACGTCGCGTCAGGCCCGCAGAAATTATTGCACTACCCGCACGTGGTCGATAATACGGGCGATATCCCCGCCGTTACCAAGGCCGCCGCCATTCCGATTCCCTATGACAGCGATGAGCCGTTGGCGCGCGAATGCCGGCATTTCCTCGACTGCGTATCAAATCGCAAGACCCCGCTCAGCGATTGGCGCGAGGGCCACCGCGTGCTCGCGGTTCTGCAAGCCTGCCAACGCGCGCTCAATTCGGGCGGTGCGGCCGTGATCGAGGCCCTGCCATGAGCAATAAGGCGGCCCATTCAGCCGTCCGCATCGCGGTCGTGGGCACCGGCTATTTCGGCGCCCTGCACGCGGGCAAGCTCGCGGGCCTTGAGGGCGCCGATCTCGTGGCCGTGGTCGATGCCAATCCCGCAACCGCGCAAGGAGTCGCCGCCAAACATGGAGTCTTGGGCTTGAGCGATCCGCGCGATCTGATTGGCCGCGTCGATGCCGCGATCATCGCGGTGCCGACCAAGGCGCATTACGATGTCGCCTCGATGCTGCTCGACAATGGCATCCATCTCCTGGTCGAAAAGCCGATCACCGATGACCCCGCGACCGCGCGGCGTTTGGTCGATCGTGCCAAGGCGAAGGGGCTGGTGCTTCAGGTCGGGCATTTGGAGCGCTTTTCCGCCGTCGGCGTCGCCCTGCGTGAAAAGGTCAAGGACGCGCTCTATATCGAATCCTATCGCATCGCGCCGTTTCGTGAGCGCGGCACCGATGTGGGTGTCATCCTCGATCTCATGATCCACGATATCGATCTCATTCTCACCTTTGTGCGCGCGCCGATCGAATCGGTCGAGGCGATCGGCGTGCCGGTGTTGTCGCCAACCGAAGATATCGTCAATACGCGGGTGCGCTTCACCAATGGTTGCTTCGCCGCCATGACCGCGAGCCGCGTAAGCTTCAAGGCCGAGCGCAAAATGCGCATTTTTCAGCCGGAGTCCTATATCGGGATCGATTTTCTTGAGCGCAGTCTGCGCAGCGTCCACAAAAAGGCGCCGCTTGAGGGCTCCCTCCGTCCGGAGATCGAGATCGAAAACCAAACCTATGAGGAATCGGACGCGCTGCTTGAAGAAGATCGCACCTTCATCGCCGCCGTGGCCAATCGCACGCCGCCGCTGGTCAGCGGCGCCGATGGCTTGCGCGCCCTAGAGGCGGCAACACAGATCATGCGGAGCCTGCGCGAGAATCTCGATCGTCTCGCCCAAGCGCGCGCCGCTGGCCCCTCATCAATCCCTGAACCCGCCTGATCCGGCCATGGGGGCACCCGTCTTTATCCACCCAAGCGCGATCGTGGCCGATGGCGCGCTGATTGGGGCTGGCACCAAGATTTGGCATTTCTGTCATGTCATGGCCAAGGCGCGTCTCGGTGAGCGTTGTGTGCTTGGGCAGAATGTGATGGTCGGCCCCGACGTCGTCATTGGCGATGGCTGTAAATTGCAAAACAATGTCGCGGTTTATACCGGGGTCACGCTCGAGGACGAGGTGTTTTGCGGCCCCTCCTGTGTGTTCACTAACGTGTTGACGCCGCGTGCCTTCGTCGAGCGAAAAAGCGAATTTTTGCCAACCTTGGTCAAGCGTGGCGCTACCATTGGCGCCAACGCCACGGTAATTTGTGGCGTCACCATTGGCCGCTACGCCATGATTGGCGCGGGCGCCGTGGTGACGCGCGACGTCAGGGATCATGCCCTTGTCGTCGGCAACCCGGCGCGTGAGCGCGGCTGGGTGAGCCGCGCGGGCGATGTGCTCGGCGCCGATCTAAAATGTCCTCGTACCGGAGAAATTTATCGTGAAACCGATCACGGCCTTGTCGCCATCGTCTGAACCGGCCGACGAGCCGATCAGCTTTTTCGATTTGAAGGCGCAGCACGCGCGGCTGCGCACCCAGATCGATATTCGCCTCGCGCGCGTTCTAGAGCATGGCGCCTTTGTGTTGGGGCCCGAGGTTCAGGAGTTCGAGCGACGCCTGATGTCTTATACCGGCGCGTCGCATGTGGTGACCTGTGCCAATGGCACCGATGCGCTGACCATCGCCTTGATGGAAGCTGGCATTGGGCCGGGCGATGCGGTGTTTTTGCCGTCTTTCACGTTTACGGCAACCGCCGAGGCCGCGGCCTTGATCGGCGCGACGCCGATCTTCGTCGATGTCGACGAGCGCACGTTCTTGCTCGATATCGATGACCTCGAGCGGCAAATCAAAAAGGTGCGCCAAAAGGGCGCCTTGAAGCCGTGCGCGCTGATCGCGGTCGATCTGTTCGGCCAACCGGCGGATTATGACTGCCTCGCGCCGCTGTGCGAGGCCGAGAAACTATTGTTGATCGCGGATGCCGCGCAAAGTTTCGGCGCGCGTTATAAGGGCCGCGTGGCGGGTGCTCTCGCGCCGGTCTCGACCACCAGTTTCTTCCCCTCGAAGCCGCTCGGCTGTTATGGCGATGGCGGCGCTCTGTTCACCATGGATGGTGCGCGCGCCGCAACCTATCGCTCCATTCGCGGCCATGGCACGGGCGATGCGAAATACGAGATTGTTCGCATCGGCCTCAATAGCCGCCTCGATTCTCTTCAAGCGGCGGTGTTGCTGGCCAAGATCAATGTGGTCGATCATGACCGCGCCGCGCGCGCCGCAACGGCCGCCGCCTATACCGAGGGCCTCTCCGATTGCGTCACGACGCCGACCGTTCTGCCCGACCGCGAAAGCGCCTGGGCGCAATATACGATCCAAGTCGACCGACGCGATGACGTGCAGGCGGCGTTGAAGGCACGCGGCGTGCCGACCGCGATCTATTATCCGCGGCCGATGCATTTGCAGCCGGCCTATGAGCGTTGGAGCGAGGGCGAGGGGTCCTTGCCGGTCAGCGAGCGATTGTCGGAACGCGTGCTCGCGCTGCCCATGCACGCCGATATGCGGCCCGATATCCGCGCCCGTATCATTCAAGCCGTCCGCGAGGTGGTGAAGGGGTGACGCGAACGGTTGACCGGCCGGTCGTCGCCATCCACCAGCCCAATTACCTGCCCTGGCTCGGCTATTTCCACAAAATCGCGCAAGCCGACGTCTTTGTTTTTCTCGAAACGGTGCAGTTCTCGAAAGGCAGCTACACCAATCGCGTTCAAATCCTGCGCGATGGAAAACCCGTGTGGCTCACCCAGCCAATCAAGCAAACGCTGGGCCAGTCGATCGAAGCGGTTGGTTTTGCCGAGGCCGATTGGCCGCGCCGCCATCTCGACACCCTCCATGGCGCCTATCGCGGCGCCAAATTTTTTCGTGCTGTCTTTCCAAATCTGGAAGCCCTGCTAATCGGCACGTCGCAAAATTCGCTCGCCGCGGCGAACCGTCACATCGTCGAGGGGCTCATCGCTTTGCTCGGCCTCCAACGACAATTCATCCGCGATGGCGCATTGGGCGACGCTGGGCTTGAAGGCGGGGATCGTCTCATCGCGCTGGTCAAAGCGGTCGCGCCGGGTGCGGTTTATTTATCGGGCAAGGGCGGAGCGACCTATCAAGACGACGCCAAATTCGCCGAAGCCGGCATCGAACTCCGCTACAGCACTTTCACGCCGTGCCCCTACCCACAAATCAATAGCGCCGTCTTCGTGCCGGGCCTCTCCATCGTCGATGTCTTGTTCTCGCTCGGCGTTGATGGCACGCGCGCGCTGATCGAAGCGTCCGATTGAACCCTATGGCGCTTAAAGTGCTCTGTCTCGATTCCGAGGGGGGCTTCGGCGGCTCCTCGCGCAGCCTCTATGAATCGATTGCGCCTATGGATCGAAGCGCGCTTGAGCTAAAAATATGGTGCGCGCGTCAGGGTCCCATAGCGGCGCGCTACGCCGCGCTTGGCATCGCCTGCCAGGCCGCGCCGCTAATGCCGCGAACGACGGCACTGCCTCGCCTCTCGCGCAGTCTCTACGGCCTGCTTCGCGTCGCTTTGGCGTTTTGGCGCGCGCGGCCATTTTTGGCACAATTGCTCGATGCCGCCAACGCGTCCGATCTCGTTCATCTCAACCACGAAAGCCTCTATCTGCTGGCTCATTGGCTGAAGCGTCGCAGCAAGACGCCGATCGTGATGCATGTGCGGACCAATCTCGTCGCCTCACCCATCGCCCGCTGTCAAACGCGCCTCATGGCGCGCTCGAGCAAGCGCCTCGTCTTCATCACGGAAAATGAACGCGATAATTTCATCCGTCTTGGCGGCGAGGCCGCCCACGGGCGCGTGATCTACAACATCGCCCGCCCGCCGGATGCGGGCGTCACGCCTCATGCCGCGATACCGCAAGATGGCTGCTTCACGGTCGCGGCGCTCGCCAATTTCGCGCTCGTGCGGGGTACCGACCGGCTGCTCGATATCGCCGCTGAATTAAAACGCCGCGGCCGAACCGATATTCGCCTGGTGATCGCTGGCGATATGCGCATGAAGGGCCGTCTTCCCCGCGCCTTGAAGGGCGCCGATCCAAACGCGACCAGCCTCGATCAGCTGGCCAAAGCGCGCGGGCTTGACGATGTGATGATGTTCCTGGGTCATGTGGCGGAACCCGAACGTGTCCTCGCCGGCGTACACGCCTTGATTCGGCCGAGCCGCGAAGATAACCCGTGGGGGCGCGACGTGCTTGAGGCCCTCGCTTCCGGCAAGCCAGTTATCGCAACCGGCCGCTATGGCCGCTTTGTCGAAACCGGGATCACCGGAATCTTGCTCGCGCCATACAGCACAAGCGCGGCGGCCGACGCCATTATTCGCCTCGTCGATGATCGCGCTCTGGCCGCGCAACTTGGCGCCAACGGTCGCGCACGGGTTCTTTCGCTGTGCGACGGTCAAGCGCGCGCCGCCGATTTGCTTGCCGTGTGGCGTGACGCGGCAAGCGGCGCCGCATGACCTTGCGAGCTGTGTTCATTTTGCCGTCCTTGGCCGGTGGCGGCGCCGAGCGCGTTGTGCTGACCCTGCTTGGCGCCATCGATCGCACGCGAATTCAGCCAATTCTGATCGTGCTCAATGCCAAAGGGCCGCTCGCGGCCTTGGTGCCCAAGAATCAGCCGCTCATCGATTTGGCGCAACCGCGTCTGCGCCAAGCGATCCCGGCCCTCGTGCGCTTGCTGCGTCGCGAGCGGCCCGATGCCATCGTCTCGACGCTCGGTTATGTCAACATCGCGCTTCTCGCGCTTCGCCCGTTGCTCAAGGGCCGGCCGCGTCTCATCCTGCGCGAGGCCAATCGGCCGAGCATCAGCATCGCGGCCGCGCCATGCCCGATGACCATGCGCCTTGCCTATCATTGGTATTATCCTAGGGCCGATGCCGTGCTCTATAACGCACACACCACGGCGCACGAGCTTCGTGATCTGATCGGCGTGCCGACTGACAATCTGGTCTCATTGCCGAACCCGATTGATGGTTCAACGCTGAGATCCGACGCCGCATCGCCCCAACGTGAACCGGGCGAGGGTCTTCGCTTCGTCACCTCGGGGCGCTTGACCCATCAAAAAGGCTTCGATCGCTTGATCGACATGATGACTCATTTACCGCCCGATACGGTGCTCACCATTTTAGGCGACGGCCCCGATGGCGGTAAACATCGCGCCCAAGCGGCCTCGCAAGGGCTTACCATGCGCGTGCGGTTCGGCGGGTTCACGCCCAATCCATTCCCCCATTATGCGGGGGCCGATGCGTTCCTCTTGCCTTCGCGTTGGGAAGGCCAGGCGAACGCCGCGCTCGAGGCGCTCGCGCTTGGCACGCCTGTGATTGCCACGCCCGAGGCCGGAGGTATTGCCGAACTGGCCGCCAGCGCAGCCCCGGGCGCGGTGACAATCGCCGAAGCAGGGGAGCTCTTCATCGCAGCCATGCGAGCGGTTAGGCCAGATCCGGTGACCGCACCGCGCCCGAGCCTCTTGCCGTCAGGCTATGAGCCGCACATCGTCGCCAGTCGGTTGACCCAAATAATCGAAGGCAAGTCTCAGTGATCGGGCTTGCGCGCGACCAACACGATGCCGCTCGCCGCGAGCGAATCATCGTCGAGCGGACGAAAAGGCGCGGCAAGAATCGGTCGAATGGCGCGCACCGCGTCGTGTGCGCGCGCCTTCATCGCGGGGTCGAGCGCTTCAAGCGAAACCGGTTCGATTTCATCCGCCAGCCCCACGAGGCGACTGATGCGGAGGCTGCCATCAAGGCCCGAGCGCTTGAGCCAATCGCGATAGGCCGGCATCAACACGCGATTGGGCCGGCCGGAGGCGCGCGTCATCATTCGATAGAGCCAGGATGGAATGGTCAAAAAGGTCAGCTTGTGGCGCTCCGCGAACATGCCATGGTCGCGCAAATCAATGCGGTGGATCATGAGGCCGCCTGGCTTCAACGCGCGTACCATGTCATCGAGCGCGGCGAGCGGGTCGTACAAATGCTCGAGCACAGCGCGCGAGACGATCGCGTCGTAATGTTCGGGCGTATCGTGAAAGAACGTCTCCGCCGGCGTGCCCTGATGATAGCGAAGCCCGCGAATCGTCTGTTCCCCGGGTGGCCCGTCGAACAGCGCGGCAAAGCCCGGTCGGCTTGCGAGCGCCTCATAAATTCGCTGTTGCGCCGCCGCGTCGCGTTTAGGGATATAGCGATCGACGGCATGAATTTCTCTCGCTCCGCCGGCCAACAAGCGCAATGCGACACCAAAATTATCGCCCGGCCCAATCTCGACGACGCGGCCCTCGAACCGCGTGACCCCGCCATAGCGGCAATAATCGTCATAGACGCGATCGATATAACCAAGCGATTGATCGAGCGCGAGCGCGTCATGCCTTCTGCCCGAGCGCGTCTCAAGCTGACCTCGCGCCAAGCGCCGTGCGGCCCGTCGATCGTCGATCACATAATAGAGGCAGGTGAGCCAGAGGCTCCGCCGCACGAGGCTCTTCAGACTCATGGGGGCGTGATCGTGCGGCGCGGGGCGTGGGTCATGGCGTCATGACGCTAACAGAGGGCCGCCCGCGCGTCATGCACGTGATCACCAGTCTTGATTCGGGTGGTGCTGAAACACAACTCGCGCAATTGCTCATCGCCATGCGGGCCAAGGGGGCCGATCATCGGGTGGTATCGCTGAAAGCGGGCGGTATGATACGCGCCCATCTCTTGGATGCCGGTGTCGCCGTGCGGGATCTTGGCATGAGGCGATACTCGCTGAGATTCGGCGGCCTGCTTCGGTTGTGGGATTATATTAACTGTGAAAAACCGCGCGTCGTGCAAAGCTGGCTCTACCATGCCGATCTCACGGCCCTCGCCGTGCTTAGGTGTTCGGGCCGCCGCCGCGCCACCAAGCTGGTCTGGAACATACGCTGCTCCGATCTTGATCTCGCCCATTATAGTTGGGGCCTGCGCCTCTCGGTGCGCATTGGCGCGCTCCTTTCCCATCAGCCGGATGTGATCGTGATCAATTCGACCGCCGGCCGTATCGCTCACGAGGCGCTCGGCTATCGCCCAAGACGCTTCGCCCTGATCGAAAATGGCATCGATTCCGAGCATTTTCGACCGAACCCCGGGGCGCGTGCGCGCCTTCGTTCCTCGCTCGGTCTGGCGCCCGAGACGCCTGTGATCGTTCATGTCGCGCGGGTCGATCCGATGAAGGATCATAAGACGCTCTATGCAGCGCTCGATCTGTTGCCGGGTGTTCAAGCGCTCCTGATCGGAGTTGGCACGCAAAAATTACCGCCCCACAAATCGGTGCTCGCCCTCGGCCGCCGCACCGACGTTGCAGATCTGTTGAGCGTTGGCGATCTCATCGTGTTGCCCTCGGCGTTTGGCGAAGGTTTTTCGAACGCGCTGGCTGAGGGCATGGCCTGCGGCCTGCCGCCCGTGGCCAGTGATGTGGGCGATGCACGACGCATTGTCGGCGATTGTGGCGTGATCGTGCCGCCGCGTGAGCCACAAGCCTTGGCCGCGGCCATTCGAAAACTGCTTGATGAGCCGGCCGAGGCCCGCGCGGCACGCCGCGCCGCCGCGCGTCAGCGCATCGTCGATGAGTTCTCGATGGCACGAATGATCAGTGCCTACGAATCGCTTTACGCGTCGCTCTAGAGCATGTGCGGCATTGCGGGCCTGATCGATTGGCGCGGGCTTGACCGCGCGATGGTCGAGCCTCGGATCGATCGCGCGCTTGCGCGCCTGAAGCCGCGTGGCCCCGATTTCGCAGGCCGTTATGTCGATCGGGTCGCGGCCTTTGCTAACACGCGTCTCGCGATTCAGGATTTGAGCGGCGCGGCGACTCTGCCCATGGCCCGGCATGGTCGCGTCATTGCCTATAATGGCGAGGTCTATAATTTTCCAGCACTCCGCCGATCGCTCGAGGCAAGCGGCCATCGCTTCGAAAGCGCGGGGGACACCGAAGTTCTGCTCGCCGGTTGGAAGGAGTGGGGCGAGGCCTTGTTGCCGAAGCTTGAGGGCATGTTTGCCTTCGTGTTGTACGACCCCATCGCGCAAGACGTCGTTTTGGCGCGCGACCGCTTCGGCAAGAAGCCTTTGCTCTATCATCATGTCGGCCAGCGCCTCGCCTTTGGCTCTGACCTCCTCGCGCTAGAGGCCATGGTCGGCGCGTCCCAGCCGCTCGACCCCGAATCGCTGGCGCTCTATTTGTCGCTCGGCTGGGTGCCCGAGCCTTATTCGATCGCGACCGACGTACACAAATTGCCACCCGGTCATCTCGCCCGCTTTTCGGCGACCGGCATGGACATGCGGCGTTGGTATGATCTTGCCGCCACGCGCCCGCCTCGTTACGCGGATGAAGCGCTGGCCGCGCGCGATCTCGTCAGCCGCTTCGATGCGGCGGTGTCGTCGCGCTTGATTGCCGACGTGCCGCTTGGCGTCTTCCTGTCCGGCGGCATCGATTCGGCATTGATCGCGGCCTCGATGGTGCGTCAAACCGGCCGCGTGCAAAGCTTCACGGTCGGCTTTGCCGGGGCTGCCGATTATTATGAGGAACGGCCAGCTGCCGCCGAGGTCGCGCACCATCTCGGTACCAATCACACCGCCATCGAAATCGCGCCGAAGAATGCGCTCGCCGCGCTCGATGCGATGTTCGAAGGGCTCGACGAACCATTCGCCGATTCATCGGCTCTGCCGACATTCATATTGTCGCGCGAAACACGCCGGCATGTAACGGTCGCGCTCTCCGGCGATGGCGGCGATGAGGTGTTTGGCGGCTATCGAAAATATCAGGGCGAGCTGATGGCGAAACACTATCAGGCCCTGCCGCGGTTACTGCGAACCGGCCTGATCGAGCCGCTCGCGCGCCTATTGCCCGAGCGCAAAAGCGTTCGCCTGCTTGAGCAAGCAAGGCGTCTACGCCGCTTTGTCGCCGAAGCCGGCAAGGATGAAATCGGTCGCCAGACCGGTTGGCTGCGCTTGATGTCGAGCGACACCCTCAATCAGCTCGCCGTGCAATCGCTGCCTTCGCCGGCGCTTGAAGCCATCATCGCGGCACGACGCGCCGATGCGCGCGATGACGACCCGATCAACCAAATGCTGCATGCTGATCTCGGTCTTTCTCTGCCGTCGGATATGCTGGTCAAGGTCGACCGCATGAGCATGGCGAACAGCCTCGAAGTCCGCAGTCCATTTCTCGATCACCGCGTGGTCGAATGCGCCGCCGCCATGCCGGGTGGCTTCAAGCTCGCAGCCGGCGAGGGGAAACGAATCCTGCGCCGCGCCTTCACCGATCGCCTGCCGGCCGAGGTCTTTTCCCGCCCCAAAAAGGGCTTCGAATTGCCCATCACTAGCTGGCTTACCAATGAGCTCGACGATCTCTGCCGGCGCGCCATCGACCCCGCCCGGCTCAAGCGCCAGGGCCTGTTTCGGCCCGATTTGCCGCAATCCTGGCACCGAGCCCTCAAGGCCGGTCGGCGCGACGCCTCGGGGCCGCTTTGGGCGTTAATCGCATTTCAAGCCTGGTGTGACCATCATCGGCCTGGCTTGAGCTGAGAGCATCATGAAAATCTGTCAAATCTGCGCGGTCGATTTCACGCTATTTCACTTCATTTTGCCGCTGATGGAGGCCGAGCGCGCGGCCGGTCATGAGGTGGTCGGCGTGTGTGCCGATGGCCCGTGGCTGCAAGCGGTCAATGCGCGGGGCTTTCGCACGGTCGTGGTCCCGATCGAGCGCAATTTCAACGTACTCAGCCACCGTCGCGCCTTCGAGGCCTTGGTGCAGCTTTGTCGCGCCGAGGCCTTCGACCTCGTGCACGTTCACACACCCATCGCGGCCTTGATTGGACGCCTGGCCGCGCGCCGGGCGCGCGTACCGCGCATTGCCTATACGGCGCATGGATTTTATTTCCACGACCGCATGCCGGCCTGGAAGCGGTGGCCCGTGATTGGGCTCGAATGGCTCGGCGGCCGCATGACCGATGTGCTGTTCACCCAGGCCGAGGAAGATGCCGAGGCAGCCGAGCGCTATCGCCTCTGTAAAGGCGGCGTGATCGAAGCGATCGGCAATGGCGTCGATGTCGCGCGGTTTCATCCCGCAAGCGATGGCGGCCAGGCACGCCAGGCATTGCGCGCGGCCCTCGGTACGCCGCAAGACAAGGTCGTCGTGCTGGCGGTCGGTCGCTTGGTCGCGGAAAAAGGCTTTCCCGAATTGTTCCAAGCGGTGGGCGGGCTCGATGCCGAGCTTTGGGTCGCGGGCGAGCGTTTGGCCAGCGATCACGCCAAGGCCGTCGCGCCCGCGCCTGAAATCGCGAATATCAAATTGCTCGGCCATCGCAGCGATGTGCCCGAGCTGCTCCGCGCGGCCGATATTTTCGTTCTACCCTCGCACCGCGAAGGCATGCCGCGCTCGATCATCGAGGCGATGATCGCAGGCCTTCCCGTGGTTGCTACCGACGTGCGCGGCTCCCGCGAAGAAGTCGTGCCCGAGGAAACCGGCCTTCTTGTACCGGTCAAAAATAGCGCCGCCTTGCGCGGCGCGCTCGCGCGGCTGATTGCCGACCCTTCGCTCCGTGTGCGGTTTGGCGCGGCGGGGCGTGATCGCGCGCTTAGCCTGTTCGATGAAAAATTGGTGATCGCGCGCCAGCTCAAGACGCTTGGCTTGGTACCGGCGGCGCCGGCCGCGGGATCGAACAAACCGACCTAAATAGACTCAGCCCTTCGGGATTCGCCGCAGCGCCCATTTTATGATTGTCTCGTCAGGTTCAATGCCACCGGTAATAAAAACCTGTTCGGTACGCCGCCGCTCGCCGGCCTTCCCGGCGTAAACGCTTTCCGCGAGATCGAGCGAACCGCCGCCGGCGCGCAAGTGCCAGCCCACACCGCTCGGCAAACGCAGAAGGACCGACGCCCCATCCTGCACCAGCGACGCCCGCACATCGGGGTGCAAATGAAAGCGCACCGCGAAGCTGCGCCCGGCCCGGCGCGCGCCGCCGAGGCTGGTCAGCCGGTCTTCCCCACGCAAATCGCCGCCATCCGCCGCGACATAGAGACGCCTCGTGTGCATGAGGCCGAACGGCTGAACATAGCCATCATGGCTCGCGTCGAGCCAAACCGCGCCCTCTTTCTCTTCGCGATTGAAGTCGATGCGATTGGGTCCGACGCCAATGCCGCCCTCGTCAAGCACGGCGGCGGAATTGGTGTCGTCGACCGTCAGCGTCGAATGCGCCGCCGATGCGCGCAAGGCTTGCGCCCATTGTGCATCGGGTCCGCGCCAGGCGCCGCAATTGGTGATCAGGCGCTCCTTGCCCACGCTGATCTCTAAACTCAACGTGCCGGCATGGCCATGCAGCCCATGCATTGGCGGCACGCCGGCATCCATGAGGACAAGCGTGCGTCCCGCCTGCACGCGCTGGAAGCCGCCATGTCGAGCATCGCTCAAGGGGCGACCCTTGGCATCGGCCAGGCCGAGCACGCGGTCGACCAGCCAGACCTCTTCCTCGAGCGAATCGTTGAACAACGCCAAGCCGCCATCGCCATGGCGGAAGCCCCGCACCATCAACGCCAAGCGATCGATCGAGTTTTGTAACGCGACGGGCGGGGCCTGATGCGCCGCGATCAGCGTCGCTCGTAGGTCGATAAGGTCGCGCAACACCGCGAGTTGAGTCGACGGACTGCGCGACACATGAACGCCGTCAGGCAATACCTGTTCAATTAATTCGGTCTCAAGCGCCTTTAGCACTTGCTGTAGGCGATGATCGCCATCGGGCAAAGCGACGCTGCAATAAATCAGCCCCTTCAGGGCCGCGAAACGATCGGCCCCGTGATCGCCGCGCCGCGCAGTGCGCGCGAGTTGCTTCGCCTGGCTCAGCAAACTCGCATGAAACAATTGTGCGAATGAATCAGTTGGGGCGCCCAGCAGAAAATCATGGTTGACCAGCCACGCCGCCAAGCGCGCCCCCGTCACGGCCGGTGCGCGCGCCGAGCCCGGCAGGTCCTCGCTCCGCTCGATCCAGTCCTGCACCAAAGCGCATGCACGCGTACGCGCCGCGCTGGTGCCGATCACGCGTAAATCTCTCAGCCAAGAGAAACCATGCAGCGCGTCGAACCATGCGGCGCCGAGCGATTGATCGGCCCATGGCGCGGCTTCGCGCGCGGATAAGATTTCGCCGACAAAGCCATAATCGCCAGCCAGCAACGCATGGCCGCGCACCGCTTCGCCTGGTACAAGGTCATGCGGTTGAACGCGCAACACGACCGCACCGCGCGCCGCTCGACGATCATTATTGCGCCCGCCGAACAACAGGCGAAGTGCATTGCCTAGACCGCCGCGTTGATCGTCCTTCATGGCGTTGGGCTCGGCCATGAGCGATTCAGCTCGAGCGAGCCGCGGCCCGGCGGGTATCATCGGGCGGCGCCCTCAGCCGCCCGATGTTCGCCGCATAGGCGCCGACACCGCCTTTGAAGGTTGCCGATCCAGCAACCAACATATCGGCGCCCGCGCTCACGGCCGCCCGCGCTGTCTCTGCATTGATGCCACCATCGACCTCGAGATCGATCATTCGTCCGCTGGCGTCGATCATGCGCCGAATTTCGGTGATTTTGTCCAATTGGCTTGTGATAAAGCTCTGACCCCCGAAACCTGGATTGACCGTCATCACCAAAACGAGATCAACCAGCCCAATGAGCGGTTGAATCGCGGCTGCCGGCGTCGCCGGTTTGAGCGATATGCCGACCTTTTTGCCAAGGCTCCTCACAAGCTCAAGCGTGCGACGGATATCAGGCCCCGCTTCGACATGCGCCGTAATAATATCGGCGCCCGCTTCGGCGAAGGTCGCGATGAAGGGATCGACCGGCGCGATCATCAAATGAACATCGAGCGGCAGCGTCGTGTGGGGGCGCAGCGCCTTCACCATGTCCGGCCCGATCGTGAGGTTGGGCACGAAGTGGCCGTCCATGACATCGACATGGATGAGATCGGCGCCGGCAGCGGTCACCGCGCGCACTTCATCCCCGAGGCGCGAAAAGTCGGCCGCTAAGATCGACGGCGCGATGCGCACGGCCTGCTGCATGAATTTGTCGTACCAGCTTAGGCTTGGCGCCGCAAGCGGGCGGCAAAAAAGCCATCGAGGCCGCCTTGCTCCGCCAGATGGCAGGGTAGGGTGCGCAACTCCCCTTTGGGCGTGAGGGCGAAGGCGAATCCGCCCAGCTCCGCCGCCCCGATGGGGTCGCGGGCGAGGCCGAGCGGGCGGGCGAGCGCGGCCTCGATCCGCGCCTCGCCTTCGAGCGGCAGCAGCGAACAGGTCGCGAATACGAGCTGGCCCCCCGGCTTCAAATAGCCGGCGGCGGCCTCGATCAAGGCATCTTGGGCTGCCGCCAGCCGTTTGGCATCGGCCAAGTCGCGACCATAGGGGGCCTCCGGGTGGCGGCGAATCGTACCGGTCGCGCTGCACGGCGCATCGATCAGCACGGCATCGGCCAGCGCCGGCGGTCGCCAAACCGTGGCGTCCGCTTGAATCAGCGTGGCGTTCATGCCGAGCCGGTCAAGGTTTTCGCGCAAAATCGCAAGCCGCGCGGGCGCCCGGTCGAGCGCGATCACCGCAGCCCCCGCCGCAATCAATTGCGCGGTCTTGCCGCCCGGCGCCGCGCCGATTTCGATCGCCTGTTTGCCGGCCAAGGGGCCGAGCAAACGGGCCGGTAGCGCCGCCGCCGCATCCTGCACCCACCAGGCGCCGTCAGAATAGCCTTCCAGGGCGTTGACCGCGGGCCGCGCTGCCAAGCGGATCGTGCCATTGTCCAGCACGACACCGCCCAACCGCGCCGCCCACGAAGCGGCGTCCTCGCGGCAGGTGAGATCGAGCGGTGGCTCGGCCAGATGCGCTTGGCCGATGGCGCGGGCCATGGGCTCGCCATAACTTTCGACGAGCGCCTGCCAGAGCCAAGCCGGTGTATTGAGGCGTGCTTCATCTTGTTGGGCCGCGAGCGCCTTGCCCTCGCTCGCCACCCGGCGCAGCACCGCATTTATCAGTGAGACGAACGTCGTCGGCCCGATTTCCCCGACCAGCGTCGTGGCCGTGCCGACCGCGGCATGGGGCGGTGTGTTGAGGAAAATCAGCTGCGCGACGCCAAGCCGCAGCACATCGCGAACGGCGTGTCGGCGCGCCGGCAAGGGCTTCGCCATGAAGTGCGCGAGCAGGGCATCAATTTGGCCGAGCCGACGCAGCGTGGTGAGTACGAGCAGATGAGCGAAGGCGCGGTCGCGCCCTTCGAGCGCGCCGAACTCGGCGGAGCCATCGAGCGCCTCATCGAGCGGGCGGCGCCGCGCGAGGACTTGATCGAGCAGGCCGAGCGCCGCGCGCCTTGGGCTTGGGGCCGCGTTCACTCCTTAGAGCCTGTCTGAGAATTCGTCATGGCCGCGACGAACCGGAGGCTCGAAACCGGCGCGTCCCAACGGGCTGCGGCGAAAATCGCCGGCTGGTTCGTCGCAGCCCTCGATCGTATCCCCCGATACGCTTTTCGGGCTGTTCCTGCCAACCGACGATTTTCGACACGCAGCGCAGCTCATGAGGAATTCTCAGACGGGCTCTTAGCCATCTCACGCAGCCGCGCAATGCGGCGCTCAAGGTTCGGGTGCGTCGCGAACAACCCGCCAAGGCCCCGCACATGGAGCGGATTGACAATAAAAAGATGCGCGGCCGCCGGCGCATTCTCGGCCTACGGGTTATCGATGCGCTTGGTCAGCCGGCCAAGTTTCTCGAGCGCGGATGCGAGCCAAAGTGGCTGGCCCGAAATCTCCGCGCCGCCACGATCGGCTTCATATTCGCGCGAGCGGCTCACCGCCATCTGCACCAACATGGCGGCGATCGGCGCCAACACCATCGCCGCAATCATCACAATCGGCCCGAGGCTTGAGCGATTGTCGTTGCCGCGCGCGCCGCCAAACATGAACGCGAAATTCGCCAACATCGAAATGGCGCCCGCGATGGTCGCGGTAATCGTCATCACCAACGTATCGCGATGGCGCACATGGGCGAGTTCATGCGCCATCACGCCGGCCACTTCCTCCGGTGTCAGATGCTGCAACAGACCTGTGGTCGCGGCGACCGCGGCGTTCTGCGGATTGCGCCCGGTGGCAAACGCGTTTGGTTGATCGTTCTGGATCAAATAGACCTTTGGCATGGGCAGGCCGGCGCGGTCGGCGAGTTGTTCGACGATGCCATGGAGCGCGGGCGCTTCCGCCTTGCTCACGGCGCGCGCGCCATAGAGGTTGAGCACCATCTTGTCCGAGTTCCAATAGGCGAACAGATTCATGCCGGCGGCGATAACCAGCGCAATCACCATGCCGCTCTGGCCGCCGATCAAATAACCGATACCAAGAAATATCGCGGACATGGCCGCGAGCAGAATGGCGGTGCGGGCGTAGAGCATCGAGATTCTTCAATCCTTCAATTTGGCAGGGTCGAACTGCTCCGTTATATGAGCAATCGAAAGGCCGGCTTCAAGGCAAACCGGCAAGCGAAAGGCCCTGGTCGTCGGGGTCTCCATTCGCTATGTCATAGGTCATGAGCGAGACGAAGACCGACAAACCACCGGCCCCGGTCCCCGCGCCATTGCCCGAGCCCGCGGCCAAGCCGCCGCAGACCGAAATTGGCGGCCCGAAAGGCCCTGAGCCCACCCGCTTCGGCGATTGGGAACGCGCTGGCCGCTGCGTAGATTTCTAAGATTTTGTCTTGTGATAGGCGCCCGTACCGCGCGTGATGACGCGGTCATCGGCCGATAAGTCGCCGGGGGCGATATCGGGCAAGGTTTCGACCGAGCGATAGATCGGTGTGAAATCGATCTCGGCTAATTCCAGCAGCTGATCGAAACCCCGGATGACGAAATAGCATTCCTGAAAATCGTCGATCCGGTAGCGCGTGCGCAGCACGCGGCGCAGCTCGAACGCCAAGCGATGCGGCGAGGGGTCCTCCAGGCAAAACATTGACTCGCTGCGGGACGACACGATGCCCGAGCCATAAATGCGTAAGCCCGCTTTCTCCTGCACCAGGCCGAACTCGACCGTATACCAATAGACCCGCGCGAGGCGCTCCAGCACCCCGAGGCGAAGCGCCCTTAACCCGCCTTTGCCATAGGCCTGCATATAATCGGCGAAGGCCGGCAGCATGAGCATGGGCGCGTGACCGAACACGTCATGAAAAATGTCGGGCTCCTCGAGATAATCCATCTGCTCGGGCCGGCGAATGAAGCGCGCCGCGGGGAAGCGGCGATTGGCCAGATGGTCGAAAAAAACCTCGTCCGGCACCAGGCCCGGCACGGCGACCAAGCGCCATTGGGTCGTCTTGAACAAAACCTCGTTCAAGGCATCGAAATCGGGAATGCCTTCGCCGAAAATCGGCAGGCGCGATAGGCCGTTGAGAAACGCATCGGCCGCGCGCCCCGGCAGCAGCCCCTTCTGACGGGCAAAGAGGGCGCGCCAAGTGGCGTGCTCGGTCTCGCTGTAGCCAGCCCAATCCTGCTCGATGCTGTGGTCGTCGCGCATGCGTCTATGGCTAGCCTGTGGCGCCCAAGGCGGCGGCGCGTTGGGGCGCGCTTGAGTCTGGGATTGGAAAAGAAAAGAATTCCTTACCTGTTGACGCGCCCGTCAAAATGCGCCGTGATTATTGTCGAAGCTGGGGGGGTAGATGACCACGAATGTCTCGGGGAGTGGCCCAGCTTGGAGACTAATCCGATGTCCTGCAAATTGTATGTAGGGAACATACCCTACACGATGACGGCCGAGGAACTCGGTCGCTTGTTTGAACCACACGGCACCGTCACATCATCGATCGTCATCAGCGACCGAGAGACCGGCCGTTTGCGCGGCTTTGGTTTTGTCGAAATGGAGACCCAGCAGGGCGCCGACGCGGCCATGCAAGCCTTGAACGGGTCAGCCATTGGCGGGCGCAATGTGGTGGTCAATATGGCGCGCGACCGGCCCCAGGGTGGGGGCGGTGGCGGCGGTCGGCCGCCGCGTTCCGGTCCGCCGCGCGACCGCTATTAGGTTGCCGCTGCGGCTAGTTGAGCGCGCCTAGGCTGTCGCGGCAGAAAGACCGCGCCTAGGCTGTCGCGGCCGAAAGGCTGCGCCTGGGCCGCCGCGGCCTAAACCTGGATGAGTGGCGCGCTTTGCGCCGCGCTATTGGCTGACCCGGTGCTTGATCAAATCGTCGACCACCGAGGGGTCTGCCAGCGTCGAAATATCGCCGAGAGAACCGAATTCGTTTTCGGCGATTTTGCGCAAGATGCGCCGCATGATTTTACCTGAGCGCGTCTTGGGCAGGCCGGGCGCCCATTGCAACAAATCGGGTGACGCGATCGGCCCGATCTCCTTTCTGACCCATAGGATGAGTTCTTTGCGCAGCGCATCGCTCGGCTGTTCGCCGGCATTGAGCGTGACATAAGCATAGATGCCGGTGCCTTTAATGTCGTGCGGGTAGCCGACCACGGCCGCCTCCGCCACTTTGGGATGCGCCACCAACGCGCTTTCGATCTCTGCGGTGCCCAAGCGATGGCCGGCGACGTTGATCACGTCATCCACGCGGCCGGTGATCCAATAATAACCGTGCTCGTCGCGCCGGCAGCCATCGCCGGTGAAGTAATAACCGGGATATTGCACGAAATAAGTCTGCACGAAGCGCTCATGATCGCCATAGACCGAGCGCATCTGGCCGGGCCATGAATCAGCCAGGCACAACATGCCTTCGGCCGCGCCCTCCAAGAGCTTACCCTGTTGATCGAGCACGACAGGCTGCACACCGAAGAACGGCCGTGTCGCCGAGCCGGGTTTGAGCGCGGTCGCGCCCGGCAGCGGCGAAATCAAAATGCCGCCCGTTTCGGTCTGCCACCAGGTGTCGACAATCGGGCACCGTGAATCGCCGACCGTGCGGTAATACCAAAGCCACGCCTCCGGGTTGATCGGCTCGCCGACCGAACCCAAAAGACGCAATGATTTTCGAAGCGTGCGTTTGACCGGCGCCTCGCCCTCGCGCATCAGCGCGCGTATGGCGGTCGGCGCGGTATAGAAAATATTGACCTTGTGCTTGTCGACCACATCCCAAAAGCGCGACGCGCTCGGAAAATTGGGCACGCCTTCGAACATCAGCGTGATCGCGCCGTTCGCCAGCGGCCCATAAACAATATAGGTGTGGCCCGTCACCCAGCCAACATCGGCCGTACACCAATAAACCTCGCCATCGTGATAATCGAACACATAGTGATGCGTCATCGAGGCATAAACCATGTAGCCGCCGGTGGTGTGCAACACACCCTTCGGCTTGCCGGTCGAGCCCGAGGTATAGAGGATAAACAGCGGGTCTTCCGCGTTCATTTCCTCTGGTTTGCAATCTTCAGGTTGGTCTTTCGTCAGCGCGTCATACCAAACATCGCGCCCCTCGACCCAACCGACTTTATGGCCGGTATGCTTGACCACCACGACATGTTTCACGCCCGGGCATGATTTAAGTGCTTCATCGGTATTGGCCTTCAACGGCACGGTCTTGCCGCCGCGCACGCCTTCATCGGCGGTGATCACCACGTTCGAATCGCAATCCTTGATGCGGTTGCTGAGCGAATCAGGTGAGAAGCCGCCAAACACCACCGAATGCACCGCGCCGATCCGCGCGCAAGCCAGCATCGCCGCCGCGGCCTCGGGGATCATCGGCATATAAATAGTGACGCGGTTGCCTTTCTTGACACCAAGCTTGCGTAGGCCATTCGCGAGCTTGCACACCATCACATAGAGCTGGTGATAGGTGATGTGCTTGTGCAGCGAGGGATCGTCCGATTCCCAAATGATTGCGGTCTGACTTGCGCGTGTCTTCAAATGCCGATCGAGGCAATTGACCGAGGCATTCAGCGTGCCGTCATGAAACCAGCGGATATGGAGGTTATGCGAATCAAAAGAGACGTCTTTGATCTTGCTATAGGGTTTGATCCAATCGATGCGTTTGCCGTGCTCGCGCCAAAAGCCCTCGGGGTCTTTGATCGAGCGCTCGTACATCGTCTTGTACGTCGCCTCATCGCAATGCGCCTGCATCGCCACGGCTGGATCGATCGGAATCAATTCGCTCGACATGATGGTTCAACGCTCCTGGTGGCTGCGGGCTTTACGCCTCTTCAACGGAGCACGGATTATCGGAGGACCGGCCGGCCGAGGCAAGACGGGCGGCGGGGCGTCAGGCCTCGATCCAAATTCGTCCGGCCTCGATCCGCGCAGGCAGCGCGGTCAAATGCTTACCCAGGCACGGGCCGTGGATGCAAAAGCCATCCCCGATGCGAAAGAGCGCGCCATGCGTGGCGCATTGAATATGCGCCGTCTCGACATCGAGAAACACATCGGGCTGCCAATCGAGCGGCCCGCCCGTATGCGGACACGAATTCTCGTAGATAAACACCTGCCTGCCACGCCTGACGCCGAACAAATCGCGCCGCGCCGCGCCCGTGCCAATAACGAAACCCTTGGCGCCGCCCTCTGGAATTTCATCGAGCCGGCACAGCACGATCGGGTCAGCCATCGCCGGTTAAAGCCCGCCCATTTTGCAAATCAACTTCCAAGCCGCGTCGTCGATCGGCATGACCGAGAGGCGCGAATGGCGCACGAGCAGAAGCTCGGCGAGTTTCGGCTCGGCCTTGATCTGAGCGAGCGTCACCGGCTTTGCAAAGGGTTTCACGGTCCGCACATCGACCTGGCCCCATGGCCCAGCCGGCTCCACCGGATCGGGATAGAACACGCGCGCGACCTCGACAATGCCAACAACCTGCCGTTCATCGCCCGTGTGATAGAAAAAACCATGCTCGCCCACCTTCATCGCGCGCATGAAATTGCGCGCCTGGGCGTTGCGCACGCCGGTCCACGGCTCGACCTTCTTTTTCACCTGATCGGCCCACGAATAAACATCGGGCTCGGTCTTGAACAGCCAATTGGTCATATCGCTTATCCGAGCTCGACGCCGCGCGCGCGACGAAAGGGGGTCGCTGTTTGGCTTTCGAACAGCCCGGCTCTGGCATAGGGGTCGCCAGCGGCAAATTTAAGCGCCGCAGCTTTGTCTGCCGCCTCGACGATCCAAAGCGAGCCGATCATGGTCTCGTTATCATCGGCAAGGAATGGCCCGGCCAGTTTCAACACCGGCGCGATCTCATCCAAATAGGCGAGGTGGGCTGGCCGGTTGGCGGCGCGCAGCGCGCCCGAATTCGGCTTATCGATATTGCGGATGACGAAGAGCATCGTTTCCTCGCGATTTTGAATCTCTCAGCACTTTAGCCAACACGATAATCGGCGGCCAGCCCTCAGGCCTCGGCCTTGAACGGGCGGTCGAGCAGCGCGCCGATCGCGCTGTCGATCGCGGCACCCCGATGGAGCACCGCATCGACCGCGGTGCAAATCGGCAAATCGACGCCGAGTGTTCGGCCCAGCGCCACCACCGCCGGCGCGCTGGTCACCCCCTCGGCCACGCTCTCGCGGCTCGACAAATGCGCGGCCAGCGTTGTGCCCCCACCAAGCGCGCGGCCGACCGTGTAATTGCGTGATTGATCGGATGTGCAGGTCAAAATCAAATCGCCAAGGCCCGAGAGCCCGGCCAAGGTTTCCATCCGCGCGCCTTTTTTCAACGCGAGCCGCGTGAGCTCGGCGAAGCCGCGTGTAATCAGGGCGGCGCGCGCGTTTTCACCCAGGCCGCGACCGATCGCGATGCCCGAGGCGATCGCCAGCACGTTCTTGATCGCGCCGCCGATTTGCGCGCCGATCGGATCGTCCGACACATAGGGCCGGAACGTCCGCCCGCCAAAGCCCGCCGCCATGCGTTCCGCCAACGCCCGATCGG
>SHWC01000050.1 GCA_009691045.1 Alphaproteobacteria bacterium | reverse complement strand
CGGCGAATGTCCTTCAGGACCTGTTCAGCCGGGGCTTTCGAACTCACGGGTTTTGCTCTCATCTTCGTTCCTTCGTCACTGCGATGAGACCAAAACCCTCCTCTAATCAATACCCCAATTCTGTCTCATAGGCGCTGACGGCGTACAGACGGGGAACGGCGCGAATATTGGGGCGCGGGGCGTTCTCTCGGCCCGGCAGCTCGATCGGCGGCAGGCCGCGTAGCGCGCGCAGCTCGTTGACGCAGGCGTGCAGCATCTTGATTTCCCGCACGTCGTCCCGGTCGAAAGGCGCAATGTCGCTCAGCTTGTTTTCCGCGAGGTCGAGCAGGACCTCCAAAGAACGTTTCGATATCATGACGTGAGTCCCTCTGTTGATTCGTTCCCCCGTCGTGAGCTGATCTTGACGACCCCAGTTTCAAGAAAAGGTTAACGCCGGCCGCCCATGGCCCCTCAAATCGTCTCATGACGGCTCCTCAGGTCATTTTTCTCACCCATTCGGAGCATGCCTCAGCCGGGGCGGTGGGCGAGGCCATGCAGCGCCTGGGCCTACGCACGGCCATGTGCTGCCCCATGCGGGGTGAACCCCTGCCGGCGCTCCGCCAGGGCCGGGCCGAGGGGGTCATCGCGACGGTCGTTTTCGGCGGCCCGCAATGCCTGAGCGAGATCGAGCGCTACCCCTATTTGCGGGATGAGCTGGCCTGGGTCGGGGCCCAAATTAGCGCCGGGGCCCCGGTTTTAGGCATATGTTTGGGGGCGCAGATGATCGCTCAAGCCCTTGGCGCGGCGGTCAAGCCCCATCCAGAGGGCAAGCGGGAAATCGGCTATCACCCGATTCACCCAACCGCGTCCGGCCGGGGTCTGATCGAGGAGGGTTTCCACGCCTATCAATGGCATGGCGAAGGCTTCGACCTGCCGGCGGGGGCCGAGCTCTTAGCGACCGGCGCGCTCTTCGCGAACCAAGCCTTTCGGGTTGGGTCGAGCGTTTATGGCCTGCAGTTCCACCCTGAAATGACCAGCGCCATCATGGAGCGCTGGATTGCTTCCGAGGGCGGATCAAAACAATTCCGCGAACGGCCTGAAGCGCAACGGCCCGATGCCCAGCGCGCCGCAGGGCTCCTTCATGAGGCACGCGTGCACGCCTGGTTCGCCCGGTTCTTGAAAACCTGGCTCACGCTTTAGTTTGCGAGCGCCTTGAAATTGTCATAGAGCCGGCGCGCATTGGCGGCGAGCGCCGGCATCAGGGCCTTGGCATCGGCGTCGAGTTTTTTGAGCGCGCCGCGCCCGCAACTTTTTTCCAGCGATTCGGTATAGATCGGCACCGCGCCCCAATCGGCCACCGTGCTGGGCGTCAGCTCGACATGATATTGCAGGCCATAGGCGTTGGTTCCGACGCGAAACGCCTGCACCGCGCAGGCCGGCGATTCCGCCAACACGACCGCATCCTTTGGCGGCTTGGTCACTTCGCAACCATGCCATTGCAGGCAATCGAGCCTCGGCCCGAGACCCTTGAACAAGGCATCGGATTTGGCCACGCCGGTGGTCTCGACCTGAAGCATGCCGACCTCGGGCGTCGCCATGCGTTCGACCTTGCCGCCCAACGCATCGGCAAGCAATTGATGACCGAGGCAAAGCCCCAAATAAGGCCGCTTGCGCGCACTCACCCACTCGCGAATCGCGCGCTTTTCATCGATCAGCCAAGGATATTGCTCCTCGTCGAACACATCCATCGGCCCGCCCATGACGATGAGCGCGTCATAGGGGTCGAGCGCGGGAATTGGCTCACCTTCATCGAGCTCGATGGCATCCCAGGTGATACCATCGCGCGCCATGAAATCGCGAAAAATGCCCGGGTGCTCGACCGCGATATGCTGGAAGACGAGAACGCGTTTCATGTTGATCTCCGCTCGTTCGGCCTGACTCGGTGTTGTTGAAGTCTGCCGGCTCGGATGCTTCTATTCAACGGCATAAGGAACGAAACGAAGGGTAATGGCCAAGCAACTGATTCTTTTGCGTCACGCCAAATCGAACTGGGGCGATGCCGCTATTGCTGATATCGACCGGCCCTTGAGCCCGCGTGGCGAGAAGGCCGCGCGCCTCATCGGCCAATACATGGTCAAACACAAATGGCGGTCCGATCTTGTGCTCTGTTCGCCCGCGCGTCGCACGCGCGACACCTTGGCGCTGGTCGAAGCGGCGTTCGGCACAGCCTTGGAAAGCGAGATCGAACCAGGACTCTATTTGGCCGAGCCATCAGCATTGCTGGCGCTCGTTCGCGCCGCGCCCGAGGCAGCCGATTGCCTAATGTTGGTTGGTCATGACCCCGGCCTGCCCGGCCTCGCAACCGCTTTGCTCAAAGGCCAGGCAGGACCGTTGGTCGACCAGCTCAAGAATAAATTTCCAACCGGCGCGCTCGCGGTCTTGTCGTGCGAGAGCGCGACATGGCGAGAGCTTAAAGCGGGCGCTTGCCGGCTCGAGGCCTTTGTGGTGCCGCGCGACCTATAGGGCGACGGGCATCACCAAAACGGCTTTGCGTTTTCAAGTGTCTGCCAACTTGGCTCGATATCGCGCGCGATTTCAGCCGCGCGCGCGCGATGCCAGAAATCGACCAGTCCATCGCCTTCGCGCCACGCCGCGAGCGGCGCTGCATCGACCGTCCGGCGTGTGCCCAGCGCGACCAGAATATGGTGCGCCACTTCGCTGTCATGGGCGAAGCCAAGCACGTCTTGCAAATCGCTCGCGGCTGAAAGGAATGATTGGGTGTCCGCCTTCGGATAGAGCGAGGCGAAGAACGCCGTGGTGTAGCGCAGCTTCTTGGCGTGGAGACGAAAATCGTGCAGCGTTTTTTTTGTCTGCCAGCCATTTCTCTTGACGAATTTGGCGAGCCGCTTGCGGCGCTTTTCAAGCAATGTCGCGGCAATCTCGATGAGCGATTGATCGATGGGCGTGGTCGTCTCGAGCATGGCGATCCAAGCGGCGAGGCGGCGCTTCGCTTCGGCATAGCGCGGTGAATCGAGCGCGACGCGAAGCTCCGCATAAGCCGCCTTGCGTACCTTGATCACGCGCCGGTAAAGGCGATCGAAGTCTGCGCGGCCTTCATGCTCGGCGAGTAGCGCCCCGATCGTCTCACCCACGAAGACGTCGAGATCGCGCGCCTTTCCCAGCGTATCGCCGATCCAATCAAGTTCGGCCTTGAGCGTATCGCGGTCGGGGGCAAGGTCGAGTTGCCTGGCCAAAGAGAGCGTCACTTTGAGGCGCCGGAGCCCAACGCGCATTTGATGCACGCCCTCGACATCGGTGCCTCGGCGTGCGACCGCCTCATTGGCTTCGAGCTGGCGCAGGCCCTCGCGCGCCGCCATTGAAAGCGCTTGATTCGCCGACATGTCGGGGCTCAGCACGATGTGCCGGGCCATCCGCACCGCGCGTATCGTGCGCTCGCTTGTCGCGACAGCCATGGTCACGCGCTCGCTTGGCTCTGCCGGGTCAAACGAGCCACGGCGAGGTGCGTGCTCAAATGGATGTGATCGCGCCCAAGGCGGTCGGCAAATCCAATTCGTTCGAGCTTGTCCATCACCGGGCCCTTGATCTCGGCAAAATGGAGACCCACGCCGAATTCAGCGAGCTTCACGCGCAGCTCTTCAAGTGTTTCAAGGGCACTGGCATCGATCACATTGACGCTCGAACAGATTAGAACGAAGTGCTTGAGGCCGTGGCGTTCGGCCACCTCGGCCAGCACGCGATCCTCAATAAAATTGATATTAAAAAAATACAGGTTTTCATCGACGCGTAGCAAGAGGAGACCGGGATAAACCGTTACCTCATGACGCAAAATATTACGAAAATGTTCGGTCTGTCCGACCCGCCCGACAATCGCCATATGGGGTCGGCTGGTGCGCCAAAGATGGAACAGCAGCGAAAGCGCGATCCCGGACAAAATGCCGTATTCGATGCCGAGCCCGAGGACCGCGCAGAACGTCAGCGCCTGGGCGACGCCATCGGCCTTCGAGTAGCGAAAATTTTTGACAAACGCATGCGGCTCGAACAGGCCGACGACCGAGACGACGATGATCGCGGCCAACACAGCCTGCGGCAAATAATAGAAGAGCGGCGTCAGGAAGGCGGTCGAGAGCCCAACCAAAAGGGCGGTGATGACCGCCGCCATTTGAGTCTGCGCGCCGCCTTGAAAATTGACCGCCGAGCGCGCAAAGCCGCCGCACACCGGGCTTGCGCCGGTAAAAGCGCCCGCGACATTGGCGAGCCCAAGCCCGATCAATTCCTGATTGGGCGCCACGCGTTCGCGCCGCTTGGCCCCCAACACTTTCGCGATGGCGACACTTTCAACAAACGAGACCAGCGCGATCGCGAGTGAGGAGGGGCCAAGCTCGGCCCAAAGCTCGGCATCGAAGGATGGCAAAGCGATGTCCGGCAAGCCCGCTGGGATGAGCCCAACCACGACAACACCCGAGGTCCCATTAAGGCCGAGACCGGCGACCAGCGCGGTGGCGATCACCACGACCACAAGCGGCCCGGTCCTGGTCAGCAGCACAGCAACGCGATCCGATAGGCCGAGCGCACGCAGGACAAACACAAGATGGCTTCGAATGAGGAACAGCAACACGACCGCGGCCACGCCAATGCCCGTGGTCACCGGATTGATCTCGGCGATGCTTGAAACGATCGCGACCATGGTATGACCAAAATCGAGATTGCCGGGCATGGGCAGGCCGAGCAAATGCTTGACCTGCGAAAGCGCGATGATCAGCGCCGCCGCGCTGGTGAAGCCCGACATCACTGGGTGACTGAGATAATTCGCGATGAAGCCGGCGCGCGTTAGGCCGAGCGCGAACAAGATCAGCCCAACTTCGAGCGAAATGATAATCGCGCCGCTCATATAATCAGCCGAGCCCTCAGCCGCGCGGTGGCCAAGCGCGGCGGCCACCATGAGCGAGGCAACCGCCACCGGCCCCACGGCTAAAGTGCGGCTCGATCCGAACAGCGCATAAATAATCGGCGGCGCCATGCTGGCGTAGAGACCGATTTCAGGTGGGAGGCCCGCTAGCAGCGCATAGGCCATCGCCTGCGGCACCAGCATGATCGCGACGATCACGCCGGCGATCAGATCGCCGCTTGCGTCTTTCCGGCTATAGCGCCGCAGCCATTCGCTCGCCGGCATAACGCCAGCGAGCAATCGCACCAAGGCTGCCTGGCTCGGCAAGAGGTTCAGCGCTTGTTCGATGTTTCGGTCGGCAGGCCGGCTGCCTTCCACGCCCCAATGCCGCCCTTCAAATGATAGATCGCTTTGAAGCCGGTCGCGAGCAAGAGCGCCGCGTTCATCTTGGTGCGACTACCGCCGGCGCAGTGAAACACGGCGATCTTATCGTGATCACCTTCAATCGCTTCGGGGTCGAAACGCGAAAGCGGCACCAATTGGGCGCCTGATATGTGTTCCTGCGCATATTCATTGGGCTCGCGTATATCGATCAAGATTGCGCGGCCATCTTTGAGCCAGTCATTGACGGTTTTGGCGTCGGTTTCGAGGAGGTCCGTCATAATTTCTTCACCCTGATAAAGCCGATCCCCGTTGGGGCAAACGTGATGCCGGTCACAGTGTTGGACCATGATCTAGCCTAGCATGAAAAATGTTCGCTCGTCCGCTTGGCGGGTAAGCGAACGTTTTTAGAGGTCGCCCAATAACTCACGGCCGGAGGCTCTGCGCCCCGGCCGTTTTCTTTATGGCATCGCGCCGCGCTAGCGCCCACGCATCGACCGCTTCACGCCGGCCGCGCAGGCTGTGACCCGGCGTCGGGCTGAACCCCTTGAGCAGCGGCTCGGCGTTCGAGCCGAGCTCATGGCGTAATTCGCGCACCAAGGCATCTCCGGCCAGCACCTCAACATCAAGCTCGCGCGTCAATCGTTCAAGCCGGCTCGCCACGTTCACGGTATCGCCGATCACCGCGAATTCGAAGCGTTGCTCAGCCCCGATGTCGCCATCACGGCGAAGCACATCGTCTTCGCGCTCGCGCCCTTCGTCATCGAGCGCGAACGCTTCACGCCAGAGACCGGGCTGCTCGACGCTCATGTCTGGAAGCCCGAGCTCGGCATGCGCGTTCTCGCGATCGCCAAGAACGATCTCAAGACCACGCAGATTTGGCAATTGCCGGCCGGCTTCAGCTTCCATTTCGGCAATGCCTGGGAGGAGCCAGACGGCACGATCCGCTTCGACTATTGCCTCGCGCCCGACGCCAGCGTGGTCACCGAGACCTTCCGCTATGTCATGCGCGGTGAGTTTTGCGGCGCGACCGGGCCGACCCGCTTCGCGCGCGTCACGTTGCGCCCGGGGCAGGCCGACGGCGAGCAGGAGGTCGTCGGGACAACGAGCGAGTTTCCGCGCGTCGCGCCGTCGGTCGTCGCTCAACGCTATCGCTATGTCTACACGGCCGACGCGCCTTCGGCGGATGGCTTCACCGGCGTCATGCGCTGGGATCTCGAGTCTGGCAAAACCCAGCGTTTCGACTATGGCGCAGCCGTCTTTGCCGAGGAGCATGTCTTCGTGCCGCGCCCCGGTGGACGCAACGAGGATGACGGCTGGTTGATCGGCACGACGCTCGATTTCGCGCGCGGCGTGACCTCGGCCAACATTTTCGATGCCGCACACATCAGCGATGGCCTGCTTGCGCGCGGCACGCTGCCCTATGCGCTACCCTTGGGCTTCCACGGTCAGTTCGTGGCGACCTAATCGAATTCTAAAGCGCGTTCGCGCGCTCGACCATCGCCTGCAAGAGCACCTGCGCGCCCGCGCCGCAATCGGTCTTGGTCGCGGCCTCGATCTCATTATGCGAGATACCGTCTTCGCACGGGATGAACACCATCGCGGTCGGTGCCACGCGTGAGAGATAAACCGCGTCATGGCCCGCGCCCGAGATGATCGGCTCATGCGCCATGCCCAAAGTTTTCGCCGCGTTCTCAACCGCGCTCACGCACGCCGCGTCGAACTTCACCGGCGGCGAATACCAGATTTCCTTGAAATCAAGCGTGAGCCCGATCTCATCCGCGATCGCTTGGCAGCTCGCCTGGAACGCCTTGCCCATGCCCACCAATGTATCGGCGTCGGGGTGGCGTAAGTCCACCGTGAAAAACACATGGCCCGGAATCGTGTTCCGCGAATTCGGCTTCACCTGCATCATGCCGACTGTCGCGCGGCCAAAGGGCAGCTGCGCCATGCCGATGCGATGCGCCTCGCTCACCATGCGCGCGACGCCAACGAGCGCGTCCTTCCGCCGGCGCATCGGCGTGGTGCCGGCATGCGCCTCCATGCCAGTTACCTCAAGCTCATACCAGCGTATGCCCTGCACGCCTTGCACGACGCCGATGGTTTTCTTGTTGGCCTCGAGAATCGGGCCTTGCTCGATATGCGCCTCGAAAAACGCACTGACCTTTCGCCCGCCGCATTTCTCAGCGCCGGCATAACCGATGCGCTTTAATTCCTCGCCGAGCGTTTTGCCGTCCTTATCGGGGCGCGACAGGCCGTATTCCAGGGTGAATTCGCCGGCGAACACGCCCGACGCGGTCATGGCCGGCGCGAAGCGCGAGCCTTCTTCATTGGTCCAGCACACCACCTCGATCGGCGCCTCGGTCTCGAAGCCCGCATCGTTCAAGGCGCGTATGACCTCGAGCCCCGCCATCACGCCATAAATGCCGTCGAACTTGCCGCCGGTCGGTTGGCTATCGATATGACTGCCCGACATGATGGGCGGCAGCTTATCGTTCTTGCCCTTGCGCCGGCCGAAGATGTTGCCCATCGCATCGACGCTCACCGTGCAGCCGGCCTCCTTGCACCAGCGCACGAACAGATCGCGCGCCTGCTTGTCCTCATCCGAGAGCGCGAGCCGGCACACGCCGCCTTTGGGCGTCGCGCCGATCTTCGCCATCTCCATCAACGAGTCCCAGAGACGGTCAGCATTGACTTTGAGGTTCTGCACGATGGGCTCCATGAGGCAGCCCCTTTCCCGATGAGTGGGGAAAGGGGTTGGGGTTTGGGGTTGAAATCTAGGCGGCTCCGGGCCGCCTTGGCTATACCCTGCCTAGCGCGGCGCCGCCGCTCTTCGATGCGGATTTCTGGGATCATCCACCCAGCCGATCGAGGGCAGGCCCTGATCGACCCGCTTCATGGTGATACAATGGTCGACCGGGCAGACATGCATGCACAAATTACACCCGACGCATTCATCGTCGATCACCTCATAGCGCCGCTGGCCATCGGTGCGGGCATTGCTGATCGCCTGGTGCGAGGTGTCCTCGCAGGCGATATAGCAGAGCCCGCATTTGATGCAGGCGTTTTGGTCGATCGCGGCGATGGTCTTGAAGTTCATGTTGAGGAACTGCCAATCGCTCACATTGCGCGCCGCGCGCCCCCGAAAATCATCGAGTCTGCGATAGCCCTTCGCATCCATCCAATGGCCAAGCCCATCGATCATGTCTTCGACGATCTTGAACCCAAAGTGCATGGCGGCGGTGCACACCTGCACCGAGCCGGCATCGAGCGCGATGAACTCCGCCGCATCGCGCCAGGTCAAAATCCCGCCGATCGCGGAAATGGGAATCCCTGCCGTCGTCGCGTTGCGCGCGATCTCGGCGACCATATGAAGCGCGATGGGCTTCACCGCCGGCCCGCAATAGCCGCCGTGGGAGCCTTTGCCGTCCACCTCCGGCTCGGGCGCCATCGAGTCAAGATTGACCGCCATGATCGAATTGATCGTGTTGATCAGCGAGACCGCATCGGCGCCGCCCTGCTTCGCCGCGCGCGCGGGCTTCAAAATGTCGGTCACGTTCGGCGTCAGCTTCACGAACACCGGCATGCGCGTGTACTGCTTGCACCAGCGCGTCACCGTCTCGATGTATTCAGGCACCTGACCGACCGCGGCGCCCATGCCGCGCTCCGACATGCCATGCGGGCAGCCGAAATTGAGCTCAATGCCATCGGCGGCGGTCTCATCGACACGCTTCAGGATCGCGGCCCAATTGCTTTCCTCGCACGGCACCATGAGCGAGACCACCATGGCGCGATCTGGCCAGTCGCGCTTGACCCGCTTGATCTCCTGCAAATTCACATCGAGCGGCCGGTCGGTGATCAGCTCGATATTGTTGAAGCCCACCATGCGCTGGCCGTTCAGCGACATCGCACCATAGCGCGAGCACGTATTGACGATCGGCGGGTCCTCGCCCAGCGTCTTCCACACCACGCCGCCCCAGCCCGCCTTGAAGGCGCGCACAACGTTATATTCCTTATCGGTCGGCGGCGCGGAAGCCAGCCAAAACGGGTTCGGCGATTTGACACCGGCAATGGTGCAACGGAGATCAGCCATGAAAGCCTCCTTCGTTTAACGACGCAAACGTTTGTCGATCGCGATGGCGGCCAGCTTGCCGTCCTCAACCGCGCGCACGGTGAGGTCACTGCCGGTCGCCGTGCAATCGCCGCCGGCATAAACGCCCGGCAGCGAGGTCTCGCGCTCGTCATTGACCACGAGCTTGCCATTTTTTATCGCGAGCGGCTCGCGCGCATTGTCGTCGAACGGGTCTTTGACCAATTGCTGGCCGATCGCCTTGAACACCATGTCCGCGAGAAGGGTGGTGCGCGCCTCGGTCAAAACCAATTTTCCTGCGTCGTCGAGCCGGGTATAGGCAAGCTCGATCTCCTTCACTTTGCCGCGCCAGCCGATCAGCTTCACCGGCGCGACCCAATGCTTGATCCGCACGCCCTCGGTTTGGGCGAGGTGCTGTTCGTGATCGGTCGCGCCCATTTGCGAGGGCCCGCGCCGATAGACGAGCGTCACATCCTCGGCCCCCAGGCGCTTCGATTGAATCGCGATATCGATCGCGGTATTGCCGCCGCCAATCACTACCACGCGCCGCCCCACCGGAAGCTTGGATAAATCTTTCGCCTGGCGCAGACGCTCGATATAGCCGACCGCATCCTCCACACCCTCAAGCGTCTCGTCGCCAAGGCCGAGCTTCTGCGTTGTCTGCAAGCCCGTGCCGAGAAACACGGCATTGTAGCGCTTGCGCAAATCGTCGAGCGTCACATCGCGCCCAAGCGCCTTGTTGTCGTAAATTTTTATGCCGCCAATTCCCAAGAGCCACGCCACTTCTTTTTGCGCGAAGTCATCCGGCACTTTATAGGCGGCGATGCCGTGCTCATTGAGCCCGCCGGGTTTGGCGCGCGCTTCATAAACATCCACATTGTGGCCGAGCATGGCGAGCCGATGCGCGCAGGCTAGACCCGCTGGCCCCGTGCCCACGACCGCTATTTTTTTGCCGCTATCGGGCGCACGCGTGAACGGATGCGCGCCGTCCTTCATCAGCGCGTCGACCGCGTGGCGTTGCAACAGGCCGATCTTGACCGGCTTGTTTTCGCCGGTCGTTCGCACGCAAGCCTCCTCGCAGAGTTCTTCAACCGGGCACACCCTGGCGCATGTCCCGCCGAAAATATTGGCCGACAAAATATCGATCGCCGAGCCCTTGAGATTGCCGGTGCGGATTTTGCCGATGAAGGAGGGGATGTCGATGCTGGTCGGGCAGGCCTCGACGCACGGTGCATCAAAACAAAAATGGCAGCGCGCCGCTTCGATCAACGCCTCGCGGGCACTCAGTGGCGGGTTGATGTCATCAAAGACATGGGCGTAGGTGCCGCGATCCAGCCGTCCTGGCTTAATGTCGGGGGCCTCGCTGTCCGTGTCCTTCATCGCCCTGTCCTCCGCTGGGGCCTCGCCAATTTGGAAGCCTATTGCTATCTTGACCAAATGGTCAAGATGGTCAAACGAGCCTCAAGGGCAGAGCTGTCTCTCGGTCGCGGTCCGGCGAAGGGCAGGGCCCGGCGCGCCGGGCCGCCGCCGGCAAACAACCGGGCCTCCAAACAGACCATCAGGTGCGAGAACGTCGCGCGTATTTTAGAGGCCGCCGAGGCGGTATTCGCGACCAAGGGATTTTCGGGCGCCACAACTGCCGAGATCGCCACGCGCGCCGGCATCCCGAAGCCGAACCTCCATTATTATTTCCGCACCAAGCAGGCGCTTTATCGCGCCGTGCTCGATGATATTTTGGCGCTTTGGCTCGATGCCACCGCCTCGATCGTGGCCGAGGCCGAGCCGGCCGATGCGCTGCGGCGCTATATCGAGGCCAAAATGGCCTATTCGCGCACGCGGCCCTTTGCCTCCAAGGTGTTCGCCAATGAATTGCTGCATGGCGCGCCGGCGGTAAAGGGGTTTTTGGGCGGCGCGATGAAGCGCCTGGTCGATGACAAGGCCAAGGTGATCGAAGGCTGGATCACGGCGGGCCGCATCGCGCCGATCGATCCGTATCATTTGTTCTTCGTGCTGTGGGCCGCAACGCAGACTTACGCCGATTTCGATTGCCAAATAGCCGCCGTGCTCGGCAAGAAAAAACTCGGACCGACCGATTTTGACCGCGCCGGCGAAACCGTCGCCACGCTCATTCTGCGCGGGCTTAGGTTGAAGGTGTGAGGCGCTCGATGGGAGACGTCATGCGATGAATTGCGTCACGCTCTTACTCATCGTCATGCGCGGGCTTGACCCGCGCATCCAGGCGTCATTTGAAAGCTGCATTGACGGGGTGGGCCTGGATGGCCGGGTCTTCGCCCGGCCATGACGCGGAGAGGGTAAGTTGGGCCGCGTGCCTCAGCACATTCTCCCCGAAGTGCTCGCGGCCGATCTGCGCGTTGTGTTCCGCGGCTCGGCGGCGGGGTTCAAGTCCGCCCAGCGCGGTGCCTATTATGCCGGGCCAGGCAATAAATTCTGGCCGGTGCTCCATCGTGCAGGCTTGACGCCGCGTCTGATCGCGCCGGCCGAATTTCGCTGCGTGCTCGAATTCGGCATCGGTCTCACTGACCTCTGCAAGACCGGCTTCGGCAATGATGTCGATCTCGACCCCGCGCATGACGACGTGCCGGGGCTGCTGCGCAAGATCAAGCGCTATAAGCCCCGCGTGCTGGCCTTCACCGTCAAAGGCCCCGCCGCCATCGTGTTGCGGGAGTTGGGGGCGGGCAAGGCGCCGCCGGCCTATGGCCTGCACGACTTGACGATCGGCGAGACGCGCCTATTCGTGCTCACCTCACCATCGGGGCGCGCGGGATCGTTCTGGGATGAAAAGTGGTGGAGAGAGTTGAAGAAGCTTGCTGACGGGCACCGCTAAATCAAAGCGAACGAAGAGATCGATTCACCACAAAGGCACGAAGACACAAAGCGAAGAATCTTTGTGCCTTTGTGTCTTAGTGGTTAGACCTCGACTATCCGCGCGCCGCGCGCGGACTACCCCATCATCGGGAAGGACAAATCAACGCCGCTGCGAATCCCCGTCGGCCAACGCGAGGTCACGGTCTTGAGGCGCGTATAGAAGCGCACGCCCTCCATCCCATGCATGCCGTGATCGCCGAATAGCGAACGCTTCCAGCCACCGAAAGAGTGATAGGAAACCGGCACCGGGATCGGCACATTGACGCCCACCATACCGATATTGATGCGGCTCGCGAAGTCGCGCGCAGCATCGCCATCGCGCGTGAAGATCGCCGTGCCATTGCCATATTCATGGTCGTTCACGAGCTTCACCGCGTGCTCATAATCCTTCGCGCGCACGACCGAGAGCACCGGCCCGAAAATCTCTTCCTTATAAATGCGCATGTCGGCGGTCACGCGGTCGAACAATGAGGGCCCCATGAAATAGCCACCCTCATAGCCCTGTAGCTTGAGGCCGCGTCCATCGACCACGAGCTCGGCGCCTTCCTTCACGCCGGTGTCGATATAGCCTCGCACCTTGTCATAATGCTGCTTGGTGATGAGCGGGCCCATCTCGGCCTGCGGGTCCGAGCCCGGGCCGACCTTGATATGCTCGATCTTGGGTCGCATTGCTTTCACAAGCGCGTCCGCCGCCTTATCGCCGACCGCGACCGCGACCGAGATCGCCATGCAGCGCTCGCCGGCCGAGCCATAGGCCGCGCCGATCAAGGCATCGGTGGCCATATCGAGATCGGCATCGGGCATCACCACCATGTGGTTCTTGGCGCCGCCCAACGCCTGCACGCGCTTCGCATTGGCGCAACCGGTCGTATAGACATATTCGGCGATCGGCGTCGAACCGACGAACGAAATCGCGGCGACGCCCGGATGATGCAGCAACGCATCAACCGAAACCTTGTCGCCATTCACGACGTTCAGCACGCCATTGGGCGCGCCAGCCTCTTTCATCAACTCAGCGAGCAAGAATGGCGCCGAGGGGTCGCGCTCCGAGGGTTTCAAAATGAAGGTATTGCCGCAGGCGAGCGCGAGCGGGAACATCCACATCGGCACCATGGCGGGAAAGTTGAACGGCGTGATGCCGGCGCAAACGCCTAATGGCTGTCTGGTCGAATAGGAATCGACCGAGGCGCCAACCTGCTCGGTGTAATCGCCGCGCAGCAAATGCGGAATGCCGCAGGCGAACTCGACCACCTCAAGCCCGCGTTGAAGCGAGCCGTGTGCGTCGGACAGAACTTTTCCGTGCTCATCGACGATGTGCTTGGCGACTTCGTCCTTCCGCGCCTCGATCAATTCCTTGAATTTCCAGAGCACGCGCGCGCGGCGAATGGGCGGCGTCGCGGCCCAAGCTGGCCACGCGGCGGAAGCGGCCTTGACTGCTTGATCGACCTCGGCCGCGCTCGCAAGCGCCACCGTGCCGGATTTCTCGCCCGTCGCCGGATTGAATAGATCGCTGCTTCGCCCGCTTGCGCCCGCGATCTTTTTTCCGTTGACGAAATGCCCAACAGTTTTTGTCATCGAAGCCCTCCGTGCGCCGACATTTTTGACGATTCACAACTGAGTATTGGCGATGGGTCGGGTGAAGTCATTCTCTTCGCCGCATTGTTCGTGCCCAAAGTGGGTTGGATTTCCTCT
>SHWC01000009.1 GCA_009691045.1 Alphaproteobacteria bacterium | reverse complement strand
AGCGCTTCATGATTGCCTCACTGACGAGCGGTTTGGCTTGCGCGCCCGGTCGTCGCAGCGTCCGCTTAAAGGCGACTAGCAAATATCGGAAAATCTGGGCGCGTCCCCGCGTGCCTCCTTGTCAAGCGGTTTAGTTAAGAATTGTCTACGTCTTGCGCAGCTTTTCATATTTCTTCGCAAAGACCTAAGCGTCGTTGACAAGGTTAATCTGAATCGACACGCTAACCATACTGATCGCCAAGATCGGAGAGCGCAGATAGGGTCAAGCGCTCGTCAAGGTAATCAATGGGAGGGTTAAGAGTAACATGAAGAAGTTCGCACTCGGCGCCGTAGTGGCGCTCGGCACGGTAATGGCTATTGGCGCGCTCTTGAATGCGCCGACAGCCCAAGCCGCCGACGCGGGCCAATGGTGGCCGGCAAAAGTTCAAGTCTACAATCCGTCGTGCACGGACGGCGATACAAAGTGCTGGACCGATCCGGCCAATGACGCGGCCAAGCTCGAGATCGTCGATTACGTGCCGTTGATGAAGGGCGACGTAGCCAAGAAGCACCACATCTGCGTGTCCTTCCCGCATCTGAAGGACTCGTATTGGGTCGGCGCGGCGTACGGCATTATCGAGGAAGGCAAGCGGCTCGGCCAAAAGATCACGCTGGTCGAAGCGGCGGGCTATACCAACCTCGAAAAGCAAATCGCCCAGGTTGAAGACTGCATCGCGAACGGCGCCAAAGCGCTCGTCATCGGTGCGATCTCGGGCGATGGCAATGCCAAGCAGATCGATGAGCTGCGCGCGAAAGGCATCGTCGTCGTCGACTTGATCAATGGCATCAACACGAAGGTCGATGCCAAGTCGCTTGAGAGCTACTTCACCATGGGCTTCATCGCCTGTAAGTGGGTGGCGGATCAGCATCCGGCCGGCAGCGGCAAAAAGAAGCTCGCTTGGTTCCCGGGCCCGCCCGGCGCGGGCTGGTCGGTCTCCGGCGATGGCGGCTGCAACGCCGCGGTCAAGGGCAGCGATGTCGAGCTGGTCGCCACCAAATGGGGCGATACGGGCAAGGAGATCCAGCTGAAGCTGGTGGAAGACGTCATCCAGGCCCAGACCGCCGGCGGCAAGACCGATCTTGACTACATCGTCGGCACCGCGCCCACGATCGAAGGCGCGGTTTCGGCCGTGCGCGACCGCGATCTGCAAAAGCAGGTCAAGCTGGTGTCCTATTACTATACGCCTGGCATGCACATGTTCGTCGGTCAGAGCCGTGTCGCCATGGCGCCGACCGATCAGATGATCATCCAATCGCGCGTCGCCATCGATCAGGCGGTTCGCCTCCTGGAGAAGAAGCCCTTTGCGACGGGCGGTCGAGACGAATTCAACAAGACCGGTCGCAAGATCGAGCATGTTCAGCCGCTGCCGATCAACGTGACGCCGGAAAATATTAAATCGTTCGACACGACCACGACACTGGCCCCCGAGGGCTGGACGCCGGTCTTCACGGTCGATTGAAGCTAGGACCACCACGTCAAATCGATTCTAGACAGTGACAATGGTCCACAAAGACATCGGGGGCCCGGAACCGCAAGGTTCCGGCGCCCTCGATCTTTTGCGCTTGGAAAACATCTCCAAGCAATTTCCGGGCACACTCGCGCTCGACCAAGTGAATTTCAACGTGCGCCCGGGCGAAGTACATGTCCTGTTCGGCGAGAACGGGGCGGGCAAATCGACGATGATTCAGATCATCGCCGGCGTGCACCGGCCATCGGGCGGGCGCATATTATTCAAGGGTGAGCCAGTCCATATTTCCTCGGTTCATCACGCGCGCTCGCTCGGCATTAGCGCGGTGTTCCAGGAATTCTCCCTGGTGCCGCAGCTTTCGATCGAAGACAATTTGTTCCTCGGCTCCGAGGTTCGTAAGGGCCCGCTGCTCGATAAAGTAGGTTTGCGCCGCCAAGCGCGCGAAGTGCTCGATCGCCTCGGTTTTGACCTCAAGCCGCGCGACCCGGTGATGTATCTGTCCCGCGCGCAGCAGCAAATGGTCGAGATCGCCAAGGCGTTTCGCACCAAACCATCCGTCATGATTTTCGACGAGCCGACCGCCTCTTTGACCGAGCGCGAGACCACGCGGCTCTTCGCGCTTATCGAGCAGATCAAGAAAGAAGGCATCGGCATCATCTACATCACGCACCGCATGAACGAGATCAAGCGGATCGGTGATCGCATCACGGTGCTGCGCGACGGCAAGTTCGTCGCGACCATCGGCGTTGAAGATGCGAGCGATACAAAATTGGTCGAATTGATGACCGGTCGAGTGATCGAGCAGGTGTTCCCGACGGTTCATTTCGCGCCCAAGGAGACGCTGCTTCAGATCGATAATATGTCGACCTTCGATGGCAGCGTGCGCGACGTGTCGATCAATGTACGCGCAGGCGAGATCGTGGGCCTGGCGGGCCTGGTCGGCTCGGGAAAATCGCAAATCGGGCGCGCTTGTTTTGGTCTGGAGAAGATCACTGGCGGAAAAATTTCTTTTGATGGCGCCGTGGTCTTCGATGCGCGCAAAATTAATAAGCTTGGCCCGCGCCGCATGCTCGATCGCGGCCTTTATTATTTGCCGTCGGATCGTCGCCAAGAGGGCTTGGTGATGATGCAAAACGTCCGCGAGAACATCGCGCTTTCCTCGCTTTGGTTGCGCACCTTCTCAAATGGAGTCTTTTTGCGTCGCGCCAATGAACGCACGGTGGTGAAAGACCTGGTGCGCCGACTCGACCTCGACCCGCCGAATATCGAGCGCGCGCTCGAGCATTTTTCGGGCGGCAATCAGCAAAAGGTGCTGGTCGGCAAATCGCTGGCGCGCGACGTCAAGCTGTTCATCTTCGATGAGCCGACGGTTGGCGTCGATGTCGGCGCGCGGGTTCATATTTATAACTTCATCAAGACACTATGCGAGGCCGGGGCCGGTGTGTTGTTGATCTCGTCTGATCTGCCCGAGATTCTGCATCTGCCCAATCGCGCTTACGTCATGTATCGCGGCGAATTGCGCGCGGAATTGCCGAAAAACCAAATCAACGAACAGGCCGTGCTCGGACATTTCTTCGAAAAACAAACGGTCTAAACGGGGGAGACGGGGTATGGCCGGCGCCATTCAAACACAAACCGGGCTTATGGAAACCGTCGAACGCACGGCGGCTCAGGTGTTCGTCCGCGGCGGCGTTTTGCCGTGGTTCCTGATCTTCTCGATCATCATTTTCACCCTCGCGACCGAAACTTTCATGACCGGGCAGAATTTCATGCTGGTCGCCCGGCAGGCCACCTATCTCGTCATGGTCTCGATGGGCCAGATGATCGTGCTGCTGACCGCCGGTCTCGATCTTTCGGTCGGGGTGATTTTCGCCATCGTGTCGGTGACCAGCTCGATGGTGATGGTCGATCATTTCAATGCCTCGGGCAAAGAGGCGGTCTGGGGTTCCATCATTCTCGGCAGTTTGGCAGGGCTTGGCGCGGGTCTGCTTGTTGGCGCCGTCAATGGCATCGGCGTCGCGGTGTTCCGCGTGCCGCCCTTCATCATGACGCTTGCGATGTCGACCATTGTCTTTGGCATCGCGCTTACCATCACCGGCGGCACGCCGATCTATGGCATGCCCGATCAATTCGCTAGTGTCTTTGGCTATGGCTCGGCGCTTGGCGTGCCGGTGCCGATCTGGTTCACCATCGGTTTCGTGGTGATCGTTTATGTGCTGTTGGCGTGGACCCGTATGGGGCGCTATTTCTATGCGCTCGGCGGAAACTTGAAGGCCTCGATGCTGTCGGGCATCAGCACGCGCTATTATTTGTTCATGGCCTATGTCGTGTGCGCGGCAATCACCACGGTCGCGGCGCTGATGCTTACGGCCCGGCTTGAAAGCGGTGAATCGAATATTGGGCGCGATTATCCGTTGAACTCGATCGCGGCCTGCGCGATCGGCGGCGTCAGTCTATTCGGTGGTACGGGTCGGCTCGCGAATGTTGTGCTCGGCGCGATCTTTATTATCCTGGTGCAGAACGGCATGAACCTCATGCGCATCGGCTCCTACCAGCAGATGATTGTGATTGGTATCCTGCTCGTTCTCGCCGTGATCGCGGACAATTACCGCCAGAAAGTGCTACTCACGCTGCGTGACTAATATTAGGTCTCGATAATCGCCTCGATTATCGAGACGCCCTCAGGCGCCGGGTGCGCGTGTCCCACGCGCTTGGCTTCCGCCGCCAAGGCGGCGCGGCGCAGTCGCGCCGGCCAAGGCTCGATGAGCCCGGCTCATCGAGCCTTGGTACAAATAGTTCATTCACCGGCCGGCGCGGCCTTGAGGCGGCGCTGGCCGGCGAGCATCAGCCACACGCCAAACGCCATGCAGATACCGGCGATGCCAAGCTGGAGCGTCATCGGCTCGCCCAGCGCGATGATGCTCACAATGGCGCCGATGAATGGCGCGGTGGCAAACATCGCGCCTGTGCGCGCGGTGCCGAGCTCACGCAGCGCGAGCACGAAAAATACCAGCGGCAGGCCATAGCCAGCGAGGCCAAGGGCTCCGGCTGCGACCATCAGCCAAGGGTCAGGCACAGCCGCGCCGAATAAGAAGCCGAGACCAACCACGATCGCGCCGGCGAACACGCCGCGCAGGGCGGCAATCTGGATGGGGTCGTGATGGGCGATCTGGCGCGTCAAATTATTGTCGAGCGCCCAGGCCAGACAGGCGCCAGCCACCGCAAGCGGCCCAAGCGGCCCCTGCAGCACGAATTCACCCTGCCAGCCAAGAACCACTCCGCCCGCAATCACGATGGCGATACCGAGCCCCACCCAGCCTCGAATCCGCTCATGGAAAAAGAGGCCCGCGATCAACACGGTCAGCACGGCTTCGAGATTGAGCAATAGCGAGCCGGTCGAGGCTGGGGTGCGGGCGAGGCCAATCATCAGAAGCACGGGCGCCACGCCACCGCCGGCCAGAGTCGCGCCAAAAAACCACCGCCAGGCCTGTCCAGATAGGCGCGGCCCGCGCGGCAAAGCGCGGAGGCCTAGGCCGCGCGCGAGCCAAAGCATCGATAGACCGATGCCGGCCCCGGCATAGAGCAGCCCCGCCATCAAAAACGGGTCGATCGAGGTAACGAGCTCTTTTGCGGCTGGGGCGGCGGCACCAAAGCACGTCGCCGACGCCAGCGCATAGGCCGCACCGCGCCAAGGTCGCGTCGTGGCCAGGTGTGCGTCACGATTCATCGGAGCAACTTAGGGGTGGGTGGATGTTTCGTCACGCGCGATAGACTGGGGATAGCTCATTCGAATCGAGTGCATGTAACCGGGCGTTGCCCGGTTTGCATTCGCTCCACCAACCCAGGCCCTTCCTCCCCGTCCGGGGAGGAAGGGTTCTTGTGCGGCTCTTATCGATTCTATTCCGCCGCTTGTTGCTTCAAGCTCGCGGGCAGGTCGAAGCCATAAAAGCGTGCGCAATTATAGATCGTGATGTCGTCGCGCGTCTTTTTGTCGAGATGGCCATAAAGCTTGTCGATCACTTTATGTGTATTGGGATAGGTGCACCGCGCGTGCGGGAAATCCGAGCCCCACATCACGGTTTTATGGTCGACATGCTTCAGCGCCTCATCCAACAGCGGATCGTCGATCAGGCCGTGATGAACTTGTGTCATATACTCGTCGATCGGGCGTTTGATCGGCGCCATATGCATTGCCGGCATGAAATTCTTCTGGAGTTGGCGCATGCGGAACAGCCAATGCGGCAGCCAAGAGACCTCATATTCCGACATGATGATTTTTAGCTTCGGGAAGCGATCAAGAATACCGCCGAAGATGAATTCATTGCCCAGTGTCCAGCTCGCCTCGTGGAAAAGCTCGAGCGTGTAGCGCGGAATATTGATGCGCCGTTCGCCGTGGAGCGTGAACAAGTCGATCACATTGCCGGTGATGATGTGCAGCGTGATCGGCATGTTCAGCTCTTGTGCGCGAGCCCAGAACTTGTCGTAGGACTTGTCCTGATAGGGCTTCCACTTTGGCCGCGTGTCGCAATTGATCAGCACGCTCTTGAGGCCGAGCTTGGCGGCGCGCTCAAGCTCCTTACAGGCCCAATTGACGTCTTCCATGTGCACCATGGCGGTGCCGTAAAGCCGCTTTGGCGCCACCTTGCAATAATCCGCCAGCCAATCGTTGAAGGTGCGGCAAACGGCGCGCACGAGGTCGTCGTTCGGGATGCGCAGCGAATAGAGCGTCCAGGTCGCGTTGACGATCTCGCCCCACACGCCGTCTTCGTCCATGCATTGCACGCGCACGCTCGGGTTGGTGCCCGATGCCACGAGCTTGGCCTGTAGATCGGGGTCGCCCTCGACGATCTCATCGATCCGGACATATTCATGCCCGGTGAAAAAGAACTTCGACTTCACGCCCTTATGCTGATTGACCAGATGGGGCACTTTGTCGCCCCATTTTTTGCCAATCGCCTTCTGCCACAGATCGCTCGGCTCGATGACGTGGCTATCGGCCGAGAAAACCCAACGCTCTCCCATGGTCGCTTTGTCCTTTCCTATTCGGCCGCTTGGCGCGTGCTCTGGCGCTTAAGTTCGGCGATGCGCTCTTGGCTATAGACCTCGTTCCACATTTGATACGAGAACTCTGAGCGCAGCCGATGCGCCTTCGGATTGACCTCGTGAGTCACCGTATCGCCGCCGAGGAAGATCTCGCGGATCCGTGTGCGATCCTGCAGCTGCGAGATATCGGCCAAGGGATCGCCATCGAAGACCAGAATATCGGCGAAGCGGCCTTTTTCGAGCGAGCCGACATGGCCAGCATGGCGCACGAACGATCCGTTATTGACGGTCGCGCACTTGATCGCCTCGGCCGGCGAGAAACCGAAATATTTGACGAAGGTTTCAAGCTCGCGCGCATGCCACTCGCCATAGGGCGTGATGGCGAAGCCCGAATCGGTGCCGACCAGATATTTCACGCCAGCCTTGCGGCCGAGCGTATGAATCTTGGCGCCGGCCTCGAGCTCGCGCTTATGCGCATCCGGGAAGGCGGGATAGGCGCCATCGCCTGGGCGCGTGAAGTCGATATTGTTGACCAACAATAGATAGGATGGGCAGAGCATGGCGCCGCTCTTGACCACTTCTTCGAGCGTCCGCTCGGTCATGTAGGAGGCGTGCAAGATCACATCGACGCCGGCGCGCGCCGAATAGAGCGTCGCCTCATCGCCGCGCGCATGTACCACCACCTTTTTGCCGAGGCGATGCGCCTCGCGCACCATGGCTGTGATTTCTTCTTGGTTATAGCCGGCGGTCAGCGTGCTGCTGGTCGGGTTCATCGAATCGCCGTCCATGGCGACCTTGATGAAGTCGACGCCGTCTTTCACTTCTTTCCGAATCTCGGCGATGCCTTCGGCGGCATCCTTGCACAGCACGCCGATCGCCGTTGACGGCACGCCAATCCAGGTCGGGTACCAATCGGTCAGGCCTTGGCGATTGGTGATTTGCGGGCCCGAGGCCGAAACGCGCGGACCGACAAACAAATTGGCTTCAATCGCATCGCGGATCGATGGCGAAACGAGCCCGCTGGTCGCCGGATCGCAGATCGAGGTAAAGCCCGCCTTCAGCACGCGTTGCGCCGCCTCGAGCCCGCGCAATGCGCGAAACTCCACCGGCGCGTAGAGGTCGATGTCCTCCTCCGTCTTGCAATTGCCATAAGCGAGATGGACGTGAACGTCGATCAGCCCGGGCAGCACGAAGTGTTTGGAATGATCGATCATTTGCTCGCCTGGCGCCGCCTTGGGGGCGCCGGCGGTCGGGCCGACATAGTCGATCCGCTCGTCATTGATGACGATGGTCTGATCTCTCTCGGCCTTGTCCGAGAGCCCGGTGAATAACCTGCCGCAACGGATGTGCTTACGCATGATGAGCCTCCTTGGGCATTTGCAGTCGTTTAGGAGCTGGAGCCGATATGGCCGGAACAATCGATCTCGACGAGCGCGCGAACATCGAAGAGCGACGTCACGCCAACCAAGGTCGAGCACGGAAAATCGCCGGTAAAGAATTCGCGACGCGCTTCAAGCACGGCGGGGCGGTGGCGCATATCGGTCAAATAGATGTTGAGCTTGACGACGTCCGACATCTTGCCGCCAGCGGCTTCGACATAGTGCTTGATGTTCGAAAAAATGTAGCGCGCCTGCGCGCCCGGGTCGCCGCCGCCGACAATGCCGCCATCCTTATCGAGCGCAACGAAGCCCGACACCCAAAACCAATCGCCGATCCGCTTGCAATTGGACCAAAAGCCGGGCGGCGGCTCGGCCACTTTATCGGAGTAAACTCGCTGCATCTTAAGTTGCGCCACGTTCGATCTCCCTAAGTTTTGTTTTTTGTCCTAGCCAAACAACAGATGCGCGGCCGCGATCAGTTTTTGCGGATGTTCGAGCGCCGGCGAGTGGCCGCAGCGCGCGATCACCATGGCGTCCGCGCGCGCGATCTTGGGCGCGAGCACCAGCGTGTTGTCGGCGCACGGGAAGGGTTTGTCATCGCGCCCGTGCAGCATCAACACATCGGCCTTGATGCGTTTCAATTCGTCATCGCTCACGGCCGCCGCGTCAATATAACGCTGCTTGTCGCCGGCAAACATAGCTCGGAAATAGGGCGCGTAATCGCCGCCGTGCAAAATCTTGATGCGGTTGTCGAGGAACTCCTCGGTGATGACCGATTGGTCGTAGACCAAATTGCCGACGGCGGAGCGCAAGGCTTCCTTGGTTTCGGGGAAGTTCCAGCATTCCTCGGTAAAACGATTCGGTTTGAACCGATTGCCCATCGAGCCGGTGGTCAACACTTTGACGATGCGGTCGGGATTGCGCGCCGCGAGTTTCAAGGCCAGCGCGCCGGAGACCGAATGGCCGATGATGCCAACCGGCCCCGCCGGCAAATGCTGCAACAGGCCCTCGGCCTCGGCGAGCCAAAGCGCGGGATCGAAATAAGGCTCGGCCTTTTTGCGCGCGGATTGGCCAAAGCCGATCAAATCGGCGGCCAAAATGCGGTAGCGCGCGGCCAAAGGCTCGAGCACGAGACGCCAATTGCCGATCGTGCCGGCGCCCGGTCCCGAGCCGTGCAGCATGAGGATCGGAAAGCCCGCACCGCCCTGCCAGGCATGGGCGCGGTGGCCGGCGACCTCGAGATCGATTTCGCTGAGCGCCACTTTTCCCTCGCTTTAGTGGCTAATGCCGGGACGCTCGCTCGCCATGGCGAGTCTTGTATACAATATCCAGAAACTTGCCTTCAACCGCTGAGCCTGTCTATCGGATTCATGCGCACTCGGCCGGCTGCGATGCTACAACGCGCCAACCATGGAAGGTGGGCTCGATGACGTCTAGGCGAGGTTTCTTGACCGCGGCGCTTTCAGTCGGCGCCGTCGCATTCGTGGCGCCGATCACCAAACGGGCAGCCTTTGGTCAAACCCTCGCGCCAACGCCAGCACAGCCGGCCGGACCATTCTACCCGATTACGTTGCCGGAGGAGCGCGATGCCGATTTGGCACGGATCGCCGCAGCGCCCCCCGCGCGCGGCCAAATTGCGCATATGTTAGGCGTGATCCGAACCACTGACGGGGCATCTTGCAAAGGGGCGCGGGTCGAAATCTGGCAATGCGATTCAAACGGCCGATATCACCATCCAGGTGATCGAGAGGGCCATGAGCCCGATGCCGGTTTTCAGGGCTATGGCGCGCTGGTCACCGCAGCGGACGGTGGTTATGGTTTCCGCACTATCCATCCGGTGCCTTATACCGGCCGCACCCCGCATATCCACGTCATCGTCAGCGGGCCGGGCCTTCGGCGCTTGGTCACCCAAGCCTATGTCGCCGGCGCGCCCGAAAATGCGAACGATGGCTTGTTCTCGCGGCTCAGCCCCGAGGCACAGGCGCGGCTATTGGTCGATTTCAAGCCGGCGCCCGAGATCGAGCCTGGTGCACTCGTCGGGCGGTTCGACATCGTGGTCGAACGCAGTGCGAAATAAGCCTTCAACCAAGCATCAGGGGCTTAGCCGTTGCCAGCTAAGCCCCTGATTTTATTGGTGGAGCCAGTCGGAATCGAACCGACGACCTCTTGAATGCCATTCAAGCGCTCTCCCAACTGAGCTATGACCCCGGCGGAAATTGGGATACGGCGCGCGTGTCTCTTAACGATAGGATTGCCGCGCTGGAGGCGCAAGAGCCTGGCACGCGCTGGTTTAGCTTATCCTAACGCTCTTCCTCGCCATTGACCCCGGGAATGACCTCGGCGACGTCGTCTTCGTCCTCGCCGAGTTCCGAGGCATCCTCGATGACCTCTTCTTCCTCATCGTCATCTTTGTCGACCTCGACCTCGAGATCGCTGGCTTCGACCAGGGCCTCTTCATCGCTGGTCGGTCGCTTCGGCACGGGCTTGGGCGGCTTTGGCTCGGCCGCAACTGGTGCCGCGCGCGACCGGCGGGGCCTGGTGACCGCTTCCAAATCCTGCACCACGCCGCATTTTGGGCAGAGCACCGGTTCGCGGCGCATATCGTAAAATTTCGCGCTACAGCTTTGACAGGTGCGTTTTACGCCCCATTCGGCCTTGACCACGCGTCTTGCTCCTTCCATGCGCCGGACCGAGGGGGTTGCTTCCTCGGCTCATCGGCGGTCGGCAATTGCCACGACTGCGAGGGGCCTGTCAAAAGCAAAATCAGTAAATCGCCTCGCCGCCGTTCCTTGGGCGGCCTCATTGTGATAGAGACGCTGCCATGTCGCACGGCGCAACCCCACCTGATTCCGCCATTCCGCAACCCTTGCGGGCCCGCCGTGCCGGCGCACTGAAGGGCGAGGCGCGGGTGCCCGGCGATAAATCGATTTCGCACCGCGCGCTCATGATCGGCGGCCTCGCGGTCGGTGAAACGCGGATCGAAGGTTTGCTCGAAGGCGAGGACGTGCTCAATACCGGCCGCGCCTTGACGGTGCTTGGCGTTGAGGTCGCGCGCCTAGGGCCGGGCGCGTGGCGGGTCCATGGCGTGGGTCTGGGCGGCCTGGCCGAGCCCGCCGATGTGCTCGATTTCGGCAATGCAGGCACGGGCGCGCGGCTGATGATGGGGGTATTGGCCGGCCATCGCTTCACCAGCTTCATGACTGGTGATGCCTCGCTGCGCGGGCGCCCGATGGGCCGTGTGATCGAACCGCTGAGGCAATTCGGCACACGCTTTGTGTGCCGCGAAGGCAATCGACTGCCGCTCGCCATTATCGGCGCCGAGAGCCCGATGCCGATCAATTATCGCTTGCCGGTCGCCTCGGCGCAGGTCAAGTCGGCGGTGCTGCTCGCGGGTTTGAGCGCGCCGGGCCATACCATCGTCGTCGAACCCGAGCCGAGCCGCGATCACACCGAACTCATGCTGCGCCATTTCGGCGCCGAGCTTCGGGTGGCGGCGGAAAGCGATGGCACGCGGACCATCACGCTGGTCGGCCAGCCCGAGCTCGAGGGGCGCGACATCGTGGTGCCGGGCGATATTTCCTCGGCGGCCTTTCCGCTCGCGGCGGCCTTGCTCGTGCCGGGCTCGGACATCCGCCTGACCAATGTCGGAGTCAATCCACGGCGTACCGGGCTGATCGATACGCTGATCGAAATGGGGGCAGAGATCGCGCTCGAGAACCAACGATCCGCCGCGGGCGAGCAAGTCGCGGATCTCCGCGTGCGGGCCGGCCGGTTGCGCGGCGTCAACGTGCCGGCCGAGCGGGCGCCCAGCATGATCGATGAATACCCGATCCTCGCGGTGATCGCGGCGTGCGCCGAAGGCCGCACCAAACTCAATGGTCTGGCCGAACTCCGGGTCAAGGAGAGCGACCGCCTGGCCGCGATCGCCCAGGGCCTTAGCGCCTGTGGCGTCGTGGTCGAAGAATTGAAGGATGGCCTGATTATTGAGGGTCAGGGGCGGCCGCCCAAGGGGGGCGCGCTGATTCCAACCCGGCTCGACCACCGGATCGCCATGTCGTTTCTTGTCCTCGGGTTGGTCGCGGAGCAGCCGATCACTGTCGATGATGGTTCGCCGATCGCTACCAGCTTTCCGGGCTTCACCGCCCTGATGGCCGGTCTGGGCGGGCCAATCGACGCGGTCTAGGCCCCCATGGCGCGAGGGCGGGTGATCGCGGTCGATGGTCCGGCGGCCTCGGGCAAAGGCACGCTGGCGCGCCGTCTGGCTGCGCATTACCGGCTTAATTTCCTTGATACCGGCTTGCTTTATCGCGCGGTCGCGGCGCGCCTGCTCGGGGCTGGCGGTGAGCCCCATGATGCGGTTGCGGCGGAAGCGGCCGCGCTTTCGCTCGACCCCAGCGACCTCAAACGGGCGGATTTGCGCGAGGAACGGGTGAGCCAGGCGGCTTCGATCGTGGCCGCCCATCAGCCGGTTCGTACCGCGTTGCTCAAATATCAGCGGGCGGTTGGGCGCACTTTGCCGGGTGCCGTGCTCGATGGCCGCGACATCGGCACGGTGGTGTTTCCCGACGCCGAGGCCAAGCTATTTGTGACGGCGAGCCTTGAGGTTCGCGCCCTTCGGCGCGTGAAGCAGTTGCGGGAAAAGCGTAACAAGGCTATAGGATCGCGCGTTCTTGCGGAAATGAAGGAACGTGACGCCCGTGATGGCAGTCGCGCTGTCGCGCCGTTGAAGCCGGCCGATGGCGCACTGGTGATCGATACCACTGACCTCGATGCAGACGAGGTCTTCCATCAGGCGGTTCGATTCATCGATTCCAAGGGCGGCTAGTCGATTGCACGCGCGCCGGTTGGGGCGCGTTGATTTGAGCTTTCTAGCGGGCGCCGATGGTCGGCGCTCGTCGCGTTTAACATCGAACCGTGGCGCATGACGACGCGCCGCACGCTCGGCCAAGCTCGAGCGTCAACCAGGAGAAGTAATGTCTAGGGAGACCACGGCAGCGGCATCGCCGCGTAAGGAGCGGTTCGCCGACCTGCTCGATCAATTCGTCGCCGACAAGCCGCGTTTCGAAGGCGGTGTCGTTAAGGGACGTATCATCGCTATCGAGAACGACACGGCCGTCATCGACGTCGGGCTCAAAGTCGAAGGCCGCGTGCCGATCAAGGAATTCAGCGCACCGGGTCAGACCGCTGAATTGAAAATCGGCGATGAGGTCGAGGTTTTCATCGATCGGATCGAGACCAAGCGCGGCGAGGCCTCGCTCTCACGCGAGCGCGCGCGGCGCGAAGAGGCGTGGGAAAAACTCGAACAGGCTTATAAGAACAATGAGCGCGTCTCTGGCGTTCTGTTCGGCCGTGTCAAAGGCGGCTTCACGGTTGACCTTGGCGGCGCCGTGGCGTTTTTGCCGGGCAGCCAAGTCGATATCAGGCCGATGCGCGATGTAACGCCGCTGCTCGGCACCGAGCAGCAATTTCAAATTCTCAAAATGGATCGTCGGCGCGGCAATATCGTGGTCTCGCGTCGCGCGGTGCTCGAAGATTCGCGCGCCGAACAACGCACGCAGCTGATCTCCGATTTGCACGAGGGCCAGATCCTCGAAGGCGTGGTCAAGAACATCACCGACTACGGCGCGTTCGTCGATCTCGGCGGCGTCGATGGTTTGCTCCATGTCACCGACATTTCATGGAAGCGGATCAATCACCCGTCCGAAGTGCTTCATATCAGCCAGCCGGTCAAGGTTCAGGTCATCAGGTTCAACCCCGAGACCCAGCGCATCAGCCTTGGCATGAAGCAGCTCGAATCCGACCCCTGGCAGGGTGTGGTGGCGAAGTACCCGGTGGGCGCGAAGCTGTCGGGCCGCGTGACCAACATCACGGACTACGGCGCGTTCGTTGAACTTGAGGCCGGTGTCGAAGGTTTGGTCCACGTCTCGGAAATGAGCTGGACCAAGAAAAACGTGCACCCGGGCAAGATCATATCGACCAGCCAAGAAGTCGATGTGATGGTGCTCGATGTCGACCCCGATAAGCGCCGCATCAGCCTTGGGCTGAAGCAGTGCATGCCCAATCCCTGGCAGGGCTTCCCCGAGAAATATCCGGAAAACAGCCTGGTCGAAGGCGAGATCAAGAACATCACCGAGTTTGGTCTGTTCGTCGAACTGTCGGGTGAAATCTTCGGCATGGTTCACATGTCGGATATCGATTGGCAGGCGCCGGGCGAGAAAGCGATTCAGCGTTACAAGAAGGGCGATGTCGTTAAGGCCAAGGTGCTGTCAGTCGATATTGAAAAGGAACGCATTGGGCTCGGCATCAAACAATTGTCGGATGATCCGGTTCGCGCGCTCGATACCCGCAAGGGCGAGGCCGTCACCTGCACGGTAACCGCGGTGACCGAAGCGGGCCTCGAGGTCGGCTTTCTCGACAACATGCTCGGCTTCATACGGCGCGCCGATCTGGCACGCGATCGCGGCGAGCAACGCCCTGATCGTTTCTCGGTCGGTGATAAGCTCGATGCCAAGATCATGACGATCGAGCGTGGCGGTCGTCGCGCTCAACTCTCGATCAAGGCGCTCGAAGTCGAAGAGGAAAAGCAGGCGATGGCCGAGTTCGGCTCGACCGATAGCGGCGCCAGCCTCGGCGATATTCTCGGCGCCGCGCTTCGAAGCAAGAAAGAGCAGAAGGGCGACGACAACTGAGCCTCCGCGACGCTATTTTCTCGGTTGAAGCCGCTCGGCAAATTCGTGCCGCGCGGCTGGGGTGCAGTCGACACCATAGATCGGGCCTTCGGGCTCGGCCGGCAGGACGAAGCTCATGGCGTTCGATCCCGATCGTCTGATTGAGCGGCGCCGCCTCAAGCGCGGCCTGATCATTTGGCGTACGCTGGCGATTGTTGGCCTGGTTGTGCTCGCGATCGTCGCCGTGATGCGCTTCGGCTCGGATGGCGTGATGGGCGAGCGTATCGTCCGCCTTTGGGTCGATGGTCTGGTGATCGACGACCCGCGTCTTGAAACCAAGCTCGATGACATCGCCAAGGATTCCGGCGTCAAGGCCGTGATCGTGCGGATCGATAGTCCGGGCGGCACGGCGACGGGCGGCGAGGCGATGTATCTCGCGCTCAGGCGCATTGCCCAAAAAAAGCCGGTGATCGCCGTGATGGGGACCACCGCCGCCTCGGGCGGCTATATGGTGGCGCTCGCCGCCGACCAGGTTTTCGCGCGGGTTTCGACCATCACGGGCTCGATCGGCGTGATTCTACAGACCGCCGAGGTGACCGAACTCTTGGCCGATCTGGGCATCAAGGCCGAAGCCATCAAGAGTGGGCCCCTAAAGGCGCAGCCCTCGCCCTTCGAGCGGATGACCGATGAAGCCCGGACGGCGGTCAAGGCGGTGATCGACGATACCTATAAGATGTTTGTCGACATGGTGGTCGAGCGGCGCAATTTGCCGCGCGATGTGGTGCTCACGCTGGCGGATGGCCGGATTTTCACGGGCCGCCAAGCCAAGGAATTGGGTCTAATCGATGCTATTGGGGGCGAGCAAGAGGCGCTGGAATGGCTCAAAACCAACCGCGCCATCGCGTCTGACCTGCCGATCAGCGAGCTAAAGCGTGAAGATTTCGAGGGCGATTGGCTCGATTCGGTCAGCACGCGGCTTGGCAATGCCATCGTGCCGGCGCGGCTTAGGCTTGACGGTCTGGTCACGCTTTGGCAGGCTCACCCGGGGAAGTAAAAGAATAATCCAACGAGAACAGGGCATTGGCGCGCTTGGCGCGGGCTCACGGGGCAGAGAAACCGATGACCAAATCCGAACTCATTCAACGCCTCGCTGAAATGTATCCCGATCCACGCCTCTATCATCGGGACTATGAGCGGGTCGTGAACAAGATCTTTGAGGAGATCACCGCGGCGCTTGCGCGCGGCGATCGCGTCGAGCTCAGGGGCTTCGGCGCGTTCTCGGTGCGCGAGCGGGGCGCGCGCGTCGGCCGCAATCCGCGTACGGGCGATGCGGTGCAGGTCGGCCAAAAGCGTTTGCCGTTCTTCAAGACCGGAAAAGAATTGCGCGATCGCGTCAACAACGCCTGACGACGCATCGAATCGCGGTATCGCGCGGTGGCGTCTCGGTCTGGGCGCCTAGAAGTGGAACGGAGTCTTAGGTGCGCATCCTCGGCTGGATCGTCGCGGCGGTGGCCGCGCTCATACTCATCGCGTTTTCGATCGCGAACCGCGGCGGCATCACGATCTCGTTCGCGCCGCTGCCCTTCGCGCTCGACGTGCCGCTATTTGCCGTGGCGCTCGCCTCGCTCGCGATCGGGCTCTTTGCCGGCGTGATCGCGAAGACCGTGACGGGCAGTCCGAATCGGCGCCAATCGCGCGCGCGCGCGCACCGCATCAAGGCGCTTGAGCGCGAGGTCGCCGATCTTCGCACCGAACGCGATCGTCTGCGGCGCCATTCGATACCAAGCCTGCCTGGCGGTCATAATTTACCCGTCGGCCCGACCAAGGACGCCGCCTGATGACGCTGCACTCGATCATTGGCCTTGCGGCCTTCGTCTAGGGGCACGCGATGGACGGCCTCTTCTGTTCGCTCGATTGGGTTGCGCCGGAGTACGCGGTTGATATCGCGGGCCGGATCAAAGGTACGATCGGCGGCATCAAGCTCGGTCATGAATACGTCTTTCTCAATGGCTTGAGCGGGATCGAGCCGTTTCATGCGCTTGGTTTGCCGGTCATCCTCGATTTGAAGCTGAACAATTTGCCGCGTGTCGTGTCCAACACGGTGCGACGTGCGACCGCGGTTCGCCCATTCGCGATCACGGTTCATGCCAGTGGCGGTGCCACGATGATGCGGGCTGCGGCGGCCGCTGCCCATGCCGCGGCACAGGTCGGCGGTTTTGTGCGGCCGAAATTGCTTGGCGTCACGGTGCTCACCACCATGGATGAGGCCGATCTGGGCGCGGTCGGGGTGGCGGGCTCGCTGTACGAGCAGACGCTTCGATTGGCCGCCTTGGCGCGCGCCTGCGGGCTCGATGGCGTGTGGACAACGGCTGATACTGTGCCGCTTTTGCGTGCGGAACTCGGGCCGGAATTCCTGCTCGTGGTGCCGGCAATCCGACCGGTCTGGTCGGTCAGCGATGATCAGAATCGTATCGTGACGCCGGGCGATGCGGTGCGCGGCGGCGCGGATTATCTCGTGGTCGGTCGGCCGATCACGCAAGCTGCCGACCCAGCGGATGCGGCACGGCGGATCGTCGATGAAATGAGGGCGGCGACGATGCGCGCGCCAGATGCCTTGGCGCGTGTGCCTTGAGGCCATTCTGATCGTGTTAGTTTCGGTCAAGATTTGCGGCATCACCGATCGGCCCGCGCTTGAAGCGGCGCTCGATGGTGGCGCGCGTTTTATTGGGCTGGTGTTTTATCCGCCTTCACCCCGCTCGCTATCGCATGACGCGGCGGCGACGCTGGCCAATTTGGTGCCGGCCAAAGTCGGGCGGGTCGGCGTGTTCGTCGATCCGCGCGATGACGAACTCAGCGCCACCTTGGCGCGCGTACCGCTCGATCTCATTCAATTGCACGGCAATGAAAGCGTTGGGCGCCTGGATGCGATCCGGGCCTTGACCGGTAAGCGCCTGATCAAAACAATCAAGGTCGCGCGGGCCGACGATGTGACCACCGCCGCGCCCTTTGCCGCGCACGCCGATTGGCTGCTTTACGACGCCAAAGTGCCGAGCGGCCAAGGCCTCGGCCTGCCAGGCGGCAATGCCATCGCCTTCGATTGGACGTTGCTGTCGGGACGCGCCGCCAAGGGGCGCGAGGGCTGGATTTTGTCGGGCGGGTTGAGCGTGGCCAATATCAACGAGGCGATTCGAATCACGGGCGCGGGCGCGGTCGACGTATCATCGGGTGTCGAAAGCGCGCCGGGCCGCAAGGATCCCGGCGCCATCCGTGCCTTCCTCAAGGCCGCGGGCGCGGCCTGAACCGAGAGATTGACATGAACACGGCAATCAACAGCTATCGCGCGGGGCCGGACGAACGCGGCCATTTCGGCATTTATGGCGGGCGGTTCGTGGCCGAAACCCTGATGCCGCTCATTCTCGATCTCGAAAAGGCCTATGCCAAAGCGAGCGCCGATCGCGCGTTTCGCGACGAGCTCGATTATTGGCTTGAATTCTATGTGGGCCGGCCGAGCCCGCTTTATCACGCGGAACGGCTGTCGCGTCATCTCGGCGGCGCCAGAATCTATTTCAAGCGCGACGAGCTCAATCACACCGGCGCGCACAAAATCAACAATTGCATGGGGCAGATCTTGCTGGCGAAGCGCATGGGCAAGACGCGCATCATCGCCGAGACTGGCGCCGGCCAGCATGGCGTTGCGACCGCGACCGTGTGCGCGCTGATGGGTTTGCCTTGTGTCGTCTATATGGGCGCGGTCGATATCGAGCGCCAAAAACCGAATGTGTTTCGCATGAAACTGCTCGGCGCCGAGGTGGTGCCGGTCAAATCGGGTTCGCGCACGCTCAAAGACGCGATGAACGAGGCGCTGCGCGATTGGGTGACGAATGTCGATTCGACCTATTATTTGATCGGCACGGTCGCGGGCCCGCACCCTTATCCCGCCATGGTGCGCGATTTTCAGTCGGTGATCGGGCGCGAGACGCGCGAGCAGATCATGAAGGCCGAAGGGCGCCTGCCCGATTCATTGGTGGCGTGCGTCGGCGGCGGGTCGAACGCGATCGGGTTGTTCCACCCGTTCCTCGACGAACCCAACATCAAAATGTACGGCGTCGAGGCGGCAGGCCACGGCATCGAGACCGGCCAGCACGCCGCCTCGCTGAGCGCTGGTTCGCCCGGCGTGCTGCATGGCAACCGAACTTATTTGTTGCAAGACGCAGATGGTCAGGTGACCGAGGCGCATTCGATCTCGGCCGGGCTCGATTATCCCGGCATTGGGCCCGAGCATGCCTGGCTCAAGGATAGCGCGCGGGTCAATTATGTCGCGATCACCGATAAAGAGGCGCTTGAAGCGTTCAAGCTTTGCGCGCGGCTCGAAGGCATTTTGCCCGCGCTGGAGCCCGCCCATGCGCTGGGTCATGTCATCAAGCTCGCGCCGACCTTGCCCAAAGATCATCTCATGGTCATGAACATGTGCGGTCGGGGCGATAAGGATATTTTCACCGTCGCGGATGCGCTCGGGGTTGGCCTATGAGTGCCGGGCGGATCGAGAAACGCTTCGCCAAATTGAAGCATGAGGGGCGCGCAGGCCTCATCACCTTCACCATGATGGGCGACCCCGATATCGAGACCTCGTTCGAGATCTTGAAAGGCCTGCCGGCGGCGGGTGCCGATCTGATCGAAATCGGCGCGGCCTTCACCGACCCGATGGCGGATGGACCGGTGATTCAGGTCGCCGGTCAACGCGCGCTCAAGGCGGGTATTACGCTGACGAAGACGCTCGATCTGGTGCGGCGTTTTCGCGCCACCGACCAAGAGACGCCGCTTATCCTCATGGGCTATTACAACCCGATCTATATTTATGGCCCGACGCGTTTTATCAAAGACGCGCTTACGGCCGGGCTTGATGGCGTGATCGTGGTCGATCTGCCGCCCGAGGAAGACGAGGAGCTTTGCATCCCCGCCATCGACGCGGGCTTGTGTTTCATTCGGCTGGCGACACCGACAACCGATGATCGGCGTCTGCCCGCCGTGCTCGCGCACACCACGGGCTTTGTCTATTACGTGTCGATCACCGGCATCACGGGCGCGGCGGGGGCGCAGACAACCTCGACGGCGGATGCCATCAAGCGGCTCAGGCGCCATACAAGCTTGCCGCTCGCGGTCGGTTTTGGCATTAAGACACCGGACGATGCGGCGAAGGTCGCGCGAGTCGCCGATGCGGCGGTGGTCGGCTCGGCCTTGGTGTCGGCTTTGGCCTCGAGCCTCGATGGCGCGGCGCGGCGAAGCGGCGCCACGGTCGAGGCGGTGCTTGGTTTGGTTCGGGATCTGGCCGCAGGGGTAAGGGCGGCGCGCAAGGAGGTGGTCGGATGAGTTGGCTCGATCGTTTCGTGCGACCCAAGGTTCGAGCGCTTTTCCGTAAGGACGATATTCCCGAGAAACTGTGGGAAAAGTGCCCGGCCTGCGAGCAGATGATTTTTCATCGCGAGCTCGAGGCGCAAATGCGCGTCTGCCAGCATTGCGGCCACCATATGCGCATCGATGCGCGCACAAGGCTCGCCATGTTGTTCGACGATGGCGATTATCAGACCATCGAATTGCCGGCGGTGCCGGCCGATCCGCTGCGCTTCCGCGATCGCAAGCGCTATCAGGATCGCGTGCGCGAGGCGCAAGGTACGAGCCTGCTTGACGACGCGATCATCGTCGCGCATGGCAAAATGGGCGGCCATCAAGCGGTGATCGCCGCGTTCGAGTTCGGTTTCCTCGGTGGCTCGATGGGCATGGCGGTTGGCGAAGCCCTGGTCGCGGGCGCGCGGCTCGCGATGCTGCAGGCGGCGCCGTTGATCGTTATTCCGGCCTCGGGGGGTGCCCGCATGCAAGAGGGCGTGTTGTCGCTCATGCAGATGGCGCGCACGACGGTCGCGATTGAAGAGCTGCGCGAGGCGGGCCTGCCCTATATCGTGGTGCTGACCGACCCGACGACGGGCGGCGTCACCGCGTCCTTCGCCATGATCGGCGATATCGCGATCGCCGAGCCCGGCGCCATGATCGGCTTCGCCGGCGCGCGCGTGATCGAGGAAACCATTCGCCAACAATTGCCGGCGGGATTCCAGAAGGCCGAATATCTGCTCGACCACGGCATGCTCGATATGGTTGTGCATCGCCATAAATTGCGCGAAACGCTGGTGCGGATTATCGGCCTGCTGATGGCCGCGCCGCGCAGCGCCGAGGTGCTGCCCTATCCGCGTGGCGGGCTCGACATTCCGGCGCAGCCCCGCGCCTAGTCTAAGTGGCCGCCAGCGACCCGATTCTCGAGCGCCTGAAGGCGCTGCACCCGAAGGCGATCGATCTCTCTTTGGGTCGGGTTGAGCGATTGCTCGCGGCCTTGGGCAATCCTGAACGGCGCGTCGCGCCGGTTATTCACATCGCCGGCACCAATGGCAAGGGTAGTCTGGTCGCCTATCTCGATGCGATTTTGCGCGCGCATGGTTTGCGTGTGCAGTCCTACATCTCGCCGCATCTTGTGCGCTTCGCCGAGCGCATTCGCTTCGATGGCACCGCAATCGATGAAGAGGCGTTGGTCGCCGTGCTCGAAGACTCCGAACGGGCGAATGACGGCGCGCCGATCACGTTTTTTGAAATCACCACGGCGGCGGCCTTCCTGGCGTTTTCGCAACGGCCGGCCGACGTGCTGATTTTGGAAGTCGGGCTCGGCGGCCGGCTTGATGCCACCAATGTGATCGCAAGACCGGCGCTCACCGCCATTACGCCGGTCTCGATGGATCACATGCACTATTTGGGCAACACCATCGAGGCCATCGCCGGCGAAAAGGCCGGCATTTTGAAACCCGGAATCAGCGCCGTGATCGGACCCCAAGATTCCGCCGCTTCTCAGGTGATCGAGAGGCGCGCTCATGCGGTTGGCGCTGTTTTGCTACGCCACGGCATTGAATGGACCGTACGACGCGAGAGTGATCTTTTGATGTTCGATGCGTTGGGCGCGCATCGTGAGTTTCCGCTGCCCGCGTTGTTGGGGCCGCACCAGATCGATAATGCCGGCACGGCGATCGCCTGCGCTAAGGCGCTCACCGGTTTTGCGGTGTCGGACAAAGCCATCGCGGATGGACTCGTCAATACGCGGTGGCCCGGTCGATTGCAGCGATTGACGCGTGGGCCGCTCATCGAGGAATTGGCGCGCGGCACCGAGCTCTGGATCGATGGCGGGCACAATGCCTCCGCCGGTGAGGCGCTCGCGCGCGTGGCGGAGTCTATGTTCGCCGATCGGCCGCTCGATCTGGTTGTCGGCATGCTCAACACCAAGACGGTCGATGGGTTCCTCAAGCCGCTCGCGCCTCATGTCAGGCGCCTGGTCGCGGTCGCGATCCCGGGCGAGGCCAATAGCCTGCCGGCCGAGGCGGTCGCGGCAACCGCCCGCTTCCTCGGCATCGCGGCCGAGGGCGCGCCAAATATCAAAGCGGCGCTTGAGCGACTGGGCCCCGAGGGGACGGGGCGCGTGCTGATCTGCGGCTCGCTTTATTTGATCGGCACGGTTCTAGCCGAGCACGGTTGATTCGGTCTTCTAGCCCCGGCCCCTTATGCGCTAGCGTGAAGGAGGTAGGGGGCTCAAGAGATGACTGCACGGATTGCCGCACCGACCGGCACGCATGCCGAGATGATGGCACGCACAATTGCACTAATGCCGGTGCTCCGCGCGCGCGCCACCGAATGCGAACGCCTGCGCAAAGTGCCGCGCGAAACCGTCAATGATCTGGTCGAGGCCGGCATCGTCAATCTCATGTTGCCGAAGCGGTGGGGCGGCAGCGAGCTCGATTATGTTGCGCTTTATGATGTGATCTCGACGGTTGCGAGCGTGTGCGCGTCGACCTCGTGGGTGCTGACCAATTTGATCAGCTGCAATTTCATGCCGTGCTATTGGCCGGAGGAGGCGCAAAAGGATTTGTGGACCAAAAGCGCCAATACGCTGCTCGCCGGGTCGCTGATCTTCAATGCGGCGAAGGCCACGCCGGCCAAGGGCGGCTATCGCCTTTCGGGCCGTTGGCCCTTGGTCTCGGGCTGCGACCACGCCGAATGGTTGGTGCTCGCCGCGCTGGTCGATGGCGCGGAAGGGCCCGAGCGCTTCCGCATGTTCGTGGTGCCGAAGGCGGATTATGTGATTCATGACACGTGGTTTGCCTCAGGCCTCAAGGGCACGGGCTCAAATGATGTTGAGATGAACGACAAATTCGTGCCTGAGCATCGCTCCTTGTTGGTTGAGCAAACCAAAGGCGGTGATTCGCCGGGCGCGCGGGTCAATACCGGTTGGCTCTACCGCATGCCGATGTTCGCGTTGTTTTCGTCATGGGTTGGTGCCTCGGTGCTTGGCGTCGCGCAAGGGGCGTTGCGCGATTTCAGCGAGGAAACCCGCAAACGCACGGCGCGCATCAGCGGCGGCAAGATGGCGGAGTTTTCCACCGTACAGGCCAGGGCCGGCGAGGCGGCATCGGCGATCAACGCGGCCAAGGCCTTGGTCTATGGCAACGTGCGCGAGGCGCAGGAGATCGCCAAAACGGGCGGTGTGCCGAGCCTCGAACAGAAGCTCAAATATCGCGCCGATGGTGCCTTTGCCGGTGAGCTGTGTTTGCGCGCGGTCGATAGCCTGCATCGCGTGGGGGGCGCCGGCGGGCTGTATGAGAACAATGTGTTCGCACGCCATTTCCGCGATGCGCATGCCGGCACGTCGCACATCACGCAGAATCTCGACGTGAACGGCACGCCCTATGCGCGGTTTCTTTTGGGTCTACCGGTCGAAGTGCCGATGCTCTGAGAGCTTGATTGGGAATTCGTCATGGCCTCGACGTGCGCGCCAAGCCGCGGAGTAAACCAGTGCGGTCAAATTCCCTCTACTTCAAGACTGCTCTCGACGGTTCCATTTGGTGAGGAGGCCCTTGCGACTGCCCGCTCAATCAATGAATTGATGCCATCCCGACGAGAGTAATGGTCTGGCTGGATTATTGGGCTGTTATTCCGGTGGTGCCATTCCCACCCGCGAGTACGAGACATTGACGATACCCAATGGCTTCTGGCGTCTCTTGGAACTCTAATAACTCACCAGCTAGTTCACTCAGGTGAGCTTTGACTTTCAACGGAGTTGCGCGGAACAATTTGCGTCGCCGATTGACAATGTTTACGCGTACACCAGCGAGCCGCTCGTGCATAGCGGTCTCAATACTCACTGCATCTTTCGAAAAAAACAGAGCATGAATATCAAAATTGAATGGCACTGAGGCATCACTAAGTTCACGAATTCGATCCATCGGATCCAAACGTCTGGTCATGCCAACTTTGACCATCTTCTCGCCGAATGAACCGATGTTCGATATTAGATAGACATACCCGGCGCGAATATTAGCGGCTCTGTAATCCACATCTTCTATTGCTCGGTCGACGTCGGTCAGCTGAGCACGCATTCGCTCGGCGCCTGCCTCGTCACCTTTTGCGACCAAAGCATCGAGTGCATTGGAGAAGTGTAGACGTTCTTTCTCAAGCCGGGCGCGTTCACGTTCTATCTCTTGTTGCACCTTGCGCTCTTCGCGCAAACGATCGCGCTCCAAGCGTTCCGCCTCTTTCTGTTCCACCTGTTTCTGTAGGAAATCAGCCGTGAGTTCGAGTTCACGTACACGCAATTTGTAATAGGGCTGATAAATTCGAATGTTCATCGTCTTTCCAAGACGCTCGATGGTCTCAGCAACCTTTTTGAGGCGGTCGAGAGCTCCGTCGAGCTTATAGGGCTTAAGCCCTCTTACTAAGGTGTCGACCTCGGCATTGAAAGCGCGAAGCATCAGCTTAGGGAAATATCGAATCATTTTTCGGCCTTCGACAGCCGAGCCATTTACGGTCCAATTTTTTCGCGGCAAGGACGGCGCGCCCATCTTTCTTGATCATCTCCCTCACGCTTTCCTCGATCTTGGCCAATTCCCTCTCGTAGGAGACTGCATCGGTCAATGGGTGCCGATAGTGGTATACCCCCGCCTCTTGTAAGAGAGCCGAATCCTCAGTAGTGACGATCGTCCGACGGGCCTCATCCAATTGCAGGACGGAGAGACCACCAAGAGCGTCAAGCTGTTTACGCAATTCTTGAACTTCGGCTGCGAGCTGGAGCGCAATTTTACGGGCTCCAAACCATGGAATTGACGTAGCCGAAGTTTGTCCTTCCGTGCCCGTCGCTCCTCCCCCGAGTTGCCATTTTCTTCAATTGTGCGACCTATCTTAATCAGGACTGAAATCCAAATGTCGATATAATTGACAATAGTCGCTGCGCGCCAAGCGGCGGAGTAAACCGCATCTCGGTCAAACGAAAGGCCCCGCGCCGGTAAAGCGCGGGGCCTTGTGTTTATCGAGATGGGATCAGGCGTGCCGCGTCAGACCGCGCCTTTGACCCACTCATAGAGCTTCTGTTTCGGCATGGCGCCGACCTTCATCGAGGCGACCTGACCGTTTTTGAACAAGATCAGCGTTGGGATGCCGCGCACGCCATATTTGGCCGGGGTCACGTGATTTTCGTCGACATTAATCTTTGCGACCGTAACCGCATCGCTCATGTCCTTGGCGAGCTCTTCGAGCGCTGGCGCAATGGACTTGCATGGCCCGCACCATTCCGCCCAAAAATCGACCAACACCGGGCCCGTCGCCTTCAGAACCTTCTGATCAAATTCGCTGTCTTTGACGTGCAAAACATCCATTCGAGAGACTCCGTTAGAGGCTAGGAGGATGTTGGGGTGGCGGGCCCCTCGGGTCAAGGTGCGAAGGCGTCGAGTAATGAATCTTCCAGCCAGTGCAGCACCGGTCGATCCGTGAACAGCAGGCCGCAAGCGACCGTTCGACCCGGAAAAGCAAGCCGCAGCACCGCGCGATAGGCCGCCATTTGGGCGATATAGCTGGGCGCCACCTGGGCGGCCGTCTCAGGCACCACGGTGCCGGTCTTATAATCGAGCACAAAGATTTGTTCGGGCGTCACGACCAGTCGGTCGACTTGGCCGGCAATCAGCGCGCCGTCGATTTCGGCCGCTAAAGGCACCTCAGCCAGGCTATCGGGGCCGAAGAGGGGGAACAGGTTTGGCTCGTTCAGCACGCGGCCAATGGCGCCTGAGATTTCCTCGATCTCAAGCGGGCTAAGCCCGAGCGATGGGCGCCCCAAATAGCGGGCGAGGGCGGCGGGGCGTTGCGCGGGCGTGGTCTCGGGCAAAAGCTCGAGCAGACGATGAATCAGGCGGCCACGTCGACGCGCCGAATCACCGGCCTGTGATAAAGGCGAGCTCGGCATGAGCTCGGCGCCGAAGCGGCGCGAGGGTGTGACGGTTTTGGGCGGGCGGCGGTCGGGCGAGGGCGGTTGCCTCGCCCAATCCGGCAGTGGCGGCGCGGGCGCGGGCGCCGCCTCATCGGTTTTGGCGCGGTCGGGTGCCTTGGTCTGCGCGTTGGCAAGGCGTTTGCCATCGCCAAGCCCAGGCAGCGCGACCGATTGCGCATCATCGAGCCGCGCGAAGCCGGCCTCGATCAAACGATACCAACAATCCGCGGGCGCCTCCCGCGCGCCGCCCCAACCGCCGACATAAAGTCGATCCTCGGCGCGAGTCAGCGCGACATAAAGCAAACGGCGATATTCCGCCGCCATCATCGCCTGCTTCGCCTGATAGCTCGCCTGGCCCATGGCATCGAGATGGGCGGCGCGCACGGGGACCAATGGCAAGGCTGGTTCCTTGGCGCTGGCCTCGGTCCACAGCACCTTGGGTTTAAAGGTTGGCAGGCCTGTTGTGTCGGGCAGAATCACGACCGGCGCTTGCAGACCCTTGGCGCCATGCGCCGTCATCACGCGCACTTCATCGCGGCCGTGCTCGAGGTCGCGCTTGATATCGCCTTGGCTCGTGCGCAACCAATGCAGAAAGCCCTGCAAAGACGGCGCATGATAGCGCTCAAAATCAAGCGCGAGGCTGAGCAGTTGATCGATCGCGTCATTCGCTTCGGGGCCGAGGCGCGCCAATAGTTTGGCCCGACCGCCTCGCGCCAGCACGCCAGCGAACAATTCAAACGGGGGCAAGAAGTCGGCGCGCGCCAGAAGCGCCGAAAACCATCCATGGGTCGCGGCGAATACGTGGCTTTCATTTTGTTGCGCGGTCAAGATCTGCCACAGCGAGGCGCCTTCGCGGCCGTGAGCCAGCGCGAACAATTCGTCGTCGTTGAAGCCAATCAAAGGGCTCTTGAGCAAACACGCAAAATTCAAATCGTCTTGCGGCAGCAAGAGCGCCTGGGCGAGCGCGAGGAGATCTTTCACCGCGAGTTGTTCGGTTACGATCATGCGGTCGACACCGGCGACCGGCACGTTTTCTTTTTTCAGAAAGGCAACGAGGCGCGGCACGAAGCTGGTGCGATGGCGCACCAGCACCAAGATGTCGCCGGCCGTGATGTCGCGGCCGCGCGCCAACAGCCGGGCCTCGGCGCGCGCGGCCTCATCGCGTGGTCTCAACCAGCGCACGATGCGGCCCGCGACATAACGCGCGAGGCGCGCTTCGGGATCATCCCCGGCTTCTTGGGTCAGTGGCAGATCGAACGGATCGGCGGTCTCTCGTTCGCCGCGTTCGACCATCGGCCAAAGCTCAACCAGGCCAGCCTGGCCTTCACGGTCCACCGTGTGGTGAATCGGTCCGTCATCGCGGGCCACGCCTTGGCGCGCCGTGTCATCGGCGAAGGTCGCATCGACCAGGCGCAGCACGGGCGCGGTCGAGCGGTATGAGCGCACCAACGGCACATCGTGAAACGGCAAAGCGGCCGCGCGCACGCTCGTCATCAGGCGCTCGCGCTCGGTCTCAAGCGCCTCAACATCCGCGCCCTGAAAGCTGAAGATCGATTGTTTTTCATCGCCGACCGCGAACACGGTGCGCTTTTGCTCACGCGCGCCGAGGCCGGCGAAAAACTCGGCCGCGAGTGCCGCAATCACGCGCCATTGGGCGGGCGCGGTATCTTGCGCTTCGTCGAGCAGAATATGATCGAGCCCGCCATCGAGCTTATAGAGCACCCAGGCGCCGGCGCCTTTTTCTTCCAGAAGCGCGCGGGCTTCTTCAATCTGATCATTGAAGTCGAGCGCGGCGCGGTGTGCCTTTTCATTGGCATAGAGCGCATCGAAGCGCGCTTCAACGTGCAGAGAGGCTGCGGTGTTTGCCGCGAGTGTCGCGCTGCGTCGCCGTTCGATGACATCGAGCAACCGGGTCTGCTCGCGAATGAGGGCCTCATTGGCCTCGGGCGCCGCACTAATAACGGCCTTGGTCGCGAGGTTGACGCGGGGACTAAGGTCTTCCTTGGTCAAGAGGGCCACAATGTATGAAGCGAAGGTCTCCGCGCGCTGGTCGTGATCGCCGGCGAGCCAGGCCTTGATCTTGGCGCTGCGATCTTTGTCGGTTTTCAAGCCAAGGCGATCGAGGGCCGTGACGGCGCGGCTCAATGCGTCGCGATCGAACGCGCCGTCGGCGGCGGCCTCCGCCACGACATGGGATTCATCGGAGCCATTGGGCACGCCAAGCCGGCGATAGACAGCGCCAATGAGCGCATCGATGCCGCCAAAGGCAGCGCGCGCAGCGACGAACCGCGCGCGTTCAAGACGCAAGGCGTCAATCATTTCAGCAAAGCGCGCTTCGTCGAAGGCCGGGCTCAGCCGGCCGAGCGCGCACGCGGCCGGGCTATTGGGCGCGGCGCCGGCCTCGGCGAACAGCTGCGCTTCGGCATCGGCCAATAGCGCGCGTTGGCCCGGCTGGTCGAGCACGTCGAAGTGCGGCGCGAGCCCGGCTTCAAGCGGGAAGCGCCGCAACAAGGATTGGCAAAAGGCGTGAATGGTGAGAATGCGCATGCCGCCCGGCACATCGAGCACCTGGGCAAATAATTGGCGCGCGCGGCGGCGCTCGTCTTGCCGCGCGGCGCGGCCAAGCAATGAGGCGAGCGCCTCATCGAGCTTAAGGTCATCGGTGGTGGCGTAGGTCGCGAGGGTTTGGTTGATCCGTTGTGCCATCACGGCCGCGGCCGCGCGCGTGAAGGTGACGCAGAGAATGCGCTCGGGTGCCGTGCCGCCAATCAACAAACGGATCACGCGCTCAGTCAAAAGCCGTGTCTTGCCGCTGCCGGCCGAGGCGGTGACCCAAACCGTGGCATCGGGCTCAAGCGCGCGGAGGCGCGGCTCGATTTGTGTGGTCGTGCTCATGGCGCTGGTTCCACCGACCACTCGCCGATGCGCGCCAGATGGGCGTAATCCTGATAGGGCCTGATGAGCGAAGGCCGCGGCTCGACACGATAGGGCATAGTGGGGTCGTCGAAGCCCGCGACATAATCTTGCAGCCGTGCGAGCAAGCGGCGCGCCAATGCCTCAGCGTCCTTGCCGACGCGGATGACCTTGCCGGGCTCCTCACCGCCACTTAAGCGCCAATATTCAAGCGCGGTGACCGGTGCGTCGGGCACGGCGGCGCCGAAGCCACGGGCCAACGCAATTGCGGCCTCAAGCGGCAATTGAGCGCGCTTGCCGTTTTCCACGTCGTTCTTCGAGGGTACCGTGCCGGTCTTGTAGTCGATGATGACGAGGGCGCCGTCGGCCTTGCGGTCGATGCGGTCGGCCTTGGCGCTTAGGGTGAAGGTGCCGCCCGGCGCGTCGAAACTAAGCGTGCCGCTGATTTCGGTCGCGCACGGATGGGTGCCTTCGGCGCGACGCTCGCGTTCGGCCTCGATGAACCAGGCTGCGATGCGTTCAAAACGCGGCCACCAAAACGCCATGATGGTCGGCCGATGCGCCAGCGCGGCAAAGCGTGCGCGGCCCGCCTCAATCAATTGCGCCAAGGCATGGTCGGGCAAATCTCTTGGATGGTCGCGCACAAAGGCATCGAACACGTCGTGAATCAAACTGCCGCGCTCGGCCGCGCCTGGGTCGGCATCGAGCTCATCAAGCGGCTTAAGACGCAGAATGTAGCGCGCATAGATCGAGTAGGGATCGGCGAGCCAGGTTTCGACCGCCGTGACCGAGAGCTGCCTCGGTCGCGTGTGCAGTGGCGGGCGGGGCGCGGGTGGGGCGCAGGGTTCAACGCGCGCTGGGGCATCAAGCGCGCTCTGCCAGGCGCGAAGATGATGCGCATCGATTTGCGCACGCGCGTTGGGTGCGACAAGGCCGATCAAGGCATCGAGCCGCGTCAGCCAACGTGAGGCAATGGTGGGCGAGGTGCCGGCCCGGCGCGCGTGCGTCAGCAAGACCTCCGGCGCGCCGCAACATTGCACGAAGTCGTGCGCCGCGAGGCCGATGCGTCGCTCCGGTGGCGACAGGCCGACCGCTGCGCGCATCGGCCGGCTGAGCCAGGGGTCGGGTTTCGGTTCAGGCGGCCAGCTGCCTTCGTTCAAGCCGCCGAGGATCATCAAATCCGCGCTTTGCAGGCGTGCTTCGAGCGGCCCCCAAATAGAGAGGCGCGAATGGCGCGGCCGTGACGGGCGAACCATGAGCCCCGCCATGAGCGCTTCGATCAGAGCGGGGTAGGAGGCGGGCGCGATCTCCGGCGCGTCGGCGGCGGCCTCGGCGATGTCCGCGACAAAACTTGCGGCGCGCTCACCCGCCTCGCCGGCCCATAGCCGGCTCGGGCCGTGCTCTCGATCGGTCGCGGCAAGCCACTCGGCGAGGCCGATATGAGCGGCGAGCAAGGCCGCGATCGTCGCGCGTGGCGCCGCCATTGAATCGGCGAAGGGTTTATAGGCCTGGGTCACGCGATCGAGCCATGAGCTCAACGCGCCAAGCTCTTTGCGACGGGGCTCGGTCTTTGCTTCAGCGATGGCATCGTCGAGCGCGGCGCGTACACCATTGAAGCCCGGCGATGGGCGTGGGCCGCGCAGGCAGGCGAGCTCGAGAGCGCGCACCTGACGGCGAAATGTCTCGGGCGCCAAACCGCCGGCGGCGAGTGGGTGTTTCAGCAATGCGAGGAGTGACACAGGCGCGACTTGTTCGATCGCGAGCGCGCCGATCAGACGGAGAAAGGCGCCGGGCGGCGTCAGCGCGAGTGGTCGCCCGGCCGAATCATCGACCTCGATGCCATAGCGTTCGAGCCGCGCCACGACGCGCCGCGCGAGGCCTCGATCGGCGGTAACCAACGCGGCGGTCTTGGTTGGGGTTTCGAGCGTCTCGCGTAATTTTAAGGCAATCACGCCGGCCTCGTCGTCCTCATTGGCGCATTCAACGCGCGCAAGACCGATGAGCGCGGAGGCGTCGAGTGCGGGCAAATTACGCCAGACTTCGGTGGTTATTGCTGGGCGCAACGCCTCGGCGATCAGCGCGAGACGCGCGGCGCGCGATTGTGGCGTCGCGCCGAGATCGGTAACCATGCTGCGCGGGACACCGAGCCGTTCGGTCAAATTCTTCAACCCGAATTGCGGGTGCGAGGGGTCGAGCGCGGCCCAAGCCTCGTCATCAAGCGTGCGGTCGAGCCCAGGCAACACGACCGCGCCTTTGGGGAGGCGAGCGATGGCGGCGATCAAATCGGCGGTCGCCGGCAGGCTACCGGTCGAGCCCGCGGCAATCACGGGGTGCGGTGGTGGATCTTTGGTCCAGCGCTGGGCCAAAGCTTCAAGCACCGCATTGCGCCGCGCGACATGGTCCATCAAGCCAATGCGCTCGAGGAGAAGCGGCCATTCATGCGTCACGATGGCAAGAAACGCGACGATCTCTTGCCAATGCGCGGCGAAGCGTTCGGGGGCGAGGTCCTTCAGCGCCGCGGGGTCGACGCGCTCGCTGTGTAATTCATCTATAAAGCGCCCAAGCGCGCGGGCCAGCTGCGCCGCTTCATCGGCGCGCACGCTGGGCTTGCCGGTCTTTTTCATTTGCCACGCCATGACGAGGCGCATCAGAAGAAAATCGCGCGATAGCGGATCGGCGGCGGGCGGCAGAGCGTCGAGCCCGCCAATGCCATCGCCATCGAGGCTCGGCTCGTCATCGTCGAGATCGCCAAAGGGGCGAATGCGCGGTAGAAGCGTCGCTCGTGCGCCGCTCTGGCGTACTAAAGCATCGCTCAGCGCACGCGCGGCACGGCGCGTCGGCACGAAAATTTCCGCGCGTGCAATCGCCAGAGGATCAGCGGAATGGAGGCTTAAAGGCCCACGGCCGAGCAACGCCTCAGCCAGGGCGTCGGCAAAGGGCAAGCCAGCAGGGATCGCATAAACAACAGGGGCGCGCGCCTTCGCACGCGCCTCGTTCATGGCGCGGCCGCGATCGCCCGCTCGGCCAGCGCAAGCCCATCAGGGGTGCCGATATGGAGCCAGGCGCCATCGTGGATGAGGCCGAACAGGCGTTGCGCGGCCTCGGCTCGGTCATAGAGCAATTTCAACGAGAACGCGCCATCGGGTGCGCCGTCGAGCAAACGCGGCGTTAGAATTTGCGCGCCGGTGAAGACGAAGGGCGCGCTGGGCACGGTGCCGCGGCTGGTCAGTCGGCCCTCGGGCGAACGCACATAATCGCCCTTGCCGTCATAGCCGAGCGCTTGCGCGACGGGTTGTAAAAGGAGCAAGGCATCCATGCGCGTTGCGTCGAAGGCCTGGGCGAGCCTATGCAAAGCTGGCGTCGCCCCATCGCGCACGATGACGTCGGAATTCATGACATAGAACGGCTCATCGCCGAGTAATTTGCGCGCCTGCATCACACCGCCACCGGTTTCGAGCAGCTCATCCTCGCGCGAGAGATGAAGGCGTAAGGCCGGGTGTGCCTTTTGATAATCGGCGACGAATGTCTCGATCGCCTCGGCCAGATAATGGGCGTTGACCACGGCCTCCCGCACGCCGGCCGCGCGCAGCGCATCGAGCGAATAATCGATCAGCGCGCGCCGGCCAACCTTGACCAAGGGCTTCGGCACACGATCGGTGATCGGGCGCAAGCGCAGCCCCTTGCCGGCTGCCAATACCATGGCGCGTTGCGGCGGTTTGATCATGCGTCGCGCTCACGCGTGTCGGGCGGGGCGGCGCGCGCGAACCACGCCGCGACCGGGGCCAGCGAAGGGTGCGCCAAATCGCGTTCAACCAAGCCCCACACGCGCGGCAAGAAGCCCAAATAGCGCTCTTTGCCATCGCGCACGGCGAGGCGCGAGAAGATGCCCAGAATGCGCACATTGCGTTGCGCGCCGAGCACGGCATAGGCGGTGCAAAAAATGGCTTCGTCGAGCTCAGGCCGCGCGGCCAGATAGCGCATCATCATCGCCTCGACGATCGGCATCGGCACGTCGCGCCGTGCATCTTCGAGCAGCGACACGAGATCATAGGGGAATGGCGCTACGATGGCGTCTTGAAAATCGAGTAAGCCAACGCGATGAAATCCGGTTGGGTCGCCGGCCTTTTGCCGAACCGCCGAGAGCCAAATCAAATTGTCGGCATGATAGTCGCGGAGCGCGAGCGCGGCGGGCGCGCGCCAGGCCAGCGGCAATACCGCGCGCCATGTCGCGCGATAGGCCTCGCGCTCGGCCGGCTCGGCCGTTCGTCCAAAGCGGCGCGGGATATACCAATCGAGGAACAATTCGGTCTCGGCCAAGAGCCGCGCCTCGTCATAGCGCGCGAGGTCGGGGGGCGCGGGTCGCGTATGAAGATCGGCCAGCAGGTCGATCGCCGCGGCATAAAGCGCCATCTCTCGTTCGGCATTGGCGCCCTTGAGAACGCGCGTATAGAGATCGTCACCCAGATCTTCGAGCAGAACGAGGCCGAGCGCCTCATCGGCCGCCATGATCGCGGGCGCGCTGTAGCCGAGCCCGCTCAAATGGCGCGCAATGCCAAGAAAAGGGCGAACATCCTCCTTGGGTGGCGGCGCGTCCATCAGCACGGCCGTGGTGCCATCGAGCGTCAGGCGATCATAATGGCGAAACGAGGCGTCGCCGGCGAGCGGCCGGCGGATCGCGCGGCCCCAGCCGGCTTGGTCGAGAAAGCGCGCGATCAGCGCATCGCGATCGCTCATGACATGGCCTCACGCACCGCATCAAGCCATTGGCGCGCCCGCGGGCCATGCGCACTCAGGTGGGCACGCCGCGCACCCTCGTTTGGCCCGGGGTCAAGCCTGAGGATAAGCCGGTTAGGCGGCATTCGATCGCCCAGTCGCTCGGGCCATTCGATCAACGTGATCCCGGCGGCCAGCGCATCGTCGAGACCAAGCTCATCGGCTTCCATGGGCTTGGTCAGGCGATAGAGGTCGAAATGCCAAATCGGCGCCGCCGCCCCCTCATAAATCTGAACCAACGTGAAGGTCGGGCTCGGCACGTCGAGCGGACCCAGGAGCGCCGCAATGAAGCCGCGCGCGAAGGCTGTTTTGCCGGCGCCGAGCGGCCCTTCAAGGCCGATCACATCGCCCGGCCGCGCCTCTTCCGCGAGGCGTGCCGCGAGCCGCTCGGTGGCGGCCAGATTGGCGAGCTCTACCATGAGGCTCGGGTCTTCCTGTGGCGTCATCCTAGCCTGGGCCTGTTTCATGGGACGAAGGGCGATACCGTGTCGGGGTTTGCCTTTGCCTCGATCGGGAAGTAACAAGTCACCGTGGTGCCGACCTCGGCTTGGGAATCAAGTTGCAGCCTTCCGCCGTGAAGTTCAACGAAGTAGCGCACGAGCGAAAGGCCTAGGCCGGCGCCCGTTTGGCGCGCGAGCGGGGAGGTACCGCGATGGAATTTCCGAAACACATTGTTCTGTTCCTCGCGGTCGATGCCAACGCCGGTATCAGCCACCCAGATGATCACCGATGTTTCATCGCGCCGCCCGCCGAGCGTGATGCGCCCGCCCGCCGCGGCGTAGGCCGGGTTGCACCAGACAAGCGAGAGCGAGGCATCGCGCCGCCACATCGGAATTGAAATCGCGTCGGCGACTGCCTTCAAGCCCGTCGCGGCCTGACGCTGCGCACCAACCTCTGCTTCGAGGCGAGAGAGGGTGTTCACCTCGATCGTCGAATCCCTGAGTGTCAGGCAGATGCTTTGATCGTCGGCCACCGCGGCGGCCTCGAAGCATTTTCCGCCATCGGCGCTATAGCAGGTTTGTCTTAGCGTATCGCCCGGCTCAAGGCGTGCGAGGCGGCCGCGCAGTTCATCGAAGTCTTTGCTATCGAGTTGGCCGGCGAGGTCATCAAGGCGGCGCACGACGAGGTTGCCAAAGGGTGCTAGCGACGATTTCAGCCTGTTGATCAGCTCGGCCTCGGGCTGGCCGCGACGCCAATAGAGGATCAAGGCGGGGGCATAAGCGAGCGCGGCGCGGGCGGTCTCATTGGCCTGGCTCAAACGCGCCAAGGCGGCCTCGTGCGCGGCGCGCTCGCGCGCGGCGCGCTTTAGAATGGTCAGGAAAAGAATGATCACGCCGGCGCCAAGCAGGGCGGTCGTGCCGAACCCGGCCGTCAACCAATGTTCGGCCTCCCAAGCCGCCTCAGCGCGGCGTCCGCCGAAACTCAGCCACACCACAAACGCCGCTGCTGCCGACTTGCCTAGTCTCGTCATCCGGGTGCGGACTCGGTTGGTGCGCGCGCGATGGTAGCACCCCGCTTTATTCCGGCAAGCGCGAGCTTCAGAGGCGCGCCCCTTCAATACCGGTAGTGCTCCGGCTTGTAGGGGCCGGTCTGCTTGACGCCGATATATTTGGCCTGGGCGTCGGTCAGCTTGGTGAGCTTGACACCAAGCTTCGCCAAATGCAGGGCCGCGACCTTCTCGTCCAAATGCTTGGGCAAAATGTAAACTTGGCCTTTTTCGTACTTGGTGGCATTGGCCCAAAGCTCGATCTGGGCCAGCGTCTGATTGCTGAACGACGCGCTCATGACGAAGCTCGGATGGCCGGTCGCATTGCCGAGATTGACCAGACGCCCTTCGGACAAAAGAATCAATTTCTTGCCGTCCGGAAACTCGATCTCGTCAACCTGCGGCTTCACATTGTGCCACTTGTAGTTCTTGAGCGCCGCGACCTGGATCTCCGAATCGAAGTGGCCGATGTTGCACACGATGGCGCGATGTTTCATTTGGCGCATGTGATCGAGCGTGATGACGCCGACATTGCCGGTCGCGGTGACGAAGATATCGCCAAATGAAACGGCGTCTTCGATGGTGGTGACCTGATAACCTTCCATCGCGGCTTGAAGCGCGCAGATGGGGTCGATCTCGGTGACCACGACGCGGCAACCGGCATTGCGGAGCGAAGCCGCCGAGCCCTTGCCGACGTCGCCAAAGCCGCACACCACGGCTACTTTGCCCGACATCATCACATCGGTGCCGCGTTTGATGCCGTCAACCAAGCTTTCACGACAACCATAGATATTGTCGAACTTCGACTTGGTGACCGAGTCATTGACATTGATGGCCGGAAACAAGAGGCGGCCTTCCTTCTGCATTTGATAGAGCCGGTGAACGCCGGTGGTGGTCTCTTCGCTAACGCCGCGAATTGCCTTGGCGAGCGCCGTGTACCAGCCGGGTTTGGATTTAAGCCGCGCCTTGATCGCGGCGACCAAAACTTCCTCTTCTTCATTTTGCGGCTTGGGCAGCGCCGCCTGATTCTTCTCGGCCTCGGAGCCGAGATGGACGAGCAAGGTCGCATCGCCACCATCGTCGAGGATCATGTTCGGCGTGCCGCCATCGGCCCACTCGAAGATGCGGTGGGTATAGTCCCAATACTCGGTCAGGGTTTCGCCCTTATAGGCGAAGACCGGCGTGCCAACCGCCGCGATTGCCGCCGCGGCATGATCTTGCGTCGAATAAATGTTGCACGAGGCCCAGCGAATATCGGCGCCCAAGGCTTGCAGGGTTTCGATCAAGACGGCGGTTTGAATCGTCATATGCAGGGAGCCGGCGATGCGCGCGCCCTTGAGCGGCGCCTTGCCCTTGAACTCGTCGCGGAGCGACATGAGGCCCGGCATTTCGGTTTCCGCCATATCGATCTCGCTCCGGCCCCATTTGGCGAGGGCGATATCGGCAACCTTATAGTCCGTGGCGTCGGCCATTTAGTGACTCCGGGGTGTTGGGGCGGGCGGGCCGTTTTATCAGCCACCCGTGGTTGTTACAACTGCGGGAGGGGGTTTCAGCCGAGGGCGTTAAAATCTTCGATCAGCGCGGCGATCACGCCCGAATCCGATTGCTGCATGATTTGTTCGGCGCGCCGGCCGGCTTCGGCCAGATCGAGTTCGAGGATGCGCTGCTTGACCCGCGGCAGGCTGGGCGCGGCCATTGACAGGTCGCGTAGGCCAAGCCCGAGGAGGAGCGCGGTAAAGCGTGGATTGCCGGCCATTTCACCGCATAGATTGACCGGTATGCCGGCGCGCTGGGCGGCTACCGTCGCAAATTGGATCAGCCGCAATACGGCGGGGTGGAGCGAATCGTAAAGGTGTGCGACTTGCTCGTCGCCCCGGTCGATCGCGAGCGTGTACATGGTCAGGTCGTTGGTGCCGAGCGAAAAAAAGTCCGACACCTGCGCGAGGGCATCAGCGGCTAGGGCGGCGCCTGGGGTTTCGATCATCACGCCAACGGGCGGCAGCTCCTTGCCGATGGCAATGCGGTTGCGCGCCAAGCGCCGGGCAACGCGGGGGATCAATTCCCTAACCGCCCTGACCTCGCCGACCGTGGTGATCATGGGCAGCAAGATCCTGACTGGACCATGGGCATTGGCCCGCAACATGGCGCCGATCTGTGCTTCGAGGAGTGGGCGTACTTTGAGCGAGAGGCGAATGGCGCGCAGCCCAAGCGCCGGATTGACGCTCGGGCTCAAATGCTCGCCGAGCGAATAGGCGAGCTTGTCGGAGCCGACATCGAGGGTGCGGACCGTGACCGGGCGCCCCGCCATGCCTTCGACGATCGTACGCAGGGCCTGATATTGCTCATCTTCATCGGGCGGTTGGTCGCGGTTCATGTACATGAATTCGCTGCGAAGTAAGCCGATGCCTTCGGCGCCAGCGGCGTTGGTAAGCCCGAGCTCGGTCGGTAGTTCGAGATTGCATTGCAGCCCGATGCGGTGGCCATCCCGTGTGATCGCCGCGACGCCGCGCAGCCGATCGAGTTGACGTTGCCGGCGTAACAAAGCCTCGCGACGCCGCTCGTAGCGCCCGATCGTCTCCGGCGAGGGGTTGATCACCACTTGGCCGCGCGTGCCATCAACAATGATCAGATCCCCCGGCCGCGCCACGGTTACCAGGCTTGGGACGCCAAGCACCGCGGGCAGGCCGAGCGAGCGAGCCATGATGGCCGTGTGGCCTTCGGCGCCGCCCAAGGCCGAGGCAAAGCCCCCGACCTTGGTCGGGTCCATCAGCGCGGTATCGGCTGGGGTGATCTCCTCGGCGATGATGATGGCGCCCTGCGGCAAAGAAGAAAACGCTTGGTAGGGTACTTTTGATAAATTGCGCACGATGCGCGTGCCGACTTCGCGCACATCGTCGATCCGGCTCGCCAAATAGCGATCGCTGACCGCGGCAAAGGCTTGGCCGATTTCACCCAGCTCCGCCTGCACGGCGGCCTCGGCATTGATATGTTGGCGCCGGATTCGCTCGATAACACCGCGCACCAGGCGCGAGCTCTTGAGCATTTGAAGGTGGGCGTCGAGCAAATAGCTCAGCTCCTCGGCCGCCGCGCCCGGCAGGCCGCTCGCTTTGCCGCGGAGCTTGCGAACTTGTTTCGCCGACGCCGCCACCGCTTCTTCGAAGCGAGCAACTTCACCGGCGATCTCATGCTCGGCCAAACCATATTCCGGCAAGTCGATCAGGCCGCGTTCGACGACATGGGCGGGCCCGATCGCAATGCCTGCGGACACGCCAAGCCCATCGAACCGGTGTTTGAACGCTTCAGGCAGGCCGGCGATCTCTTCGTACACGTCCAATATCTCCGGTCTAGTCTTCGTCGAAGCGGCGCTCGACCAATGTGGCGAGCGCATCGAGCGCGGCCGCGCCATCGGGGCCGCTCGCTTCGATCAAAATTTCCTGTCCCGGCCCCGCCGCCAACATCATGAGCCCTAAAATTGACGAACCCGAGACAGCGGTGCCGTTGCGCGTGACCGTGATTTCGGCGTCATAAGCGGCCGCGACTTGGACGAAACGGGCCGCCGCGCGCGCGTGCAAGCCCAGGCGGTTCGATATCGTCACAATTTTGTGTGTTTGACCGGCGCTTTTTTTGGCGGATGGATCGGCTGGCGTACTCACACCCCCTCTCCGTTCAACAGGCTGCTCGCCACGTTGATATATTTTCGTCCAGCTTCCTGGGCACTCAAGACCGCTCGTTCAAGCGTCTCTTCCTTGCGTACCGATGCGAGTTTGATCAGCATCGGCAGGTTCATGCCGGCAATGACCTCGATCTTCGCGCGGTGGTCCATCACCGAAATCGCAAGATTGGACGGTGTGCCGCCAAACATGTCGGTCAGCAGAATCACCCCGTCGCCATCGTCCACCGCGTTGATCGCCTCGATGATTTCCTTGCGTCGCCGTTCCATGTCGTCGTCCGCCCCGATGCAGATCGCGCGAATGCGTTCCTGCCGCCCGACCACATGCTCGGTCGCGGCGATAAATTCTTCGGCCAAGCGGCCATGCGTAACCAAGACCAAACCAATCATGAGGGAATCCGTTTCAAAGAACGTGCGACGAACGATCAATCAATCGCCGATCGAGGCCGAGCGCTCAAGATCGCGATGACGCAGGCTGGCGGTCCACCCGGCGGCGCGTAGTGTTTCGACCAGCCGCCCGGCCACAAAGACCGAGCGATGACGCCCGCCCGTGCAGCCAATGGCAATGGTCAAATAGGATTTGCCCTCCCGTTCATAGGCGGGCAATAGCGGATTCAACATATCGGTCAACGTAGCAAAAAACGGCGCAAAGGCGGAATCTCGCTCGATGAAGGCGGCGATCGGCGCATCGAGGCCGGTTCCGGCGCGCAAATTCGGCTCGTAATGCGGATTGGCCAGGAAGCGAACGTCGAACACGAGATCAGCCTCAGGCGGCAGGCCATGACGATAGCCAAATGAAACGATGTGAACGCCGAGGCCGGCCGCGCTTGAGATCGAAAAATGCCCCGTCAGCAGGCGGCGAAGATCAGGTAGACCAAGGCCCGAGGTGTCGACCACCAGATCGGCCCGATTGCGCGCCCAGATCAGACGCTCGCGTTCGAGCCGAATGCCATCGCTGACCGGGCGATCATCGGCCAGGGGGTGGCGCCGCCGGGTCTCGGTGAAGCGTCGGCGCAAGATCTCGTCATCGCTTTCGAGAAACAGCAGCGTGGTGTCGAGGCTGTCGCGGTCGAGCAAGGGTGCCAGATAGCGTTCGAAGTGCTCGACATCGAATTCACGCGTACGCACATCGGTGCAGATCGCCAAGGGCCGCCGCGTGTCGGCATCGCCGGAGGCGCCGCGCACCAGGCCGCCGATCAAGGTGACGGGCAAATTGTCGACCACCTCATAACCCAGATCCTCGAAGACCTTGAGCGCCGTCGATTTGCCCGCTCCCGACATGCCGGTGACAATGACCAGACGCTGCCTTTGGGATCGATCGGGGTTTCGGGTCATCGGTTCAGGCCGATCGACGGTTGAGGCCGGGTCCAAGCGCGGTCTCGGCCGGCTGAAGCCGGCCGTTGACCAGCTGCGCCGCCATGCGGAGCTTCGCTACGGCGGATGATTCGAATGGCGCGAGGGTCAAGGCGGCGATCCCGACCCCGTCGATAACGGTTTCCACGAGGTTTGGCAGGCGCGCGATGTTTGTGTTTGGCGCGAGATCGACGAGCAGGCCGATGCTTGCCTCGGGCAGATTGGGGAGTGTGAGGATGCCAAGGCCCCGAACCTCCAGCAGGCCGGCCAGCGCCTCGGGGGCCTGCGCCATGAGACGATTGCCCTTGGGGGTTAGCGCCACCTGATCGTCCGCTACAAGGGCGGCGCCGGCCTCGATGAGGCGCAAGGCAAGATCGGATTTTCCGGCGCCAGAAGGGCCGCGCAGCAAAATGCCGACACCTTCGAAAACGACGCAACTCGCGTGATGGAGCCGGCTCATTGGCGGGGAAGGTCGCGCCGTCGTCCAGCCGTGTCAACCAGCGGACTGTGGGCGCTCAAGCGGCCGAACGGGCGGGCGGCTCGATGAGGAGGGCAAAAATCGCTTCGGCGCGGTCCGACCCGCGCAGGCGTTCGACAACTTCGTCCTTGCGCAGGAGACGTGAAATGTTCGAGAGCGCCTTGAGGTGGTCAGCCCCGGCGCTCGCCGGCGCAAGCAGCATGAAAACGAGATCGACCGGGTGACCATCCACCGATTCGAAATCGACCGGCTGTTCGAGGCGGGCAAAAACCGCCACCAAATGGTCTAGACCGGGCAAGCGCGCATGCGGAATGGCGATACCCTTGCCGCTTCCGGTCGAGCCAAGTCGCTCGCGCTCAAGCAGCGCATCGAAAATCGTCCGCTCGTGCAGACCCGTCAGTTCGGCGGCACGCGCCGCCAGCTCCTGTAGCAGGTGCTTCTTGCTGGTCGCACGCAAACGCGGCAAGACGCCGCGCTGCTGAAGAATTTCCCGAATTTCCATCGGCACTCCGTCCTGGACAACTTGGCTCGCCGGGCTCAGCGCCCACTAAACCCCAGGGTCCTTATGATCGTTGCGCGACATCGGCTATTTTACGGTGCCGCCGCCTGGTCTGTCGATTACTCGCGATGTTCTCGTTTGCACTCGCCGGGCCGGGGTCACATGGCCCTCTATGTGGGGTCGAGCACCCCGGGCGAAAAGGCGGCGCACCATAGGTCCCCCTAACCCAGTGAGTCAATCGGGCCCCGATTTTGCCCCGCCAACTACTGATTTTTTCTAACTATTTTAATTGGTTAGGGAATTTTCGGTCGGCTCTTTTCGCTTCAGGCTACGACGTTCGACCGAAGACGGGATGCGCATGGCTTCGCGGTATTTTGCTACCGTTCGCCGCGCAATCGCGACCCCGCCTTTGCTCAGTGCGGCAGCAATATGGTCGTCAGAGAGGATTCGGTTCGGGGGTTCGGAATCGATCATCGCCTTGATTCGGTGCCGAACCGCCTCGGCGGCGTGAGTTTCGCCCCCGGCGCTGCTTTGCAGGGCGGCCGAAAAGAAGAATTTGAGATCGAACACGCCACGTGGGCAGGAAAGATATTTGTTGGCGACCACGCGGCTGACCGTGCTCTCGTGCACACCGATCAAAGTGGCGATATCGCGCAAGGTCATGGGGCGCATTTCACGCACGCCGTGCGAGAAAAAATTTGACTGTTGTTCAACCAATGCGCGACCCACGTTCATCACCGTTCGCGCGCGCTGGACCAGCGAACGAACCAACCAGTTCGCCGATTGAAGTTGCGTGGTCAGGAATTGGTGCTCGGCCGGCGTGCGGACGCCCTTGGTCAGGAGGGAAAAATAGCCCGTATTCACGATCACCTTTGGCATGGTGTCGGGATTGAGCTCGACCTGCCAGGAGCCGTCGCGCATGGGCCGTACATAAATGTCGGGAATGACGGTCGGCGCTGGCTCGGCACCGAAGGCGCGTCCGGGCTTGGGTTCGAGCCGTTTGATTTCGGCGATCATGTCGGCGATATCCTCGTCCGACACTTGGCATTGGGCTTTCAAGCTGGCGAAGTTCCGCGCGGCGAGCAAATCGAGATGGTCGAGAAATGTGCTCATGACCGGGTCGAGACGATTTTTCTCGGCGAGCTGAAGCGCCAGACACTCGCGTAAAGACCGGGCGAAGACACCCGTTGGCTCGAAGCGATGCAAAATGGTGATCGTCTGCTCAATGCGCGAAGGCTCACAGCCGAGTTGCGTCGCGACGGCCAAAAGGTCGGCCGGTAAATAGCCCGCCTCGTCAATCAGGTCGATCAGCCGGCTGCCGATCAACAAATCAATGGGGTCGCTGCAGCCCACCCGCAGCTGGGACAGCAAGTGCTCGCGCAGCGTAGGGCCATCCGAGGCGGCCTGATCAAGGTGATCGCCCTCATCACCGCTTGGCGCGCCACCCGCGCGCGCCCAACGCCCGGCATCGCCCGGTGCACTATCGGCTTCCCACATGGCCTCCGGCGTAACATCAAGCCCGGCGGCATCGGGGCCTTCGGCCTCGAGCCGGTTCATGGCCTGATCGGTGGCAACCGGCGTGCCTACCTCAAGCGCGGTTGGCGCTGGTGAATCGCTTTCGCCGGCGCCATCGGTCTCCTCGCGCTCAAGCAAGGGGTTACGTTCGAGCTCTTCTTGGATATAGGCCTGAAGTTCTTGGGCGCCGAGCTGAAGCAGTTTGATCGACTGCTGGAGCTGCGGCGTCATAACCAGCGCCTGCCCTTGTTTAAGGCTGAGCTGCTGCTTCACGGTGGCCATGGCGCGTTGCTCAACCGGCTACAGACGGAAACGCTCGCCGAGATAGACCCGCCGCACTTCCTCGTGGGCGACGATATCATCCGGCACACCTTCCATCAGCACCGCGCCCTCATGAAGAATATAGGCCCGGTCGACGATATCGAGTGTCTCGCGCACATTGTGGTCGGTGATTAAGACGCCGATGCCGCGGTCTTTCAAATTGGCGACCAGTTCGCGAATTTCGCCAAGCGCGATCGGGTCAATGCCGGCCAGCGGCTCGTCGAGCAACATGAAGCTCGGGCGGCTCGCCAATGCCCGCGCAATTTCAACGCGCCGTCGCTCGCCGCCTGAAAGCGCAAGCGCGGGCGTGTGCCGCAAATGGCTGATCGAAAATTCCGCCAACAGCTCATCGAGCAGCGCTTCGCGCCGCTCGCGCGCCGGCTCGGAAACTTCGAGCACCGCCTTGATGTTGCCTTCGACCGTCATGCCGCGAAAAATCGACGCCTCCTGAGGCAAATATCCGATGCCAAGCCGTGCACGGCGATACATCGGAAGATCGGTGATGTCGTGGCCATCCAAGAAAACCTGACCATAATCCGGCGTAATCAATCCCGTGATCAGGTAGAAGCTGGTTGTCTTACCCGCGCCATTCGGCCCAAGCAAACCCACCGCCTCGCCGCGTTGCACCGTGAGACTGACGTCTCGTAGCACCGGGCGTTTGCGGAAGCGTTTGCCGAGATTGCGCGCAACCAACCCCGTATTCGAGGCGACGAGACGCGGCCCTAAGACCGCGCCATCGTCAGCGGTGTTCGCAGTGCTTTGACGGCCGCTTTGGCGTTCGTCGCTTCCACCTGATGACATCGTTAGAAATATACCCGATCCGGTTAATTTTTCTTCTGCGAAGGCGCGTCATTTTTCGCGGCGGCAGGCTTCTTTTCAGGCACGAAGAGACCCTTAACACGCCCGCCTTGGGCCGCCCCTTTGGCCACTTTGCTTTCGCCGGTCGTGAGGTTCATCTCGAGCGTATCGCCCTTGACGATATTGTTGCCCTGGGTGAGCACAACATCGCCCATCAGGTAGATCCGCGCGCGATCGACGTCATAAACGCCGCGGGATCCTTTGCCGGTTTCCGTGGGCGATGAAACGAAGACGTTCCCTTCTGCTTCGATTTTCGAAATGCCCGGTTGATCGGGGCTCTCTTTGCTCTTGCGATAGTGCACGGTCAACTGATCGGCGCGCAGTCTCATGGTGCCCTGCACGGCGTCTACCTTGCCACGAAAGACCGCGAGCTGCTGGTTTTGTTTGACCTCCAGCGTATCGGCGGTGATCTCGATCGGGAGCGTGGTATCGGTGCGTGTGCCGGTGGGGCGGGTTGGCGAGACATTTTCGGTTTGCGGCGCGGTGCTCTCAGCTTCGGCCGCCCATGTTGATTGCGTGATAATTTGGGCGCCCACCAAGCCAAGTGCCAGGGCCGCCAAATACCCTTTTGACCTATGCCAGATCATGGGCGCGCCTCGGGTTGGTTGTCGGGCCGCTTGGGGAAAATCGTCGTCTTCACCGGACCGGACACAAAGACATTGGCGCCTCGGTCCGTGATCCGGAAGGCCGAGCCATTGATCAAACCGAGCGGGCCTTGGCCCGACACGGCCTCATGACCTTCCGCTTCGCCAGCCTGGATATTGAGGTGCGCGCTTTCGGTGTGCAGTTCGTGCCCTTGGTCGGAATAGACGGTGACATCGCCGGCCAGATCGAGCGTGGCGAGCGTGCGATTATAAAGGCCTTCGCGGGCCGTGACCGCAGCCCATGAATCGCCCTCCATAAACATATCGGCGATCAGGTTTTTCAGCGTGATCACCATCGCATCCGCCGCGCTCGGTATGGCTTCTTCCGCGGTGACGGTGAAGGGCTGGCTTTGGCTTTCCGTGCCGACATAGCGCGCATTCAACATTTTCAAGCTGCCGTCCTGGCCCTCGGTCGCGCTGTAGGTCACACGAAATCCCTCTTCACGACCCGAGGCCAAAGGCCATATGACTATCAGTCCGAGCAAAAGAACGGCACTCAGCGGCAGCGCATAGCGCATCACGCCGACAAAGGCGCTATAGCGACCGGCGCCCGCCGCTGATTTCGCAACATGGCCGGCGAATAGGCCGGTCAAGCGCTGTTCCGGCACGGGGGTGGTGCGCCCCGGCACGCCGCCGAATTTTTCGCTGCTGGCGCTCACGCGATGCCCGCCCTCAGGCAATCATGGATGTGAATGATCCCGACCGGTCGTTCGTCCTCGATCACGAACAGGCTCGTGATCTTATGCTCATTCATGAGATTAAGCGCTTCCGCCGCGAAGGCGCCCGGTCGAATGGAGCGGGGTGAGGCGGTCATCACGGCGGCAACGGTCTGGCGCACGAGGCCTTCCCCCATATGGCGACGCAAATCGCCATCGGTGACGACCCCGATCAGCCGACCGGCATCATCGAGCGCGCCGATGCAGCCGAAGCCCTTGGCGGTCATGGTGATCAGCGCTTCGGACATACGGGCCGACGCGGGGATTGTGGGCAGCGCCGCGCCATCGTGCATGATGTCGCGCACGCGAAGCAGTCGTCCGCCCAACCGCCCGCCCGGATGAAACGCCTGGAAGTCTTCGGCGGTGAAACCTTTGCGCTCAAGGAGGGCGACCGCGAGTGCATCACCGAGCGCCAACATCATGGTGGTCGATGAGGTCGGCGCAAGGCCAAGTGGGCAGGCCTCCGGCGCCTCGGGCAGCACGAGCGCCACATCGGCGGCTTCGGCCAACGTCGTCTTGGCGCGCCCGACAATGCCAACCATCGGGATACGATGGCGCTTGGCGTATTGAATCAAATTAGCGAGCTCGGCGGTCTCGCCAGAATTCGAGAGCAGGATCAGGGCGTCCTGCGGGGTGATCATGCCGAGGTCGCCATGGCTCGCTTCGGCGGGGTGGACGAAAATCGCCGGCGCGCCGGTCGACGCCAAAGTGGCCGCGATCTTGGTCGCGATATGGCCGCTTTTGCCCATGCCGGAGACCACGATGCGTCCTTCGACCGCGGCCAAGAGCGTGATCGCTTCGACAAAACGTTGGTCGACCGAGCGCCCAAGCCGCTGCAAGGCGTCGGCCTCGATTTCGAGCACGCGCTGCGCCCGCGCCAGGTCCTTGCTCCCGACGGTGTCGCGGGTGAGAGCCACACTCGATGTCTCGCTCGGCATCAGGTCCTAATGATCAAAAATATCGGGATCGACGAATCCAAGCCGATCAAGCGCTGCGCGGGTCGGCAAGAAAGCGAAGCAAGCCTCCGCGACCCCCATGCGGCCCTCGCGTTTCAGCATTTGATCTAGTTTTTCCTTGATCGCATGCAAGTGGAGCACATCCGACGCGGCATAGCTGAGTTGCTCCTCGCTAAGCTCGGCCGCACCCCAATCCGAGGTTTGTTGCTGTTTCGAAATCTCGACATTGACGAGATCCTTGCACAGGTCTTTCAGGCCGTGCCGGTCGGTGAAGGTGCGGGTCAGCTTCGAGGCGATCTTGGTGCAATAGATCGGCGCGCACATGACGCCCAAATAGTGCGCGATGACGGCCACATCGAAACGCGCGAAATGGAAGATCTTGAGCACCGCACGGTCACTCAACAGCTTGGCCAAATTGGGCGCATTGATGCGGCCGGGGGGCGAGAATTGCACCAAATGGCAATCGCCGTCGCCGCTCGAGATTTGCACCAGGCAAAGCCGGTCTCGCGCGTGGCTGAGGCCCATCGTTTCGGTATCGATCGCAATCGACTTGCCGAAGCTTAAACCTGCTGGAAGGTCGCCTTTATGAAGGTGGAGGCTCATGGCCCTCTCGCCATAGGGCGCGCTCGCGGCGCGATTCGTTGAGGTCTCTAGCTAGACAGTGGCACGATTCCTGTCAATCCGAGCCGCCTTTTCAAGCGGGGCGGCAATGCGCTGGCTACCTGGCAATGATCATGTTACATGGCGCGCACCCAAAGGCGGGGCGAGGAATGTCCGATCCGGTCGTTACCGTGTTTGGCGGCACGGGCTTTGTTGGCCGCCATGTTGTTCAACGTCTTGCGCGCCTCGGCGCGACCATCAGGGTAGCAACCCGACGGCCGGATCGTGCGCTGTTTCTCAAGCCGCTCGGCGGTGTTGGACAGATCGTCCCGATTCCAGTGCATTACGGCAAAGACGAGTCGATCGCGCGCGCGCTGCAAGGCGCGGATTGGGTGATCAATCTTGTCGGCATCTTGAACGAACAGCCGGGGCGCAAATTCGCCGCGATCCATGGCGAATTGCCCGGCCGTATCGGGCGAGCGGCGACGGCGGCCGAGGTTGGTCGCTTTATTCAGATCTCGGCGATCGGCGCGGCACTTGAGTCGGTTTCGGCCTATGGGCGGAGCAAGGCGGCGGGCGAGGCGGCGGCGCGGGTGGCTTTTCCCGGCGTCACCATCATGCGGCCGAGCGTCGTGTTTGGCCCCGAGGATGGCTTTTTCAACGCGCTCGGGGCGCTGAGCCGCCTCGCGCCGGTCATTCCGATCTTTTTCAGCGGCCTGCCCAAGATGGCGCTCGACGGCATATTCTTAGTGCCGCGTTTTCCCAATGCGGGCGCCAGCCTCATGCAGCCGGTTTATGTGGGCGATGTGGCCGATGCGGTGATCGCGGCCCTGAAGGAGCCCAAAAGCGCGGGGCGTGTCTATGAATTGGGCGGCCCCACGGTTTATCGCTTCCGCGAGGTGGTCGAGCTCGCGCTTGGGATCATCCGGCGCAAACGTTGCCTGGTGCCGGTGCCATTTTTTGCGCTCGAGGCGACTGCTTTTTTTGCGCAAGCGATCCCGTTCTCGCCGCTCAAGCCCGATCTGGTGCGCTTGATGAAGCTCGACAATGTGGTGTCGCGCGGCGCGGCGGGCTTGGCGGAGCTCGGGATCACGCCAACCGGGGCCGAGGTGATCCTGCCGACCTATTTGCATACCTATCGGGCCGGCCGGGCCGAGGACTGAGTTGTCTCTCAGCTAAAGCCGTAGAGCCAGACCACCAAGGCCAGGCCGAGCAACACCCGGTAGATCACAAAGGGTGTGAAGGTGAACCGGCGCAACAGGTTCATCAAAAACCAGACCGCGAATAGAGCGACCACGAAGGTCAGGCCGATCGCAATGCCAGTATCGGCCAAGCGCGCGGCGCCTTCCGGGCCTTCCGCGGTCACCACATCTTTGAGCGCCAGAGCGCCGGCGGCGGCCGTCGCCGGGATCGAGAGTAGCATGGCAAAGCGGGCGGCCTCGGTGCGCTCGAGCCCAAGGAATCGCCCCGCGGTCATGGTGATGCCCGCGCGGCTGGTGCCCGGCACCAAAGCCAACGTTTGCGCCAAACCGATGAAGATCGCGCCCGACAGTTTGAGGTGCTCAATGCGCCGCAGGGTCGGGCTGAAGCGATCAGCCACGAAGAGTAGCGCGGCATAGCCGAGCGTGGTCCAGGCGACCACCTTGGCCGAGCGGAAAAAATCGGGGGCGAAGGTGTGGATCAGGCCGCCGGCGATCAGGGCCGGGATCGTCGCGATCATGAGGAACCAAAACAGGCGTCGGGCAAAGTTGCGCTCAGCGCCCTTTTTCGTGAAGGGGCTGGTCACCATGGCCAGCACATCGCGCCAAAAATAGACCAATACGGCGGCTAGGGTGCCCATATGGATCGCCGCGTCGAGGTCCAGCCCTTGATCGGGCCAGCCGGTTACCACCGGAACGAGAAGCAAATGGCCTGACGAACTGATTGGCAGGAATTCGGTGATCCCCTGCACGATGGTCAGCACGACGATTTGGAGTAGTGACAAATGGGCCCCCGGGTCCGGGCGACGCGGCGCCCCGGCGCCGGCCGCGCGCCTTATAGCACCCGGTCCTTAAGGAAAGGAATCCCGCATGTAGTCTCATAATAGGACTATCTACGAAGTATTTTACTCAGAGGCAATGGCGTTAACTTGTGATTAGGCAGGCGAGCCGCATAAAATAGACAGTAATACTGACCAGTCATTGATTTTTGGCTCGCACTGGGGCGAAATGGCCGCTAGGTTCGGTGGAATAAGACGCCCACGCAGCTGATCGCACAGAGGTCGGCGCGGTAAGGGCAGAGGAGATCGTGTTTTGGCTGAATCGCGGATGCTTCGCTTTGTCGCGTTGCCGCAAGCGAATCCGGATAAGCGCGCCGCCGAGTCGCGCCGTCAGGATTGGCAGGAAATATACGCCGAGTTCTCGAAAGAGCGCGCGGCCGAGCAGGCTGGGCGCTGCTCACAATGCGGCGTGCCGTTTTGCCAAATCCATTGTCCGGTCGCCAACAACATTCCCGATTGGTTGATGCTGACCGCCGAAGGCCGGCTCGAAGAAGCCTATGAAGCGTCGAGCGCCACCAACAATTTACCGGAGATTTGCGGGCGCATTTGTCCGCAGGACCGTCTGTGCGAAGGCAATTGTGTCATCGAGAAAGGCTTTCAATCCGTCACGATCGGCGCGGTTGAGCGCTACATCACCGAAACGGCGTTCGAACGCGGTTGGGTCAAACCGGTCAAACCGCTGCGCGAACGGCGCGAATCAATTGGCATTGTGGGCGCGGGCCCAGCGGGCCTTGCCGCCGGCGAGCAGCTTCGCAAGAAGGGTTATCAAGTTCATATCTATGACCGCTATGACCGGGTCGGCGGCTTGCTGGTTTACGGCATTCCAAATTTCAAACTCGAAAAAAGCATCGTCGAGCGCCGCGCAAGTCTGCTGCGCGAAACCGGCATCATGTTCCACCTCAACACCGAAATCGGTCGCGATGTTTCGCTGGCCGATTTACGCGTGCGTCACACTGCGGTGCTGATCGCCACTGGCGCCTACAAAGAACGCGAGCTGCAAATCCCGGGCGCCGGGCTCGACAATATTTTTCAGGCCATGACCTATTTGACCGCGAGCAACCGGAAAGATTTGGGCGATGTGGTGCCGCTTTTTGAAGACGGCACGCTGAATGCGCGCGACAAGGACGTCATCGTGCTCGGTGGTGGCGACACAGCGATGGATTGCGTGCGAACCGCGGTGCGTCAGGGCGCGCGCTCGGTCAAATGCCTCTATCGGCGCGATCGCGCCAACATGCCGGGCTCGATGCGCGAGGTGAAACACGCCGAGGAAGAAGGCGTCGACTTCGTTTGGCTGTCGGCGCCCGAGGCGTTTTTGGGTGACCGCGCGGTCGAGGCGGTGCGCGCGGTGCGGATTCATTTGGGCGTGGCGGACGCCAGCGGGCGGCAGGCGCCGCAACCGATTCCAGGATCTAGTCACAACCTGCCCGCCAATCTCGTGATCAAGGCGCTCGGGTTCGACCCTGAGGATTTGCCGACGAATTTCGCGGCCCCCGATCTCGCAGTGACCCGTTGGGGCACGCTGAAGCTCGATTGGAAATCAATGATGACCTCGATGGACGGCGTGTTTGCCGCCGGCGATATCGTGCGCGGCGCTTCACTCGTGGTGTGGGCCATTCGCGATGGACGCGACGCCGCCGAGGCCATTGATCGCTACATCCATGCCCGTGCGGTGCGCGCCAGCGTCTCCGCCGCGGCAGAATAGGGCTGCCTGCCATGACCAACACGCCGATCTTTGACGCCGCGCAATATGTTGCCACTTGGCAGAGGGAAACCGCTCGCCTGTCGCGTGATGGTCTTTATGATCCCGCAACGGAGCACGATGCCTGTGGCGTTGGCTTTGTGGCGGCGATTGACGGCAAGCCACGGCGCGCGGTGGTTGAAGCCGGTGTGAATGCGCTGAAGGCGGTGTGGCATCGCGGCGCGGTTGATGCCGATGGCAAGACCGGCGATGGCGCGGGCCTTCACGTCGAGATCCCGCAGGATTTTTTCAAGGAGCACATCGGGAATACCGGGCACAAGCCGAAGGCCGGCCGGCTCGCGGTCGGACAGGTGTTTTTGCCCAAGACCGATCTCGGCGCGCAGGATGTTTGCCGCTCGATCGTGGAGTCGGAAATCTTGCGCTTCGGCCATGGCATTTATGGTTGGCGCCAGGTGCCGATCAATTCGGCGGTGATCGGCGAGAAGGCGAATGCGACACGCCCCGAGATCGAGCAAATCATGATCTCGAACGATCGCGGCGTGACCGATGAGCAGTTCGAGCTCGATCTTTACATCATGCGCCGGCGCATCGAGCGCAAAGTGCTCGATAGCCACATCAGCGATTTTTATATCTGCTCGCTCTCGTCGCGCTCGATCATCTACAAGGGCATGTTCCTGGCCGAGCAGCTGTCCGAGTTCTATCCCGATCTGATGGACGATCGCTTCGTCTCAAGCTTCGCGATTTTTCATCAACGCTATTCAACCAACACATTCCCAACTTGGCGCCTGGCCCAACCGTTCCGCGTGCTCGCCCACAATGGCGAGATCAATACGCTGAAGGGCAATGTCAATTGGATGAAGAGCCATGAGACCCGCGCGGTCTCCGATGTCTTCGGCCCGCACAATGCCGATCTATTTCCGCTGGTACCGGAAAGCGCTTCGGATTCGATGGCGCTCGATGCGGTGATGGAGGCGATCATTCGCGCCGGCCGCGCCGCCCCGGTGGTCAAGTGCATGTTGATCCCGGAAGCATGGTCGCATCGGCCCGACATGCCGGAGAAGCTGCGCGCGTTCTACTCCTACTGCAATTGCGTGGTCGAGCCGTGGGACGGCCCGGCCGCGATCGCGGCGACCGACGGGCGGTGGGTGCTCGCCGGCATGGACCGCAACGGACTCCGCCCGCTGCGTTACACCATCACGGTCGACGGCCTGCTGTTCGCCGGCTCGGAAACGGGCATGGTGACGATCCCTGAAGCCAATATCATCGAGAAGGGGCGGCTCGGCCCCGGCCAAATGATCGCGGTCGATCTGCAGGAGGGGCGGCTCTATCACGATGGCGAGTTGAAGGATCAGCTCGCGGCACGCAAGCCTTATATCGAGTGGGCGAAGAACGCGGTCGAGCTTGATAGTCTGATCGACTCCGACAGCGAACCGGTTGTGTTTGCGCGCGATGAGCTGAAGCTTCGTCAGCGCCTGGTCGGCTACACGATGGAAGAGCTTGAGTTGATCTTGCATCCCATGGTCGAGGATGCCAAGGAGGCGATCGGCTCGATGGGCGATGACACGGCGCTTGCCGTGCTCTCCAACCAATATCGCGGGCTGCACCATTATTTCCGGCAGAATTTCAGCCAGGTGACCAATCCGCCGATCGATTCATTGCGCGAATATCGTGTCATGAGTTTGAAAACCCGGCTCGGCAATCTTGGCAATATGTTCGACGAGCGGCCGGAGCAAATGCGGCTCTTGCAGCTAAATTCGCCCGTGCTAACCAACGCCGAATTCGCCGCCATGCGGCGCTACATGGGCGCCAAGGCGGCGGTGATCGATTGCAGCTTCGAGGCGGATAGCGGCGCGGGCGCGCTGACCGCGGCGATGGCGCGCATCCGCGCCGAGGCTGAGGACGCGGTGCGCGGTGGCGCGGTGCATCTGATCCTCTCCGATGAAAATGTCGGGCCGGAGCGCGCGCCGATCCCCATGATCCTCGCGGCCGGCGGTGTGCACAGTCATTTGGTTCATCAGAAGCTCCGCACCTTTACTTCGCTCAATGTGCGCTCGGCCGAGTGCCTGGATGTGCATTATTTCGCGGTCTTGATCGGCGTCGGCGCCACAACGGTGAACGCCTATTTGGCGCAAGAGAGTATCGCCGACCGTCATGCGCGCGGCCTCTTTGGCAAGCGCAGCCTGAAAGAGTGCGTCGAGCGCTATAAGAACGCGGTCGATCAGGGTCTGCTCAAAGTGATCTCCAAAATGGGCATCTCGGTGATCAGCTCCTATCGCGGTGGCTATAATTTCGAGGCCGTTGGGTTGTCGCGCACGTTAGTGGCCGACTTTTTTCCGGGCATGACGTCGCGCATCTCCGGCATCGGCCTATCGGGCATCAAGCGGCGCGTGATGGAGTTGCATCGCAAGGCGCACCAAGAATTGCCCGTCGTGTTGCCGGTTGGCGGGCTCTACAAATACCGCCAATCGGGCGAGCGCCACGCGTTCGAAGGCCAGCTTATTCATATGCTGCAAGATGCGCTGGCGAACGAGTCTTACGGCAAATACCGGAAATATGCCGAGGCGGTGTATCAGCAACCGCGCATTCATATTCGCGATTTGCTGGACTTCAAGCGCGAGCGGCCGCCTGTGCCGCTCGAGGAGGTCGAATCGATCACCGAAATTCGCAAGCGGTTCATGTCGGGCTCGATGTCGCACGGCGCGCTGTCACGCGAGGCGCACGAGACCCTGGCGATCGCGATGAACCGGATCGGCGCGTTCTCGTGCTCGGGCGAAGGCGGCGAAGATGCCTCGCGCTACAACCCGCGTTCGAACGGCGACAACGCCAATTCGGCGGTCAAGCAAATCGCTTCCGGGCGTTTCGGTGTGACGGCGGAATATCTCAACCGGTGCCGCGAAATCGAAATCAAGATCGCGCAAGGCGCCAAGCCCGGCGAGGGCGGTCAGCTGCCCGGCTTCAAGGTGACCGACGAAATCGCCAAATTGCGTTATGCGACCCCCGGCGTGACGTTGATTTCACCGCCGCCGCATCACGATATTTATTCGATCGAGGATCTGGCCCAGCTCATTTACGATTTGAAGCAGATCAACCCGCAGGCGCGCGTTTCGGTCAAGCTCGTGGCGGAATCGGGCATCGGCACGATCGCGGCCGGCGTCGCGAAAGCAAAAGCGGACGTGGTGTTGATCTCGGGTCATGATGGCGGCACGGGCGCGAGCCCGCAATCGAGCCTCAAATATGCCGGCGTGCCGTGGGAGCTTGGCCTGGCCGAAGTCAATCAAGTGCTCACGCTCAATCGCCTGCGCCACACCACGACGGTGCGCACCGATGGCGGCATCAAGACCGGGCGCGATGTGGTGGTCGCTGCCATGTTGGGTGCCGAGGAATATGGCATCGGCACGGCCGCGCTGGTCGCCATGGGTTGTATTCTCGTGCGGCAATGCCATTCGAACACCTGCCCGGTTGGCGTCTGCACGCAAGATCCGAAGCTGCGCGAGAAGTTCACCGGCTCGCCCGAAAAGGTGGTCAATCTGTTCACCTTCATCGCGGAAGAAGTGCGCGAGATTCTGGCCTCGGTCGGTGTGCGCACGTTGAACGAGATCATCGGGCGCACCGATATGCTGAAACAAATCAGCCGGGGCGCGACCGACCTAGATGACCTCGATCTGAACCCGCTGCTCGTGCAGCCTGATCCGGCGGGCTTCCCGCGCTTCTCGCCGCGCAAGGGGCGCAATGAGGTGCAGGAGACCTTGGACGAGCAGATGATCCGCGATGTCGCGGACGCGCTCGAAAAGCCGGAAAAAATGCAGCTCGCCTACACCGTGCGCAACACCATGCGCACGATCGGCGCCAAGCTGTCGTCGAAAATCACGCGCCGCTATGGCATGACGGGCCTGCCGCCGGATTACATCACCGTGCGTCTGCGCGGCACGGCCGGGCAATCGCTCGGCGCCTTCGCGGTGCAGGGCCTAAGGCTCGAATTGCTGGGCGATGCCAATGACTATGTCGGCAAGGGCCTGTCGGGCGGCACCATCGTGGTGCGGCCGTTGGTTTCGAGCCCGCTCAAATCCAACGCCAACACGATCATCGGCAATACCGTGCTCTATGGCGCGATCAGCGGGCGGCTATATGCCGCGGGCCAAGCGGGGGAACGCTTCTGCGTGCGCAATTCAGGCGCGCGAGCGGTGGTCGAGGGCTGCGGCTCGAATGGCTGCGAATATATGACCGGCGGTGTCTCGGTGATCCTCGGGCCGGTCGGCGATAATTTCGGCGCCGGGATGACCGGCGGCATGGCGTTTGTTTATGATACCGATGACGCGTTCGAGCGGCGCGTCAATGCCGATACGGTGATTTATCAGCGCATCGCATCGCGCTATTGGGAGGGTGTCGCGCGCGAATTGGTCGCCGAGCATTTCCAGGGCACGCAATCGGTTTACGCCGAGCGTCTGCTCGCCGATTGGGAGCTTGAGCTCGGCCGCTTCTGGCAGATCTGCCCGAAAGAGATGCTGAACCGGCTCGCCCACCCCTTGAGCGACGAAGCGGTCAAGGCGCGCGCGTGACGCGACTTATACCAAGTCGCGATGATCGTGATCGATCCTCGCGACGCCCTCAGGCGTCGCGCGCTCTGCGCGCGCATAGCGCGCGACGCGCTTGGCTCTCGCCGTGAGCGGCGCGGCGCGGTCGCGCCGGCCGAGTCGCGATGAGTCAAGGTCATCGCGACTCGGTATTAGGCCGCTGTCACCCTAATTCTGCGCAACCTCAAACATAGAGATGCCCACGACATGAAAAAAATTGGCCGCTTGGGCGTTTGGGTCGCCGCCGACGTTCTCGGAAAAAGCGAAATCGTGGAACTCGCTCAGGGCGTGGAGCGGCTTGGGTTCGACACGCTCTGGTATCCCGAAGCCATTGGCTACGAAACGTTCTGCTATGGCGGGTTTGCGTTGGCAAATTCCAATCGGCTTCGCGTCGCGAGCGGCATTGCTAATATCTATGCGCGCGATGCCGTCGCCTCGATTGCCGGGCACGATTCGCTCAACAATTTATATGACGGTCGGTTCATCTTGGGCCTCGGCGTCTCCCACCTTCCGATGGTCCAAGGCTTTCGCGGCCACGATTATGGCAGACCGGTCCCGACCATGCGCGCCTATCTCGACGCCATGGAGCGCACCGAACTCATAATCAATAAGCCTGAACGCAACATCGTGCTCGCCGCGCTCGGCCCCAAGATGACCGCGCTTGCCGGCGAACGAACCAATGGCGCGCATTCCTATCTCGTGACACCCGAGCACACGGCGCGCGCGAGGGCCATTCTTGGACCCAATAAATGGCTTTGCGTGGAGCAGAAGGTTTGCCTGACAACCAATGCCGCTCAGGCACGCGAGGTCGCGGCGCAAGTGCTCGCGCTCTATTTGCCATGGCCCAATTATTCCAACAATTGGCTGAGCCTCGGCTTCACCAAGGATGATGTCGCGGGTCGCGGCAGCGATCGCTTCCTCGACGCCATGGTGGCCTCAGGCAACGCGGCGGCCATCCGCGCGCGGCTTCAAGCGCATTTCGACGCGGGCGCGGATCATGTGTGCGTCCAGCCTCTGACCCCGGATGGCAGCCGGGGCGTTGATTGGAAGGCCCTGGAAGCAGTTGCTGGGCTTTAGCGGGCGCGCCGCCGGTGCAACGCGCATTCGCCTCCACAACTACCGCAACCCCGTGCCTTCGAGGCTCGCAAGGGGGCTGACGGATTATCGACGGTGCTAGCTATGGGCGGCTGGCGTAGGTGGCGTCATCGATCACGAAACGCCAGAGGCCATCCGCGCCGCGACGCAACACTTCGGCCGCGAGCCCTTGCATCACCACCACGCCGGTCGGATCGGTCGAATGCCACTCGGTTCGCACCAGAGCGGTGTCGCCCGCCTGCCAGCACGAGACGCAGCGGCACACGGCCTTGTTCGGTTGCGTCATCATGGCCGATAGCGTGGCCTCGATCTCGGCCTTGCCCTTGATCTGCACCTTGCCGTCCATGGTCAGGACCGCCTGATCGTCATAGAGCGCCATGATCGCGGCCTTGTTGCGCTCGTTGAAATGCCGCTCCCAGGTCTTGGACATTTCGGTCGGCTGCTTCACACCCATATCTGCCTCCCCTCGTTGCCTATGCGGATCACCGCGTTCCTAGTGGTTCGATTCTCTCGCTTCGATCCCCCTCACCCTCCCATCGCTGGTGCGATGGGCCCCTCCCTCTCCCACGAGGGGAGAGGGCAGAAAGCGTCCGATGCCGGGCCCAAGAGCCCTCGCCCCTTGTGGGCGGAAACGCATGCGTTTCCGGGCGGCGAGCGCAGCGAGCGGGTGAGGGGTACCAAGTGCTTGGCTCGAACCACTAGCACCATGTTTCCCCGTCGTCATCGGTGAAATCGGGTTCCGCCAGGGCGGGCTCGTGGGTTTGCCGCCCCTGGATTGCCGGGTCACCCGCGGGTCAAGCCCGCGGGCGGCAATGACGCCGAGAGATGTGTCGATTCCACCAGCGCCCGGCCGCGCCCGAAGCGCGCCGCTGACTGGCGCTTGGTCGGGCGATCCTGTTGTGCTTCAGTGGCGCCGCCAATTCGACTGTTACCAAGGAAAATACCCATGTCCGCTCTGTTCAGCCCTTACCAGCTCGCCGGCCTCACGCTCGAAAACCGCATCGTGGTGTCGCCGATGTGCCAGTACTCGGCCATCGATGGCTCGGCGACCGATTGGCACATTATGCACTTGGGCCAAATGGCGCTCTCGGGCGCCGGGCTGTTGATTTTGGAGGCGGCGGGCGTCGAGGCGCGCGGACGCATCACGCCGTCCTGCCTTGGGCTCTATTCGGATGACAATGAACGCGCACTCGAGCGCGTGTTGAACGCGGTTCGGTCGCATAGCCGGACCAAGCTCGGCATTCAGCTCGCGCATGCCGGGCGCAAGGCGTCGACGGACTTGCCCTGGCGCGGCAACAAACCATTGACCAATTCGGCCGCCGGCGGATGGGAGACGGTCGCGCCCTCCGCCGTGCCCTTTGCCGAAGGTTGGACGGTGCCCAAGCCGCTTGACCGCGCCGAGATGGACAAGATCGTCGCGGCTTTCGTCAAGGCAACGCAGCGCGCGCTCCGGCTCGGTTTCGATCTGATCGAGATGCATGGCGCGCATGGCTATTTGATGAGCGAGTTTCTTTCGCCGATCGCCAATCACCGCACCGATGAGTATGGCGGCAGCCTCGAGAACCGCATGCGCTTTCCGCTCGAAATCGCGCGCGCGGTGCGACAGGCCTGGCCGCGCGAGCGCGCGCTCGGCGTTAGGCTCAATGGCACGGACTTTACGCCGGGCGGTATCGTGGTCGAGGAAACCGCGATCGTCGCCGCCGCGCTCAAGTCACACGGCATCGACTATGTGTGCGTCTCAGGCGGCGGCAATAGCCTGAAGCAGGAAATTCCGGTGAAGGCGCATTACCAAGTGCCGTTCGCGGCCGAGGTGAAGCGGCGCAGCGGCATCACCACCATGGCGGTCGGCATGATCGCCGCGCCCAAAGCGGCGGATGGCATCATCACAAGCGGCGAGGCCGATCTCGTGGCGCTGGCGCGTGGCCTGCTCGACAATCCGCGTTGGGCTTGGCATGCGGCCGAGGTGCTGGGCGATGAGCTCAAGGTCGTCGTGCAATATGAGCGGGCGCGGCCGAAGCTGTGGCCCGGCGCTAAATTGGTGCGGCCCGCTTTACACGCCTGATCGTCGCTCGGGTTATTGTTGCGTTGTCGGCGGGGTCTCCGCCTCGTCATGGCGTGGCCCGCGGCGGTCGTCGCGTTTGGCACCGGCGGTGAAATAGCTTTTCCGCTCCTCAGGCGACAAAGCAAGCGCAAGCTCCTTTTGGAGGGCCGCTAGCATGGCTTGTGCCGCTGCGCGATTCGCAGCCTGCGCTACTTGCGCCGCTTCAAGCGCCGCGCCATCGATCTGATCGGCGGTCAATAAACGACGGATCTCCTGGCGTGCCTCGCGCGCCGCCTTGAAGGCCTCGCGAAGCTTGGCGTCATAGGCCGCGCGAATGTCATCAACGGTCTTCTGCGCCTCGGGCGAGATGGCCTTGCGCGCGGCCTCGCGGTCGAATCCCCATGATCCCCGGCCGTGATGTCCTTCACCGGAGGCCCAGCCGCCAATCAACATGCCGCCCAACAGAATGTTGAGACCAAGAGAAATCAGCAGGACCAGACCGACCAAATGCCGTTTGCCGAGTGTCATGACAGATCCTCGTCGTCGAACGTGTCATATAATCCTAAGACATCGACATCATCCGAGGCGGACGCGGCGATATCGGCCGGACCGACAGTGACGCCGAGCGAAATACCGAGGGCCGCGATCAGCGCGAACGCCGCCGCCGGTTGCCAGGCGGGACCGAAAGGCCATAGCGCACCGAAGCCCTGACGCCACAGCGCCGGCCTGGCGCGCACGATCAAGCGCGCTTTCAGCGCGTGCGAGGGCGCGGGGGCTGACGCCTCATCAAGCAGAGCGTCGAGCGCCAGCGCTTGGTTGAACAATTGGCGCGCGGCGCCATCGCGCGCGATTAGGGCCTCGGCGGTTGAACGCGCGGGCTCGGGCCAGCGGCGCAGATCGCCACCATAGGCATCGAGCAATGTGCCGAGGCGTTCTAAAGTCATCAGCTTGTTGTTATTCATTCTACACTCCCCAGAAGATCGGGTTTGAGACTCGTGAGGCGCGTTCGCAGCGTGCGGCGCGCGCGGGCCAATAAGGATTCGAGCGCTTCGATGCTGACGCCGAGAATCGCGGCAGCCTCGGCAGCGGCGACTTGTTCGTAATGCACCAAAGCGAGCGCCGCGCGTTGGCGTTCAGGCAGCGCCTGCAATTCGCGGTCAACCAAAGCGGTCACTTGGCTGCGTTGGTGGGCGGCGTAAGGCGTTTCGCGTGAATCGGGTAATTCAGGATCCAATTCGCTGGTCTGTCGCATCGGCCGTCTTAACTCATCGAGACAAAGATTGTGCACGACGGTGTAAAGCCAGGTGCTGATTCGCGCCTCGGGCCGCCAACGCCCGGCCTACTTCCACAGGCGCAAAAAAGCCTCTTGCGCGATGTCTTCGGCTTGGCTGCGATTGCCGAGCGGGCGGAAGGCGAGACCGATCGCGCGGGACAAATGGCGCTCGACCAAAACACGCGCGGCATACTCGTCGCCGGCCGCGGTACGGCGCATCAATTCGCCGTCCGCGGCGGCACTTTCGTCCATTTGTCGAGTCGAGCGTGGTTTGGCCTCTGCGTCAATCCATGTCGC
>SHWC01000049.1 GCA_009691045.1 Alphaproteobacteria bacterium | reverse complement strand
AGAGATCGCGGCGCTCTTCACCGTCGGTCTTTCGGAGGCCGATCAGCTGCAATTTCTCGAAAACGCGTTGAGGGACCCTATGTCCTATGATGAGCGATACAACGCGATGCGCCAATCCTACTTGGCGGGCGATCTGGAGGCGTTGCTGATATCAATGCGCCCTGACGACAAGACCGACACGGAAGCCCAGCGGCAATTTGCCGACCGGTTCAATCATGGGCTGTTGACCGAACGCAATCGGCGCTGGATTCCACGCATGACTCGCCATTTCAAACGCGGCGGTGTGTTCGTCGCGGTCGGCGCCGCCCACCTGCCGGGCGAGACTGGGATTCTCAATCTGCTGGAAAAAGCGGGCTACCAAGTCAAACGCGTGCTCTAAGCACGCGCGTTCACCTATAGAAAGGGCAGGACCCGCTTACGCGAGTCCGGCCCCTTCTCGTCGCCAAACGACAGTGCGTGGTCTACGCGGCCGCGACGCGCCGAAACAGGAACATTGAGACAATCGCTGCGAGAATCGAGATCACGGCGCTGACGACAGCCGTCAGCGCTAGGGATCGCGTGAACGCCGCGCGCGCGGCTTCAAGTAGCGACCCCGCGACCTCTTCGGGCAATTGTTGCGCGACGGCGACGGCGCCCGCAAGTGTGTCTCTGGCAATCTCCGCGCCATTGCTCGAAATGCCGCCGGGGAGCGTACCAGCGATCTCGGTGCGATAGGCCGCCGTGATGATGCTGCCGAGCACCGCGATGCCGAGCGCGCCCCCGAACTCGAACCTCGTCTCGGAGATGCCTGACGCGAGCCCGGCTCGCTCCGGCGGCGCGCTGCCGATCACCAGATCGGTCGTCAGTGTGCCGACCGGCGCGATACCGACGCAGAGCACCAAAAACCCGGCCATGAAAATCCCGAACGTCTCGCTTGCAGCAATTTGGGTGAACAAGCAAAAACCAGCCGCCGTGATCACGAAGCTCACGGCAATCACATGATCCCGACGAAATCGCCGGACCAAAAGCGGTGCCAGCATTGAACCTACGGCGAATGCCGCACCCGAAGGCGCGGTCCACAGGCCCGCTTCGAGCGGCCCCATGCCGAGCACGAGTTGCAGGTACTGGGCGATGAAGAACAATGAACCGAACGCGATAAAGGTCATGAGGACGTTGAGTGCCAAGGACCCGCTAAAGGCAGCGTGTCGAAACAGCGAAACGTCGATCAACGGCTCTGCGAGACGCCGCTGGCGCCATACGAATACGATACCAACAGCCAATCCGCCGACGATGGCGAACACGCACGGCAAGTCGACGCTGAACACGGCGATCCGCTTGATGCCGTAGATGACCGCAAGCACGGCGACAAGCGACAGACCTGTGCTCATCAAATCAAGCCGGCGCGCGTGCGGGTCGCGGAACTCGGGCAGCAGGATGGGGCCGATCGCCAGCAATAGCAGCATGATGGGGGCGTTCAACACGAACACCGAGCCCCACCAGAAGTGCTCGAGCATCAAACCGCCGAGCAATGGCCCGATCGCGCCGCCGACCGAGAAACTGGCGACCCATACCCCAATCGCAAGTCGACGTTGCCGCGCATCGAGAAACATGTTGCGGATAAGCGAGAGCGTCGATGGGGCGAGGGTCGCGGCGGAAAGACCGAGCAAAGCGCGGGCGGCGATCAACATCTCGGCGGAAACGGAAAACGCCGCGAGAAGTGACACAACGCCGAACGCGGCGCCGCCGATCAGCAGCAATTTGCGGCGGCCAATCCGGTCACCGAGTGTGCCCATCGTGATCAACGATCCGGCCAGCAGAAAACCGTAAATGTCCACAATCCAGAGAAGTTGCGTGGCGCTCGGCACGAGGTCGGCGGTGAGGTGCGGCACTGCCAGGATCAGCACGGTCAGATCCATGGAATAGAGCAGGCAGGGCAGCGCCAACACGGCGAGCCCAATCCATTCGCGGCGCGTTGCCTTGGGTGGGTCGGAGACCATGGCCTCAATCATTTGATACTGAATAGAACGTGCATCTAATGATCATCTGACCTCGCACAGATGTGTGCCTCTGTCCCTTCGGTTCCAAGGCGATGCCAAAAAATTGGGCCGGACCCGCTTGCGCGAACCCGGCCCAAATTCTTACCCGCGCCAACCCTATTCGGCGGCGACGCTCCGGGTCTCGCCGATCTTGGCATTGACCAAAGGCATAACTTCCTTCGCGAGCAGTGACATCGATTTCCGGATCTTGGACTTCTTGGTCCAATCCTGCGAGGTCAACATCAACGTACCGAAATTGCCCACTTCCTCGCGGAATTCGAGGATCTTGCGCGCCACCGTCTGTGGGCTGCCATAGAGCGTGTAGTCATCGCGCATGGCTTCGTAGGTGAGCTTGGTCGGATCGTCGCCCTTGTGCACGACGAAGGGACCCTTCATTTCGGCCCGGGCGAAGATCTTATAGAGATACTCGAAATAGAAATCGTAGGACTCGCCCTTGCGCCGAACAAAGGCTTCGGCCTCTTTGTCGGTATCAGCGACGAAGATATTGCGAGCCACACGCCAGCGCTCAGGGTTTGCGACGCGGCCATTCTTCTTGGCCTCATCCGCATAGACATCCCAGTGCGACTTGACCGACCAATTACCAATAAAATTGGCCGAGACCGGATCCCAATTGCGCTGGGCAGCCAGCTTCATCGAACCCGAAAACGGGCTCATCGCCGACACGGCGACGGTCGGATAGGGCTTCTGGAAGGGCTTGGCCATGTGACCCATGCCGATATCGTCGTGGATCCACGTCTCGCTCTTTACCTGCCAATATTTGCCCTCGATCTTGTAGGGCGGCCGGCCGTCCCAAATCTTATGAATGATGTCGATTGATTCGGTCATCATCGCCATACGGTCGGCTTCGAGCGTGCCGAAAACCTCAAAGTCGGACGGCAGACCGCCTGGTCCGACGCCCATGATGAAACGGCCCTTGCAGAGGTGATCGAACATCGCGGCTTGGCCGGCGACCGTGATCGGGTTGTATTGCGGCAGGCAGATCACGCCAGTCGCGAATTTGATGCGCGGGGCACGCGTGATGCAGGCCGACAGGAACATCATCGGGTTCGTGACCTGCTCGGCGGAGGAGGTGTAGTGCTCGCCGACCCACGCTTCGTCATAGCCCAGTTTGTCAGCCAGAACGACGGTCTCCACGTCCTCCATCAGCGTCGTATGATAGTCGCGCTTGGGATCGTGAATCGGCATCATGAACAAAGCGAGTTTCATAAACGGCGTCTCCTCTTCGCTATCGACTTACATAGGCCGCGTAACTTAATAGTTCACAGGCCATTGGGCGGACGTCGCTCCCGCGAGCCCTTCAGGGCAAAGAATACAGGATTGTCGTTGATCGTCCACGATTTCCGCTTACCGCCTGACCCCGACACGACGGCTTCTTGACCGGCCGAGCGCTAAGCCGCCAACATGCCGTTGTTAACGGATTGGCGATTCGTGGGTCAGGTTATTGCGGGGCGTTGGGGTTTTGCGACGCTGTTCCGTCGCGTCTTTGCTGTGATCAACGCCCCAAATCAGCGGTTTATGAGGCTTGTTTACCCTTCATTCATCGACACAGGGCATCCAAGAGGGGAGAAGGTGGCGTCTCAAGGGCGCGGCCCAGTCGGTCGCGCCGCGATCTCGCCCATGTTAACGATTTGAGCCGTCAGTTGGTTGGAGCATAGTTCGACAGATGAGCGATAGTGCCCCCCAGGGACCACTAAGCCGGCTAACCGTTCTCGACTTATCGCGGGTGCGCGCCGGCCCCCATGCCGTACGCCAATTGGCCGATTGGGGAGCGCGCTGCATCAAGATCGAGATGCCGCGCAAGGCCGCGGCGCTCGGAGACAGCTTGGGCGAAGACCGCAATGGTCCGGATTTTCAGAATCTGCATCGCAACAAGCAAAGTCTGACGCTCGACCTCAAACATCCCAAGGGCAAGGAGGTCTTGCTCAAGCTGGTTGAGCGCGCCGACGTGCTCATTGAGAATTACCGCCCCAAGGTCAAGGACCGTCTGGGCATTGATTACAACACGCTGCGTGCGATCAATCCTCGCCTCGTCTATGCCAGCATTTCGGGCTTCGGGCAGACCGGCCCCTATGCCGACCGACCGGGCTTCGACCAGATCGCCCAGGGCATGGGCGGCCTGATGTCAGTGACCGGGTTCCCGGGCCAAGGTCCGGTGCGTGCCGGTATTCCGGTCGCCGATTTGTCCGCCGGGCTTTATTGCGCGCTCGGCATCATGATCGCGTTGTTCCAGCGCGAGACCACGGGCCAAGGTCAATGGGTGCAGACATCGCTGTTGCAGGCGCAGATCGCCATGCTCGATTTCCAGGCCGTGCGTTGGCTGATGAAGCGCGAGCGCCCAGCCCAAGCCGGCAATGACCACCCCACCATCATTCCAACCGGCACGTTCCGTTGCAAAGACGGCTACCTCAATATCGGCACTTCGGGTCAAGATATTTTCGACCGCCTGTGCCGCGCGATCGAAGCGCCTGAGCTTGCGCGCAACCCCGCCTTTGCGACATCAACATCTCGGTCGCGCAATCGCACGCTGCTCAATGCCAGTATTTCGGCAAAACTGCCCGACAGCACGGTGGCGCATTGGGTCGAGGTTTTGAACGCGGCCGGTGTGCCCGCGGGGCCGGTCCTGAGCATCGATCAGGTGTTCGATGACCCACAGGTCAAACACATAGGCATGGCGCAACCGCTCGAGCACAAAACTTTGGGCGCGATCAATTTGCTCGGTCCGGGCGTGAAACTCGGCGCCCATGAATTCAAGATCCGCACAGGAAGCCCGGAACCCGGCGAACACAGCGACGCGATCCTGCGCGCAATCGGCTATGACGACGCGCAAATCAATGCATTGCGCACGGCAGGCACGATCTAATGAGCGCCGCTAGCGGGCTGTCGCCTCGTCGCGACTTGCCGAGCGGTACGCCCCAGATGCTGGCGCAGATCGATGGCGCGATCGGCTGGATCATCTTCAATAAGCCCGAACGCCACAATGCGCTGTCGCGCGATATGTGGGAGGCGATCCCGCGCCTTGTCGCCGCCCTTTCAACAGAGCCCGGCGTTCGCTTGCTCGTGCTCAAGGGCGCGGGCGATGAGGCCTTCATCTCAGGTGCCGATATTTCAGAGTTCGAGACCGAGCGCGCGACACCCGAAGCGGTCAGCCGCTATGACGCCATCGTCGAGCAGGCGAGCGGCGCGCTGCAGACTTGCGTTTGTCCGACCATCGCGATGATTCGCGGCCATTGCATGGGGGGCGGGCTTGCGATCGCGCTCTCTTGCGATCTGCGGTTGGCGAGCGATGATTCGGGCTTTGCGATTCCGGCGGCAAAACTCGGCGTCGGCTATCGCGCGAGCGGCTTGAAGAGCCTGGTCGATCTGGTCGGCCCCGCCTTCACCAAGGAAATCATCTTCACCGCGCGGCGCTTCAATGCCGAGGAGGCCTTGACCATGGGTCTGGTCAATCGCGTCGTGCCAGCCAAGGGGCTCGAAGAATTGGTGTACGACTATGCGCGGCGCGTTGGTGACAACGCGCCGCTTACGATCGACGCCACAAAACAAATCGTATACGAGCTTTTGCGTCATGACGGCCCCGATATGGCGCGGTGCGAGAGCTTGATCGAGCGCTGCTTCAAGAGCGTGGACTATATTGAGGGCCGCCGCGCCTTCATGGAAAAGCGTAAGCCCAAATTCGGCGGCAAATAGCTCGCCTTCTAGCGGCCCTTGAAACGCGGCTCGCGCTTTTCGAGGAAGGCCGATATAGCTTCGGCGTGATCGGCGCTTGATGCCATGACGCCATAGGTCGTCGAGGCCATGTCGAGGCTGGTCGCGAGATCGCTGTCCATGCTTTGGCGGAGCAGCCGCTTGATGGCGCGGATCGCCAGGCGCGGCCCATTGGCAAGTCGCTTCGCGAACGCCTCGGTAAAGGCCATCAATTCATCGTCGGGCAAGACGCGATTGATCAGGCCAATGCGCTCGGCTTCCTGCGCGTCGATAAATTCGCCGCCCCAAAACATCTCGAAGGCCTTGGCGAGCCCAACCCGGCGCGGCAGGAAATGCGCGCCGGCGGCACCGGGCGTCAACGCCATGCGCACATAAGTCTCGGCAAAGCGCGCCGACGTCGCGGCGAAGCGCAGATCGGCCATCAGCGCGAGGTCGAGGCCCGCGCCGGCCGCCACACCGTTCATGGCCGCGATCACCGGCTTGTCGGTTTGGGCGAGCGCGCGCGGGATGCGGTGCACATGATCGGCAATCTCGCTCCGCCGCTCGGCCGGCGGCGCGCCCGCCCCTGCCCGCATCAAGAGGCTGATATCGCCACCCGAGCAAAAGGCCCGCCCGGCGCCGGTCATAATAATCACGTCGATATCATCGCGCCGGCAGGCCTCTTCCAATCGATCGGCCCACAGATCGACCATCTCGACCGTGAACGCGTTGAGCTTGTCGGGGCGGTTCAGCGTGATGGTCGCGACCCCATCGGCGACGCCAAGCAAGATTGATTGTTCCATCCGTTCTGTCCTTCCTATTTATTTTTGGCCTATGTCTTGTTGGCGCGCCGCTCGCCGAGGCGCGCGAGGCCAGCAAGCCCGCGTGAAATGCCGCCGAGCGTCGTATAGCAGGCAAGACCGGCCTCATCGAGAATGGCGAGATTCTCGGCGGTCGGTACGGTGTAGCTGTAAAACAAGATTGGCTTCACGCCATTGGCCGCGAAGCGTGCAAGATCGGCCCGCTCCTTTTCCAAATGTCCGATATCGGCAAGGCTCGCGACCACCGCGATGGCATCGACCGAGGGCGAGCGCAACAGCGCGTCAATCGCGCGCACGCGGCCCCCCACCTCAAGCGCCTGTGCCGTGATATCGACCGGGTTGACCGGCGTGCCATAGGGCGGGATGACCTGACGAATCTCATCCTGTGTGGTTTGATCAAGTTCGGGGATCAGGAGCCCTTCGGCGTCCAACCGATCGGCGAGCCAAACGCCGCCGCCGCCCGAAATGGTGATGAGAGCAATGCGCCGTCCCTTGAGCGGCGGCGACGTCACGCACGCGGCGGCGAGATCGAGTAGATCGTCCTGATCCTCGCCTCGCAAAATACCGCTCTCGGCAAAGAGCGCGGCATAATCCGCCTCATTACCGACCGAGGCACCGGTGTGAGACATCGCGGCGCGCGAAGCGGCCGCCGAACGCCCAAGCTTCGCCACGATCAAGGGTATGCCTTGGCTGGTTGCACGCGCCGACAAATCACGCAGGCGCGCCCTGTCGCGCAGGCCCTCGATGAACAAGATGACCGCGCCCGTATCGGGAAGCTTGAGCGCATAATCGAGCGCATCAAGCACGGTGACGCCGGCCTCATTGCCGGTCGTCGCCACGAGATTGAAGGAAAGCCCGCGCGTGATGCCTCGGTTATAAAGCGCAAAGCCGATGCCGCCGCTTTGCGAGGCGATGGCGATGCGGCGCGTGTTTCGAATCTGACGCGTCGGTGCGGCCAGCCCGCCGGGGCTGAAGGTTGCCTTGATGCCGAACGCCATGTTGAGAAAACCGACCGAATTGGGGCCGAGCAGCGCGATGCCCCGGCTCCGCGCGGTGCGCTCGATTTCGTTTTGGAGCGCAATCCCACGTGGTCCGATTTCGGCAAAGCCCGAGCTCAGTACCAATGCGGCGCCGATGCCGACCTTGGCGCATTCGTCCAGCGCGCCCGCGACATGCTCGGCCGGAATGGCGATGATCGCGAGATCAATGCCCTCACCCACCGCGCTGAGGCTCGCCACGGCGGGCACGCCCTGCACCTCGCTATAGTTCGGATTGACCGGCACAAGGTGGCCCTTGAAGCCTCCGGTCTTGAGCGCGGCAAAAATGCGCCCACGAATTTTTCCGATTTCAGGCGATGCCCCGACCACCGCGATGCCGCGCGGCTCGAACAGGCGCGCGAGGTTGAGCGCGGGGGCAACGCTCATGGCGTCGACAAAAACGGCCAGAGCGGCGCAGCCTTTGGCGCCAACGCCTCATGGCCGATATAACTCTGCCAATAACGCTCCGAGCCATTGTCATCGCGCCATGACAGCAAGCGCCGGGTCAAATCCTGTAGCGCGAATTCCCGCGTGAAGCCAATCGCGCCATGAACCCGGTGCGCGATGGTGGCCGCGATGCCGGCAGCTTCGCTCGCGCGCGCCTTGGCGGAAGCGACCGCGAGCGCGGCAGAAGGGCGGTCCATGGCGACCGCCTCAGCGGCGGCATCGAGCATGGCGGACGATGCCGCCACCTCGCCGCCGAGCGCTGCGAGCTGGTGTTGGATCGCCTGAAATTTGCCGATCGGGCGGCCGAATTGCGTGCGCTCATTGGCATAGCGCACGGCCATCGCCAGAGCGGCATCGAGCGCACCGACCATCTGCGCGCTCCGGAGCAAGGCCGCCGTTTTGAACCCCCAAGCCTCGTGGATCCCCTTCGGCGCGGTGGCCATACCCCCGTCCGACAATTCGAGCCGGTCGAAGACAACATCATCGCGCGGTTCGCCCGCCAGATTGCGACCCGGCGTCAGGCGCGCGCGTTCGGCCGGGGCACACACAACCATAGACCGGTCATTGTCGTGTGCGAGGGCAACAATTGCTTTGACCTGCCGCGCAAAGGGTACGCGCCGCATTGTGCCGCTGAAATGCCGAGCCTCAAGACGGAGCGTGGTGGGCTGATCGCTCACAGCGATACTTAGAGGCCCTTCGGGCGGTGTGAGGCCGGCACGCGCGGCGATGGCGCGCGCCAGCATCGTCTCGGGCAAGGGGATCGGCGCGGCGTGGCGCCCGGCAGCCCGCAGAATCGCGAGCGTCTCGCCGAGGCTGACACCGCTATCGGGCTCGAGCGCCGTGCAAAATCCAGCCTCTTCAACGGAGTGCCAAAGAGCGTCCGGCCAGATGCCTTGTTCAGCCGCGCGTACGACGGCGGGCGTCGACAAATCCGCGAACAAGCGTTCGGCCGCCTCGGCAACCAGATTGTTCGCGTCGTTCATCGCAAACCCAATTCGCGCGCGATGATCGAGCGCATGATTTCGGGCGTGCCGCCGCGCAAAGCATAAGACGGCACTTGAAGAATGGCGCGGCCAAGCGGGTCGTCCGGCGTCGTCGCCGCGTCCGGCATCAAATCGCGCGCGACCTCAAGCACATCGAGCTCGAAGCGCGCGCCCATATCTTTCACCAGCGCCGCCGCGACGCCGGGATCGCCGCCGGCCTGGAGCACGCCGGCGACCGCAAGCGAGAGGCTGCGCAGAGAGAGGAAATGCACAATCAGCCGCCCGAGCGCGCGTTCGGCCGCCTTATCACCACGCGCGCGCGCGGCCTCGACCGTCGATGTCAATAAATGGAACGTGCCGAAGAAACGCTCCGGCCCGCTTCGCTCGAAGGCGAGTTCGCTCCGCACCTGAGTCCAACCATCGCCTTCCTTGCCGATCAGGCGATCGGCGGGAATTTCGACGCCATCGAATACCATCTCGTTGAATTCGTGGTCGCCGAGCAAATTGAGGATGGGATTGATCCGCACGCTATCGGTTTTGAGATCGATCAGAAATTGGCTCAAGCCTTCATGGCGGCTGTCGCCGGCCGGGCCGGTTCGACATAGCGTGATGGCGTAGTGATTGACATGCGCGTTGCTGGTCCACACTTTGGCGCCATCAATGCGCCAGCCCCTTGGCGTGCGTGTGGCGCGCGTGCGCACCGCGGCCAGATCGGAGCCGGCATCGGGCTCGCTCATGCCGATCGAGAAATAACATTCGCCGCGCGCGATCCCGGGCAATAGGTCGCGGCGCTGGGCCTCGCTGCCGAAGCGCAAGAGCAGCGGCCCGCTTTGCCGATCGGCCACCCAATGGGCGGCGCAGGGCGCGCCGGCCGCGAGTAGCTCCTCGGTCACGATATAGCGGTCGAGGGCCGAGCTTGCCTGGCCGCCATATTCTTTTGGCCAGGTAACGCCAAGATAGCCGCGTGCGCCGAGCAAGCGGCTGAATTCGGCCGAGAATACGCCGATGAAATTCGAATTCGGGGTCCAGCCGAGCGCGCGCCGGCTCTCCGCCAAGAATTCACGGAGCTCGGCACGCAGACGCGCGGTGCCCTCGGGCAAAACCGGCGGTGTGAGCTGGGCGAAGATCGACACACCCGGCCTCAATCGTGAAAAGTGACGAATGTATCGAGCGGCTCGCGGTCGGTTCGGAAAACGTTGGCGGGCTCGTTCGGGTCTTCATGGCCGAGCGCGATGCCGCAAAACACTTTCTCCGTGTCGGCGAGCGGAATGGCGGCGCGCACAACGTCGTGATGATAGGCCCAAGCGGCCTGCGCGCAGCTATGGAGCCCGAGGCCCCGCGCCGCGATCATCAGGGTTTGTACGAACATGCCGCAATCGATCCAGCTGCCGAGCTCCATATCGGCATCGAGCGTGACCATCATGCCAATCGGCGCGCCGAAGAAATCATAATTGCGGCCATGTTGGCGGAACATGCCCTCGCTATCGCCCTTTAGAATGCCGCAATGTTGATAGAGACCCCAACCCGTTTTGCGCCGCCGGCCGATATAGGGCTCGCGCCATTTGACCGGGTAATATTGGTATTGCGCGCATTCGGCCTTGGGGTCGCGCGCGCGCAACTCATGCATGGCCTGAGTCAACCGTTTTTTGGTGGCGCCGGTCAGGACATGAACATGCCAGGGCTGGATGTTGCTGCCGCTCGGCGCGCGTGAGGCAAGTTCGAGCAGCCGGCGCACGGTCTCCATCGGTACAGGTGCCGGCAAAAAACCGCGCACGGAGCGGCGTGAGGTAATCGCGTCGATGGCATCCATGGCGGTGGTTCGATCCTGGTGAAGCGCGATTAGAACCGAGCGCGCCCGGCTTGCCAACCCGCCTCGATCAGGCCGGCCTCGGCGGCCTGGTCTGTGGGCTCAACCAGTGCTCGAGCGCCTTGATCGCCCGCGTGATCGCGAACGTGACCACCAAATAGATCGCACCCGCCATGGCGAACAATTCGATCGGCATATAGGTGCGCGCGATGATGGTGCGCGCCACACCCGTGAGGTCCAACAGTGTGATGGTGCTCGCCAACGCGCTCGCCTTCAGGAGGATAATGATCTCATTGCCATAGGCCGGCAAAGCGAGCCGGAAGGCGCGCGGCAGAATGATGCGACGAAGCACGAGGACGCGCGACATGCCGAGCGCGCGCGCGGCCTCGATCTCGCCATGGGGCACGCCCTCGATGCCGCCCCGGAAGATTTCGGCGGTATAGGCCGCCGTGTTGAGCGTGAAGGCGATGATCGCGCACCAATAGGGCTCGCGTAAGATCGGCCAGAGCGGCCCCTCGCGGATCGTCTCGAATTGCGAGAGGCCGTAATAGATCAAAAAAATCTGCACCAAAAGCGGCGTGCCGCGAAAGAAGAAGACATAGGCAAAGGCCGGGCCATTGAGCCAGGCCCGCCCCGATACCCGCGCGAGCGCGATCGGTATTGCGATCACGATGCCGATCGCGAGCGCAAGCGCGACCAGCTCGATCGTCAGCGCCAAACCGTCGAGCAGCTTGGGCACGCTATTCGCCATAACCTCGACATTCATCGGGCCGCCCTCCGCACGCCGCGATTGGCGCGGCGCTCCATCGCGCCGAGCCCGATCGTCGAGACAATGGTCATGACCAGATAGATCACCGCCGCGGCGAGATAAAACGTGAAGGGTTCCTTGGTGTAGCTGACCGCAATCGACGTCTTGCGCATGATCTCCTCAAGGCCGATCACCGAAACGAGCGAGGTGTCCTTGAGGAGGACCAGAAAAATATTGCCGAGGCCGGGCAGCGCGAAGCGCCACACTTGCGGCAGGGCGACACGCCGAAAGGCCAGGGAGCGCGACATGCCGAAGGCGCGTGCGGCCTCGATCTGACCACGCGGCAGGGCTTGCAGCGCGCCGCGAAAGACCTCCGCCGCATAGGCGCCGAAGGCAAATCCGAGGGCCAGCATGCCGGCGATGAAGGGGTGAAGTTCGACCGGCTCCGCGCTCCCGAACAGGCGCGCTACATTGGTGAGCACGATGGTCGCGCCGAAATAGACCAACAGAACGATGATTAGTTCGGGCACGCCACGAAAGATCGTGGTGTAGCTATCGGCAAGGCCGCGCCCGAGACGCGAGCGCGAGAGCTTCAAACTGGCAAGGCCAAGACCGATCAGCGTGCCGAGCGCGGTGGAGGCAAAGGCCAGCTCAAGGGTGAGCGCGGCGCCGAGCAGAAGCTGTGTGCCGAAGCCCTGAAGGTCGACCATCGGCGATCACGACCAATCGAATGGGGGACAAAATACGGGCGGACGCATCGTCGCGCGTCCGCCCTACCACAGCGCCTCAATAGATGCTGAACGGAAAATATTTGGCGTTGATTTTGTCGTAGGTGCCATCGGCGCGAATGGCCTTGATCGCCTCGTTGAGCTTGGCCTTCAACGCCTCGTCTTCCTTGCGCACCGCGATGCCGACGCCGTCATCGAGGCTCATGCCCCCGCCATAAAACTCGAATTTCTTGCCATCGTCGGTCTTAAGCCACTCATACATGACAAGCCCATCGGCGAACATCACATCGAGCCGGCCATTGACGAGATCGAGATTGGCGTTTTCCTGCGTATCGTAAAGTTTGATGGAGGCCACTTTGCCGAGTTTATCCTCGAGATAGCTGGCGGCGACGGTCGCGCGCTGCGCCCCGATCGACTTGCCTTTCAGCCCGGTTTCCGAGGTATCGATGGCCTTGCCCTTGGGTCCGACGAAGCGGATCAGATTGCTATAATATCTGTCAGTAAAGCCGACCGCTTGCTTGCGCTCGTCGGTGATCGACATGCTGGCGACGATGGCGTCGAACTTCTTGGCCAAAAGCGCCGGGATGATGCCATCCCAATCCTGCTTCACGAACTCGCACTCGGCGCCCATCTTTTCGCAAAGCGCCTTGGCGATGTCGACGTCGAAGCCTTGGAGCTCACCCTTCTCGTCGATCAGATTGAAGGGCGGGTAGGCGCCCTCGGTGCCAATCTTGATCTTGTCACCCGCGTTCGCGGTGAGCGCGAGGCCGCCCACCAACGCCAATGCCAACGCGATCATCGCGGTTTTCAACCAGGTCATTGCCGCATTCCCTTGTTTGTCGATCCGGCAGGCGTCCATCGGGTCAGGTTCCGCCAGCGCGCCGAAGGCGTCAAGAGGGGAGCCGCTCCTAGGTCAGTTTGACCGGCCGTCCTTCGAGACGCCCTTTCGCCTCATCCTGAGGAGGCCGCCCCCGGTCCGGGCTCCGCCCGGCCGGAGGATAAACGCCGCGGCCGTCTTGAAGGAGCGAGGCGAAAGGGCTCCTCAGGATGAGGTCAAACTGACCCACTGCCACCACCCAACCAATCGATTTGGCTCAGGCGCCCAGGCCTGTCACCGCGTCGATCCGCTTTTTGGGCCCGCCGGCCAGGAATTGCCGGCAACGCTCCGAGCGCGGCGCCTCGAACAATTGCGCCGGCGGCCCCTCCTCTTCGATGAGGCCCTCGTGAAGAAAGATCACGCGCGAGGATACATCGCGGGCAAATGCCATTTCATGCGTCACGATCAACATAGTGCGCCCCTCTTCCGCGATGCCACGCATGACCTGTAGCACCTCGCCGACCAGTTCCGGATCAAGCGCCGAGGTCGGTTCGTCGAACAACAGAAGCGCGGGCTCCATGGCGAGCGCACGGGCAATCGCGGCCCTCTGTTGTTGACCGCCCGATAAATGGCCGGGGTAATAATTTCGTCGGTCATAGAGGCCGACGCGACGGAGGAGCGCATCGGCGCGTTCGATCGCCTCTGCGCGCGGCAGTTTCAACACGTGAACCGGCGCCTCGATGACGTTCTCCAACACCGTCATATGGGTCCACAGATTGAAACTCTGGAACACCATGCCGCAGCGCGCGCGCAGGCGATCGACCTGGCGGGCATCGGAAGGCGTCTGACCATGGCGCGTGGGCGTCATGCGGATCAACTCGCCCGCGATCGAGACCGCGCCGGCGTTTGGAATTTCGAGCAGATTGATGCAGCGGAGCAACGTGCTCTTGCCCGAGCCGCTTGAGCCGATGATCGAAATAACATCACCTTCCGCCGCTTGCATTGAAATCCCGCGCAGCACCTCAACCGGCCCGAAGCTCTTTTTCAGACCCACCATTTCGAGCGCCAGCGCTCGCCCGCCCGTCCTATCCGTCGTCATGCGCTCTCCCCCGCCCGATCCTATGCGAGAAGCCAAGCCCGAACCAAGGTGTATGCGCGGCGGTGATGGTCTAAGATGAGGTTAGGCTGCTAGGAGCCAAGGAGAGCGCCGGTGATTGTTGAGCAAATCTGGACCGCGAATGACTATCGAAATTTCAACTATCTGATCGCCTGCCCGGACACCGGCGAGGCGCTGGCGATCGATCCGCTCGACCATGAGAAGTGCCTGGCGCGCGCCAAGGAACGCGGCTTCACAATCACCCAAATTCTGAACACCCACGAACATCATGACCATATTGGCGGCAATGAAGCGATGGTGGCCGCGACCAAGGCCCGAATTCTTGCTCACTACAAAGCGGGTGGGCGCATTCCCCATGTCGACCGGGGCTTGAAGGCCGGCGATGTGATCAAGGTTGGCAAAAGGGTTGCGCTTGAAGCGCTCGATACGCCGGGTCACACCATGAGCCATGTCTGCTTGCTGGCGCGCACCGATCAGCCGGCGCTCTTTTGCGGCGACACATTGTTCAACGCCGGGGCCGGCAATTGCCATGGCGGCGGGCACCCTGAATCGCTCTACGCAACCTTTGCCAAGCAGCTTTCCCGTCTGTCCGACAATACGCGGATCTTTCCGGGCCACGACTATATCGCCAATAATCTCGGCTTTACGCTCGACCGCGAACCTGACAACGCACGCGCCAAAGAGCTGATCGCGAGCGCAAAGAGCCAAGACCCCGATCACCCCCTCGTCACGACCATGGCGCTCGAAAAAGAGATCAACACGTTTTTCCGCCTGCACAGCCCGAGCGTGCACAAGCGCCTACGCGAGGCCTTTCCCAATTTGCCGGACGAGCTCGACGACCAGACAGTCTTTATCAAACTGCGCGAGCTTAGAAACCGCTGGTAGCGGGCGG
>SHWC01000048.1 GCA_009691045.1 Alphaproteobacteria bacterium | reverse complement strand
TCCGCAATCGTCCGCTGCCCCTGGATCGCCTCAAGCGCAACCTTCGCCTTGAACTCGGCCGTGAACCGTCCGCGCGTCTTCATGGTGGATCATCCTTCTCGTCGTCGGATCCACCTTAGCCCCCTGTCTCAGAAACCGGGACCACCTCTAACCGATGGATGGGCCGGTCAAGCCGGGCCATGACGAAAAAAAGAAACCGTACCGGGCGACGCTACCCCGCCTTGCCGTCCTTCGGCTCGCCGATCACGCCGACGCGTTGCGCCAATGAAGCGGCCATGAAGGCATCGAGGTCGCCATCGAGCACGGCGGAGGGGTTGGTGCTCTCGATGCCGGTGCGCGCATCCTTCACCAGCTGATAGGGCTGCAACACATAGGAACGGATCTGGTGACCCCAGCCTATGTCTGATTTCTGAGCGTTGATCACCGCCGCCGCCTCTTCGCGCAACTGTAGTTCACGCTCATAAAGCCGCGCGCGCAACATGCGCATGGCCTCGGCCTTGTTCTTATGCTGAGAGCGCTGGGCCTGGCATTGCACCACGATATTGGTCGGGGTGTGCGTGATGCGCACCGCGCTGTCGGTGCGGTTGACGTGCTGGCCACCCGCGCCCGACGCCCGGTAGGTATCGATCCGCAGATCCTTTTCCTGAATATCGATCTCGATCGCATCGTCGATCACCGGAAAACACCAAACCGAGGCGAAGCTCGTATGGCGCCTGGCGTTCGAATCATAGGGCGAGATGCGCACCAGCCGATGCACGCCGCTTTCGGTCTTGAGCCAGCCATAGGCGTTCAGCCCTGCGATCTTAACCGTCGCTGATTTAATACCCGCCTCCTCGCCCGCGCTCTCCTCGATCCACTCGACCTTATAGCCATGCTGCTCGGCCCAGCGGACATACATGCGCAGCAGCATCTCGGCCCAATCTTGCGATTCGGTGCCGCCGGCCCCGGCATGAACCTCGAGGAACGCGTCATTGCCATCCGCCTCGCCCGAGAGCAGACCTTCGAGTTCGAGCTGTTTCGCCTTGATCTGGATATTGCGCAAGGCCTCGACCGCCTCGGCGTGAACCGCCTCATCGCCTTCCGCTTCGGCCAATTCGGCGAGACCGAGCGAATCGGTCAACCCGGCTTCGAGTTTGCGAAAGCCGCCGATCGAATTATCGAGCCTGGTGCGCTCGCGCAGAATTTTCTGCGCCGCCGCCGGATCGTTCCAGAGATTTGGGTCTTCGGCGCGCGCGTTCAGTTCAGCGAGGCGCTTGGTTGCGGCATCGACGTCAAAGATGCCTCCTCAGCAGCACCAGCGACTGCTCGATTTCCTTGGCGAGGGACGCAACTTCAGCACGCATGGCGCGGACTACTCCGATTCGACCGTCAGGAAGCGTGCGATAGAGCGCGGATCGTCGGCACGCGTCAAGTCAATAGAGGCCGCCGACAGAACCGTCAGGCGATTCGCTCTCACCGCCGCCTTCGACCGGCGTATCCGTGGTCACCCCCTCGCCGCCGACGCTTTCGCTGCGCGCGGCGCGGCTCGGCTCGGTGCCGGGGCGGAAGGCTTCGAGGATGATTTTCTCCGTACCCGGTTTGGGCAAAGCCCCAGTCTCAAGATCGACCCGCACGAACCGCACGCCGTTCGGCACGCGGAAGGGCACGGCCGGTTTATCCGCCAGCGCCTCGGCCATGAATTCACGGAAGATCGGTGCTGAAACCCGGCCGCCGGTTTCCTTCAAACCGAGATTGCGCGGCGTGTCGTAACCGATAAAGGTGCCAACCACGAGGTCGGGCGAAAAGCCAACAAACCACGCATCGCGCTGATCATTGGTCGTGCCGGTCTTGCCGGCGAGCGGTATATCGAGCGAACTCACCCCGCGCGCGGTGCCGCGCTCCACGGCGCCCTCCAGCATCGAAACGACCTGATAGGCACTCACCGGATCGGCCACCGCCTCGCGAATATCGGGCAGAGCCGGCGACGCGCTGCCGTCATAGCTCGACGCCTGACACCCTTCGCACGGGCGCGTATCGCGGCGATAGATGGTCACGCCGGTTTTGTCCTGAATGCGCTCGATCACCGCCGGTTCGATTTTTTTGCCGCCATTGACCAGCATGGCATAGGCGGTGGTCAGGCGAATTAGCGTGGTTTCGGCCGAGCCGAGCGACGCCGACAAATAGTGGTTCAAATTATCGTAGATGCCGAATTTACGCGACGTATCGGCCACCGCCTCCATGCCGACGGCCTGCGCTAATCGCACGGTCATCAGATTGCGCGAATGTTCGAGGCCATAGCGCATGGTGCTCGGCCCATGAAAATCGTCTTCGTAATTTTCCGGCCGCCAGAGCGGCAGGCCCGGCCCCTGCGAGAGCACGATGGGCGCATCCATGATGATGGTTGAGGGCGTGAAGCCATGATCGAGCGCGCTCAGATAGATGAACGGCTTGAAGGCGGAGCCCGGCTGGCGTTGCGCCTGGGTCGCCCGATTGAATTCGCTATTGGCGTAAGAGAGCCCGCCCACCATGGCGAGCACGCGCCCATTATGCGGGTCGATCGCGATCATGCCACCGCTGACCGCCGGCACTTGGCGTAACACATAGCGCTCAGGCGTATCAGGGCCCTTCGGCTCGACCAGAACGACGTCGCCCGGTTTGAGCGCATCATCGACCTTCTTGATCGGCGGCCCAAGCCGGAGCTCTGCATTCACCCGCCGCGCCCAAGCCAGATCCTCGAGCGCGATGGCACCAACCTTGCCATCGGCAAAACCAATCTCGGCCTCGCGCGCGCCTGCCCTCGTGACCATGGCGAGCTGCCATTCCGGGGCCGAACCATCCGGCCGCGCCTGAAGAGCGAGTTTCGATTGCCATTCATCATTGAGCGGCAGCCGGGCGACGGGGCCACGCCAGCCATGACGGCGATCATAGGTCGCAAGGCCATTGCGGAAGGTTCGTTCCGCAATCAACTGCAATCTGGGGTCGAGCGTGGTTTGCACCGAAAGCCCTCCGCGATAGAGCTTGTCCTCGCCATAGGTCTGCATCAACCAGCGCCGCGCCTCTTCCACGAAATAATCGGATCTGAAAATTTCGGTTTCGGTGCGCTTTTGCACGGTGAGCGGCTCGGCGATGGCGGCGTCGGCCTCGATCCGATTGATCGCGCTATTCTCGAGCATCTGCCCGACGACCCAATCGCGCCGGGTGAGCGCGGCCTCCCGGTTGCGTAGGGGGTGATAATTATTGGGCGCCTTGGGCAGTGCGGCCAGATAGGCCGCCTCGCCGACCGTTAGTTCGTCGAGCGACTTGTTGAAATAATCGAGCGCCGCCGCGGCGACGCCATAAGAGCCGTCGCCGAGATAAATTTGGTTCAAATAGAGTTCGAGAACACGGTCCTTCGTATAAGCCTGCTCGATGCGAATGGCGAGCAGCGCTTCCTTGATCTTGCGCGCGAAGCTCACCTCCGGCGTCAGCAGAAAATTCTTCGCGACCTGTTGGGTGATGGTCGACGCGCCAACCATGCGTTTGTCACCGCCCATGTTCGACAGATTTTTGACCAAGGCCGAGCCGACGCTGATTGGGTCAACCCCGAAATGTTCATAGAAGTTTTTGTCTTCGGCCGAGAGAAAGGCCGCGATCACCAATTTGGGGATCGCCGTCAGGGGAACGAAGACGCGCTTCTCGATCGCATATTCGGCAAGTAGCCGACCATCGTCTGCATGAAGCCGCGTGACCACTGGCGGGTCATAGGCGGCGAGTTGTTTGTGGTCCGGCAGATCGCGCCCATAATAATAGAACGCCAATGCGCCACCACCAACGACGATGACGACGAGAACGAGCAAAAGAGAAGCAAAGTAGATGAGGGCGCGTTTCATGGTCCGCTGATCATTGAGGCCGATACGTCGGCGCACTCGCGACGAGGTGGACTAGTGAACAGCATTCTCGGCTGAGAAATGTGGTTGCACTGTGGCAAGTCAACAAGTTCGCCCATCGAAATATTGCGAGATCGCCTGCACGACGGCTCGCATCATTTTGGTGCGATGCTTCGCATTGCCTAGGAGCCGCTCATCTTCTCGGTTCGACAAATAGCCCAGCTCGATCAAAACCGAGGGCACGTCGGGTGCCTTGAGAACACGAAAACCGGCAAAGCGGTGCGCCTTGGGAATCATGGGCGAATGTCGGGAGATTTCATCGACCAGAGTGGAGGCAAACACCGCCGAGCAGTTCATGGTCGATTGTTGCACCAACGAGTAAAGAATTTGTGCAACTTCCGCGTCATACTCCTCAGCCAACGCGACGCCCGCGACCACATCCGAATTGTTTTCCCGACGGGCAAAGGCTTCGGTTTCGGCGTCGGAGGCAGTTTCAGAGAGCGTGTAGATCGACGCCCCGCGCAAGGTCGGGCTGTCATGTGTGTCGGCATGAAGTGAAACGAACAGGCGAGCGCCAGCGGCACGAGCGATTTCGACTCGCTCGCGGAGTGGCACAAAGAGATCGGCGGTGCGTGTCATGACCACGCTATAACGCCCCGAGGCCTCGAGTTGGCGTTTCAATTCGCGCGCGGCGGCCAATGTGAGGGTCTTCTCCGTGGTGCCGCGCGTGCTAATCGCGCCGGGATCGATGCCGCCATGGCCGGCATCGATCGCGATGACAAGCTTTTGGCTGGAGCTCTTTGGCAATGGTCCGAGCGCCGCTAAGGCTTTCTCCAACCCTTCGCTTGTTGTTCCGAGCGCCGCGACAGGGGCACGACCATCGGGCAGGACGAGCGCCGTTTTCGCCCGCGTATTGCCGGCCCCAACAGTCATTTTGCCCCGCGGGGCGTGCCCCCCTTCGGCCGCCCGCAAATCGAATTGAAGCCGATAGGGCTTCCCCGCCTCCGAGGCCCCTGCATCGCTCGCGATCAGTTCAGAAGGCCGACGCAATTCCATGACCAGGCGCGAGGTCTCGCGGTCGAAGCGGCCAAATCGCAAATCGCTGACCAGACCATTTTCAGGCAGGCGGATGGTAGCCCCATCCGGCCATTCGACCACGGGAAAATCGACCACCAGGCGATCGGGTGAACCAAGCGTGAACAGCTCGACCTCGAGCGGTACCGCGGTTTCCACAATAACCCGGGTCGCGTCATCCACCGTCTCGACGCTAATCTTGGTGACGCGCAAAGCCTCGGCGCGGACGCTATCGGCCGTGGACCAGCTCAGAACAAGCAGCAAAAACGCGGTACCACCGACTAAAAACCGAACGACCGCCAAAGCTTGCTCCTGCCGAGTCTCACGTTGCGCCAGTTTCCCCTTTTGCGGGGTCGGCTTCAACGGGTGTGCGTAACCCGGGCCTGTCGGCACCCCTAGGGAATTCGGATTGTACCGGGCGACCGGACACCCTATGATGATGAGCGCACGACCGCCGCGGCGTTATTGTCGCTGCGCGAGCGGCCCGTCAAGGGAGAGCCGATGTGGCTATTCCGGGGGCCGTGCGGGGCTGGCGAGGTCGATAGGTCTCGCCGCTGCGTGCCACACACAGACCCCACATCGGGCCATCAGCAATTGATGTCGTCAATCGTCGCACGGTTCCTCCCCTCCTGGCAGCCACTCCGCGCTGCCGTGTTCGATGGGTGGCGCCCGCGCACGTCGGATTCATCTGACCAAAACGCCGGGCCAAAGCCTGCTTCGCCGTCATTTGGCGGGGCCGCAAGTGCCCGCAGGACAAAGAAATATGGCAATCAAGAGAATGTTGATCGACAGCAGCCACGCCGAAGAGACGCGCGTGGTTGTGGCGACCGGCACCCGTCTAGACGAATTTGATTTCGAAACATCGACCCGTAAGCAGCTCAAAGGAAACATCTATCTCGCTAAGGTTATACGGGTAGAGCCGTCGCTTCAGGCGGCGTTCGTCGAATATGGCGGTAATCGGCACGGCTTCCTGCCGTTCAGCGAAATCCATCCCGACTATTATCAAATCCCGCTCGCCGACCGCGAGGCGCTCTTCCGTGAGCAAGAGGCCGCGGCCGAGCAGGCCGAAGCCAATGAAGACGCTGAGGCTGAAAGGGCCAAGGCCGCCTCGGCCGGAGATTTCGCCCCCGAGCCCGCTCCTGAGAACGATACCGAAGGATCGGCCTATGACGTGCCGGCGCCCGAAGACGTCGGGATTCCTGAGCTATCGCCCCTGGATGCATCGACCGATTCATGGGAGGCACCGGCCGCACGACCGGCTTCGGATGAGGACGGCGCCGATCCGGACTCATGGAGCAACCTCGATGCGGCCCCACCGCCCCTGCTAGCGCGCGCCCCCGAGGACGACGATCTAGGCGTCCCCGAATTTGAGCCGCCTTTGCCCTTGGAGGGCGAGCCCGCCGAAGGACTATTGCCGCCGACCGAGGCACAGGGGTTCGATGAACCGATCGAGGCTCAGCCAGCCTATCCGAGCGACCAGGCGGAACCGGCGCAGCCACCGAGCAGCCAAGAGACCGGCCCCCGTGAAAACGGCCATGGCGGGGTCGAGGAAGTTGGCGGCGATGAGATCGACGATGCGGAGCGCAAGCGGGCCCATGTCAGCCGTTCCCTGCTCTCGCGCCGTTACAAGATCCAAGAGGTCATCAAGAAGCGCCAGATCATGCTGGTGCAGGTGGTCAAGGAAGAGCGCGGCACCAAGGGCGCGGCGTTAACGACCTATTTGTCGCTCGCCGGGCGTTATTGCGTGCTGATGCCGAACGCGATCCGCGGCGGTGGCATTTCGCGCAAGATCGTCAACGCCGAGGATCGCCGCCGGCTCAAATCGATCACCAGCGAGCTTGAGGTGCCGGGTCGCATGGGCCTGATCGTGCGCACCGCCGGCATGAATCGGACAAAGGCCGAAATCAAACGGGATTTCGAATATCTGATTCGCCAGTGGGAGAGCATTCGCGATCTGACGCTGCAATCGAGCGCGCCCTGTCTGATCTATGGCGAGGCCGATTTGATCCGCCGCTCGATCCGCGATCTCTATACCAAGGAGATCGAAGAAATCCTGGTTGAAGGCGAAGAGGGCTACCGCGTCGCCAAGGACTTCATGCGCACGCTGATCCCGAGCCACACCGCGAAGGTTCAACCCTACCGCGATCGCGTACCGCTCTTCGTCCGCCATCAAATCGAGAGCCAGCTCGATTCAATGTATAGCCCGCAAGTGCAGCTCCGCTCGGGCGGCTACATGGTGATGAACCAAACCGAAGCGCTGGTCGCGATTGACGTCAATTCCGGGCGCGCGACCAAGGAACGCAATATCGAGGAAACCGCGTACCGCACCAATATGGAGGCGGCCGATGAAGTGGCGCGCCAATTGCGGTTGCGTGATCTGGCCGGGCTTATCGTCATCGATTTCATCGATATGAACGAGAGTCGCAATCAACGGACGGTCGAGCGTCGGCTGAAGGAAGCCCTCAAATCCGATCGCGCGCGCATTCAGGTGGGGCGGATCAGCGCGTTCGGACTGCTCGAAATGTCGCGCCAACGTCTGCGGCCAAGCCTTGCCGAAGCAAGCATGGAAAGCTGCACGGCCTGTGGTGGCACCGGCATGTTGCGCTCGACCGAATCAGCCGCGCTGCACGTTCTTCGCGCGATCGAAGAGGAAGGCATGCGCGATCGGGCGTCTGAGATTCGAGTCCGCGTGCCCAGCCGCGTGGCGATGTATGTTCTTAATCACAAGCGCCACGCCCTTGCCGCGATCGAGGCGCGCTATACCTTTTTGACCAGCTTCGCCGAAGACAACACCTTGGTACCGCCCGGCATCGAGATTGAGCGCGTACGCGCCCGTGGCGAAGGACCGCCGCCCGAACTGCGCACGATCCACGCGGTGACCCCCGACCTGACGCCCATGCCCCCGATCGAGGACGATATTCCCATCGAGGACGAAAGCCCCGAGACGGAAATCTCGGAAGACCGTGAACCGGAGGCCGCTGGCGCCGAAACGGAAGGACAACGCGAGCACAGCCGCCGGCGGCGGCGTAAGCGTGGTCACGGCTTTGAAGGCCGTGAACATGCCGGACCGCGCCACGACGAATACCGCCCGGAACGTCCGGCCGCGATGGAAGCCGAACCCTTTGAGGCGCCCGAGCGTCAGGCCGACGATCTGGGTCCCGGTGATGAAGCCGAGCCGCTTGACCGCAACAATGCCGCGCCAGCAGTCCCCGGTAGTGAGGAAGAAGCCCAAGCCGCGCGGCGCAGGCGCCGTGGCCGTCGTGGTGGCCGACGTCGTCAGGGCCGTGGTGGCGTCGTGCCGCAAGCCGAAAGCGAGCCCGGTGCCGTGCAACCAGTCGAGGACCGCGGCGAGCCAATCGCGGTCAATGTGAGCGAAGTCGCCGCCACAGGCGAAGCCGCCCAGCCACAACGTGATCGCCCTCGGCGACGGCGGCGGCGTGGCCGGCGCGGTAATGGCGAGGGAACGGAGGGTGGCGAACACCGTCGGCCGATCGACAGTGGCACGGCCAATGGCCCAAGCCATGTACCGGAGCAACCCACCTACGCCACCGAGAAGCGGATCGAATCGGGTCGGCAATTCGAACCCCCGCATGACGAGGCCCCGATGGCCCATGCCACGCACAACGTCGAAACGCCGCGCCGATCGACCAGCGATGAAATGGAAGACAGCGCGCCCTCACGAACTTCGAATCGCCCATCCGATGACGAACCGCCGCCATCCGAAGGACCGTCGGGTTCCAGCCGTCGTGGCTGGTGGCAACGCGTCTTGAACGGGCGCTAAAACACAATAAACGTGGCTTGGCGCGTCCTCAACCGGACGCGCCAAGCCATTTTTTTAGCGCCCCGCACGCGGCTTCGATCTGCTCGCCTGGCCCGGCGAATGAAAAGCGCACGAAGCGCCGACCGCGTTCCCGGTCGAAATCAATGCCGGGCGTCGCCGCGATCCCCACCTCGCTCAGCATTCGCTTACAAAACGCCTCGCTGTCATTGGTTAGCCGCAAGACATCGGCATAGAGATAAAACGCGCCATCGCACGGCGCGAGATCGCCAAAGCCAGCCTCGCCCAATGCTTTGATCAGCATCGCCCGATTGCGGCCATAACGCGCAACGTTCGCATCGAGTTCCGCGACGCAATCGAAGGCGGCGAGCGCGCCATATTGGGCGATCGCCGGGGGCGAGATAAAAAAGTTCTGCGCCAATCGCTCGATCGGGCGAACCAAATCCTCTGGCACCACCATCCAGCCGAGCCGCCAACCCGTCATCGCGTAATATTTCGAGAACCCGTTGGTCACGATGGCGTGGTCGGAAAATTTCAGGGCCGTTTCCGCGCGTTCGCCATAGGTGATGCCGTGATAAATTTCGTCCGAAATGACGCGGATCTTGTTCATCTCGCAATAGCGCATGACGGCTTCGAGGCGCGCGCGCTCGATCACCGTACCGGTCGGATTTGACGGGCTCGCGATGATCAAGCCATCAGGCCGCGAGGGTGATGCCTCAAGTAACTCGACAGTTGGTTGATAGCGATGTTCGAGTCCAGCCGGAATGCGCACGATTTCGATACCGAGCGCCTCGCACATATTGCGATAGGCCGGGTAACTCGGGTCGACCAGCGCGATTCGATCGCCCACATCGAAGGCCGCGATGAACGACAAAATAAAGCCGCCCGATGACCCCGTTGTTATCATGATCCGCTCGACGGGAATCTTGGCGCCGTAATAATCCGCATAGTGCTGCGCGATGCGCTGGCGCAATGCCGGCATGCCGAGCGATTCCGTATAGCCGAGATGCGCGGAATCGAGCGCGCGGTGAGCCGCCTCGATGACCTTGCGGGGCGGACCTGAGCCGGGCTCGCCGGCTTCGAGGTGCATGACCACCTCGCCTTGGGCCGCGCGTTCATTCGCGGCCCGCAAAACTTCCATCGCGAAGAAGGGCGGAATGTCGGCGCGTTTCGAAATTTTCATGATGTTGCTTTCAGGCTCAAAACACGCCGCCGACGCCGAGTCCGAAACCGCGCGGATCGCTGGCGAACGCACAGGTTTCAGGCGAACGCGGCAGGCCGCCAAGGCAAGCAATCGCGCTGACCTGGCCGAGGACTGTCCCCTCATTCACGTGATGGCCGCGCGCTTCAAGGGCTTTGGCCCCGCTTCCGGCCAAGCCTGGTTCGATCGCGGTCAGGTCCGGCACGCCGCTATTGTGGATGCGTGGCGCGGCCAAAGCCGCCGGAAGCGCTTGCTGCTCGATCAACAAACCGCGGAGCACCGTCGCCAGCGCGCTCGAGCCAACCGCACCGCTTGAGGCCGCTGCGGCCAATAACACTTGATGGGTGTTGTGATTGACCAATAGGGCCGGCACGAAAAAGGCCGCCGGATCGGAATCGCCTGATGTGGCCGCAAGCAAGAGGCCAAGACCGGGCGCGACGCGACCGGTCCCAAATCTCCGATTGAGCGTCACGGTGCACGCCACCGCCATGCCGGCCCGATCGACCACCGCGAAACTCGTCCCAACCTGGTCCGCAACAGGTGCGGCGGTACTTTTTTCAGCGAGTGACGCGTGTCGCGCCGGGCTATAGCCGCTCATCAACGCGGCGATCTTTGTTGGATCGATCATAGCGCCTTTTGCGCTTCGCGCTCGCTGCGATGCCTCGGCCATGAGGTGTGGCCGCTCATCCAGCGGCGCGCTCGTATAGCGATCCTTATCGGCGAGAACGGCAAAGAGTCGCAAGGCGCTCAATCCATTCTCATTCGGCGCGGTATGAAGCACGTCCTTGCCGATCGTAAAACTGGCCGTCGGTCGCCAGTTTGGCGTTACCGCACGCAATTCATCGAGCGAGAGCGTGCCGCCGATCGCTTCAACCGATGCGACCAGGCGCTGCGCCAAGCCGCCGACATAAAAATCACCCGCACCTTTTAGCCGCAATTGCGCGATGACGCCGGCTAGATCGAGCATTATCAAGCGGTCGCCTTCAGCCAGTGGTTTACCGCTGCGACCCGCGAACATGCCGCGTGCGGCCTCATCATCCGAGGCGCCGGAATTCCGATTGAGGTCTTGAACGAGGGCGCGTGATACCTCAAAGCCCAACCGCGCCATCTGCTCGGAGGGCGCCAATAAATTGCCCCACCGCACGGCCCCATAACGCGCATGCAGCGCCGCCATGCCGCGTACCGCCGTCGGCAGGGCACTCGCCTGCCCGCCGGCGCGCGGCTTGAGCTTCGAGGCAACCGAGGCAAATTCGAGCACTTCAGTGACGTCTGTGCCGAACTCCTTGCCCGGTTTATAAACCAGGCAGGACCCGCCCCCGCCGAGGCCCGCATTGATGGGATAGGTGACGGCGAGCGTGAAATAGAGCGCGACGGCCGCATCGGCCGCCGTGCCGCCGACCGCCAGCACATCACGCGCGACCAGAACGGCGTGCGGCTCATCGGCCACGGCCCCGCCAACGAAGCCTTTCGCCTCGTTCGGAACGACCACGCGGGGCGCCGGCACCCCCTCACGCCCTGAAAAATCACAGGCCGTCACGAGCGCCAAAACGATAAAGCCCAGGACCGCGCGCAGCGTCGATTGACGCGCGGCCTTGGGCCACCTACCTATCTTGGCAATGATCACCTTCATGGCACCCGTCCTTCGTTTCATCATCGCACTGTGTGTTTCGGTTTTCATTGGGTTGGCCGGCCTTGCCCCGGCACACGCCGAAGGCCGACTTTCGCTGATTCGGGATGCGGAGATCGAGCACACGATCGGATCTTATGCGCAGCCTCTGTTTGCGGCGGCCGGGCTCGACGCCGAGGCCGTCAAGATCCATTTGGTTAATGATCCCCGCCTGAACGCCTTTGTCGCGGGTGGTCTCAACCTTTTTATCAACACCGGACTCCTCGAAGCAAGCGAGACGCCAAACGAGGTGATCGGCGTGATCGCCCACGAAATCGGCCATATCGAGGGCGGCCATCTGATCCGGCGCAAGGAGGCGATGGAGAACGCCACCGCCGAGGCGATCCTTGCGATGGTGCTCGGTACGGCCGTGGCCGCCGCCGGCGGCGGCTTAGCCGGCGCGGTGATCTATCAGGGCGGCGCCGAGATGGCGCAAAACAGCCTCCTACGCTACAGCCAATCGCAGGAAAGCGCGGCCGATCAAGCCGGCGTGCGCTATCTCGATCAAACCGGCCAATCGGCGCACGGCCTGTTGAAACTCTTTGGCAAGCTCTCGGATCTCGACGTGCTTTCGTCCCAACGCCAAAGCCCCTATCAACGCACGCACCCTCTCACCCGAGAACGCATGCGTTTTGTCGAATACCATGTCGAGGGCTCGAAATTTTCCGGTGTGCAGGACCCTCCCGCACGCCTTCAGGCGCATGGGCGCATGGTGGCCAAACTGATCGGCTTTCTTGAAACGCCGGAGCGGGTTTTCAAACTCTACCCAGCGACCGATAAGTCGATCCCCGCACGTTATGCCCGTGCCGTTGCCTATCACCGGAATGCCGATCTGCCGAAGGCCTTGGCCGAGACCGAGAGCCTGATCGCCGAACAACCGGATGACCCTTATTTCCAAGAACTCAAAGGCCAGATTCTATTCGAGCGTGGCGAGCTCAAAGCGGCGGTCGCCCCCTATCGTCGCGCGGCTGAGCTGGCACCACGCACAGCCTTATTGCGCGCCGAGCTTGGTCGCGTGTTGATTGAATCAGGCGAAAAGAACGCGCTGCCGTTGGCGATCGAGAATCTGCGGGTCGCGGTCGCTGGCGAGCCGACTTACGCGCCGCATTGGCATTTCCTGGGCGTTGCCTTGGGGCGCAATGGCGATTTCCCTGAATCCTCGCTGGCCTTTGCCGAACGGGCGATCCTGAATGGCCGGGGGCCGGAAGCCCGCTTCCATGCCGAAAAAGCGCTAAAAGGCCTGCCGCCAGGCACGCCGCAAGCGGTTCGCGCGCAGGACATCATCAACGAAGCCGACAACATCAAAAGAGTGGCCGACCGCTAGCGAAGCGCCGACCGACGCGCTAGGCTCTCCTCGCGAATTGACCGATCCTCGGGCGAGCGGGAGCAAGCACAGTGTACGATCTTTTGATAAAGGGCGCCGATCTCGCCGACGGACTCGGCAACAAACTCCTTCGGGCGGATATCGCGATCTCGGGTGAGCGCATCGCCGCCATCGGATCAATCAAGGAAGCCGCCCGCCAAACCGTCGATGCAACGGGCCTCGTGCTGGCGCCCGGCATCATCGATCTGCACACCCATTATGACGCGCAGCTGACCTGGGACGCGACGGCATCACCCTCCCCTGCGCTCGGTGTAACAACTGTGGTGATGGGCAATTGCGGTTTCTCGATCGCGCCCTGCCCGCCATCCCGTCGCGATATTGTCACACGCAACCTCGCCGAGGTTGAAGGCATGGAGCTGAACGCGCTTCGCGCCGGCATTGAATGGAGCTTCGAGACTTTCGCTGAATATTTGGCGGCCTTACGCCGCAAGGGCACCTACCCAAATGTCGCGGCCTTTGTCGGTCATTCGACGGTACGCACTGCGATCATGGGCGAAGCGGGTTCGACCCGCGCGGCAAGCGCGGACGAAATCGGCCAAATGAAACGATTGGTCGCCGAAGCGATCAAGGCGGGCGCGATCGGCCTCGCCTCCACCACGCACGACAATCATTATGGCGCCGGTGGCGTGCCGATGCCCTCGCGCCTCGCGAGCGACGAAGAGTTTCAAACGCTGGTTGGCGCGTTGAAGGATGCGGGACGCGGCGTGTTTCAGATGACCGTCGGCCCCCGGACGACGGTCGAATTTCTTGAAAACCTGGCGCGCGAAAGCGGCCGACCGATGGTCTTCGCCGCGGTCAACCACAACGCGATGTTTCCCGATCGCTGCACGACAATCATGAGCGAGATCGTGAGCGCACGCGGTCGTGGGGCGGAGATTTGGGCGCAAACCAATTGCCAGCCGCTATCGATGGATTTTCCGCTCACCAGCGCCTATTGCATGTATGGCCTCGATGCCTGGGCTCCAATCCGTGATGCGACGACCAAAGACACCTTCCGCAGCGCCTTCAGCGACCCAGCATTTCGGAAGAGCTTCATGGACGAGCTTGCGGTCAAAAAGCGCGGGCGGCTGTTCAATGCCGAGTGGAACAAGATTGAGGTCGCCTACGCGGCGAGCGAGACAAATCGAGGCCTCGAAGGCCGCCCGCTTGATGAGATCGCGCGCGAACGCAAATGCCACCCGGCCGAGATTATGTTCGATGTCGCGCTGAGCGAAGATCTTGACACCGTGTTTAACGCCACACTGCTCAATAGCGAAGAAGACGCGGTCGAGCCCTTGATCAAGAACGAGGCCGGCGTGATTTCGCTTTCGGATGGCGGCGCGCATTTGCGTTATATGTGCGACGCGGCCTTCGGTTTGCATTTGCTCGGCCGCTGGGTGCGCGAGAAGCAAAGCTTCACCCTGGTCGATGCGATCCGCCGCCTGACCTCGATGCCCGCCAAGGCCTATAGGCTGATCGACCGTGGCGTGCTCAAGGAGGGCGCATTCGCCGATTTGTTCCTGTTCGACCCGAAAACAGTCGGCCGTGGGCCGCTCAAACGCGTCCATGATTTACCCGGTGGCGAAAGTCGCTTGATCCGCGACCCCATCGGCGTCCATGGCGTTTGGGTCAATGGCCGGATGGTGTTTGATGGCAACGCCTATGTGCCGCACCAGCGCGCGCCTGGCCACGTGCTCGACAGCTTTGCGTCATAAGGACGCCGCTGGCTGGCCCCTCAGGCCCAGTGACTGCGTGGAATGACCCAAACGCCAGAACCGCGTGAAAAAGCAACGCCGGACCTTCCGGCAGGTTTGCGATCCGGCTTTCAGATTCGAATTTCACGCGGTCTGCTTCTGGGTTTCGGCGGATTGGTTCTTCTTGCGGTCGTCGCGGTCTTGGTGGTCGGCGCTATGGAGCGCCAGGCAGAACACCTTCGATTTGCTGCGCGATAAATCGACCTCGACCATGGAGTTGGTTCTATCGCGCATTGAGCAATATCTGAAGCCCGCGGAAGATCAACTTGCCCATCTCGCCAAGCAATTCGAGAGCGGCGCGGTCGATGTGACGAGCGACGCGGAGGTCGGCAAATACCTGTCCGGCGCGCTCGCCGCAACGCCGCAAATACGCTCGGTCGTGCTAATCCGCGACGAACGCCGCATGGTGTTCGCCTTGCGTCACGCGGATGGCGTGAAATTGCAGATC
>SHWC01000047.1 GCA_009691045.1 Alphaproteobacteria bacterium | reverse complement strand
AACACATCGGCATATTGCGTGCGGAACATTTCGGGCGTGACCGCGCTCTTGACCGCGTCTTGAACTTCCTTGTTGGTCGGCCAGATGTCTTTCAAATAAACCGGCTTGCCGTCCGACCCGGTGCCGAGCGGCTCCTTGGTGATGTCGATATTGAGCGAACCCGCGATCGCGTAGGCGACCACCAGCGGCGGCGAGGCAAGCCAATTCGCTTTCACGTTCGGGTGCACGCGGCCTTCAAAATTTCGATTGCCCGAGAGCACGGCATTGACCACGAGACCGCCTTGCTCGATCGCCTCGGTGATCGGATCGGCGAGCGGCCCGGAATTGCCGATGCAGGTGGTGCAGCCATAGCCGGTGAGATGAAAGCCCAGTTGATCGAGCGGCGCTTGCAGGCCGGCGCGCTTCAAATAATCGGTCACCACCTTGGAGCCCGGCGCGAGCGAGGTCTTGACCCAAGGCTTGGCCTTGAGGCCCCTGGCGGCGGCCTTTTGGGCCACGAGGCCCGCGCCCAACATCACGCTCGGGTTCGAGGTGTTGGTGCAGCTCGTAATCGCGGCGATTACGACATCGCCATTTTTGAGGCTGTAATTGGCCCCTGCGATCGGCATTTCCTTGGTCATCTTGGCCTGATCGCCGCCCATCATATCGGCCAATGTTTTCGCAAAGGCCTCTTTGGCTTGGGACAACACGACGCGATCCTGCGGCCGCTTCGGCCCCGCCATGGAGGGCTCGACGGTTGAGATATCGAGCTCGAGCGTGTCGGTGAACACCGGATCGGGTGTCGAGGGCTCGCGCCACATGCCCTGCGCCTTGGCATAGGCTTCGACTAGCGCGACACGCGCCTCATCGCGCGCGGTGAAGCGCAGGAAATTGATGGTCTCGCGATCGATCGGAAAGAAGCCGCAGGTTGCGCCATATTCGGGCGCCATATTGGCGATGGTGGCGCGATCGGCGAGCGAGAGCTGATCGAGGCCGGGCCCAAAGAACTCGACGAACTTGCCGACCACGCCTTTTTTGCGCAGCATTTGCGTGACGGTCAGCACGAGGTCGGTCGCGGTGGTGCCTTCCTTCAGGCCGCCGGTCATTTTGAAGCCGACCACTTCAGGAATCAGCATCGATACCGGTTGGCCGAGCATGGCGGCCTCGGCCTCGATGCCGCCAACGCCCCAGCCGAGCACGGCGAGGCCGTTGATCATGGTGGTGTGGCTGTCGGTGCCGACCAACGTGTCGGGATAGGCGATGGTCTTGCCCGCAACATCCGCGGTCCACACCACTTGCGCCAGATATTCGAGATTGACCTGATGGCAAATGCCGGTGCCCGGCGGCACGACGCGGAAATTCTTGAAGGCGGTCTGGCCCCACCGCAGGAAGGCATAGCGTTCGCCATTGCGCTCCATCTCAAGCGCGACATTCTCCTTGAACGCGGTCGGCGTGCCGGATTTGTCGATCATCACTGAGTGATCGATCACGAGATCGACCGGCGAGAGCGGATTGATCTTGGTCGGGTTGCCACCGAGCGCGGCCATGGCGGCGCGCATCGCGGCCAAATCGACCACGGCGGGAACACCAGTGAAATCCTGCATCAGAACGCGGGCGGGGCGATACGCGATTTCGCGATCGGAGCGGCGGTCCTTGAGCCAGGTGGCGACGGCCTTGATGTCATCGACCGTGACCGAGCGGCCATCCTCACAGCGCAACAGGTTTTCGAGCAGCACCTTGAGCGAAAAGGGGAGGCGCGATATATCGCCGAGACCCGCTTGGGCGGCGGCGTCGAGGCTGAAATAATCATAGCTCTTGCTGCCCACGCTGAGCGTGCGGCGGGTTTTCAATTTGTCCTGGCCGACAGTCGTCACAAAGACCTCCTTGGAAAATTCACATGGCTTGCGCGGCTCATTCGGCGCGCCTCAATTCGAATCCTAACACCGAAGCTAGGGGGCGATAAGTCACCCCTGGGGCGGCGTTGGCTGGTTCAGAGCCTTGACGAAGCGCTGGATCGCCTCAATCACCTGGGCGCGGGCGTCGCGCTGGGGCGTGTGGCCGGCGCCCTCGATCAGGAGCGTTTCGACCGGCCCGCCAAGCGCCGCCGCGATCCGCCCGACATGGTCGGGTGTGGCGTATTCATCGGCCGTGCCCTGGATGATCAAGGCGGGGGCCCGCACGGCCTTGAGCTCGGCCTCGATGGACCAAGAGCGAAAGGCGTCTGACAGCCAAGTGCCTGCCCAGGCCCGTATCAGGGGTTCGGCTTTGTCGCCATGATATTTTTCGAGCCGTTCGCGAAAGTCGCGGTTCGTCTCATAGATGGCCAAGGTTTTACGAATGCCGGCAAGCGCCGCTTCCTCGACATAAGCGTGTGCTGCAATGGCGATCACCCCTTCGGTCCGTTCGGGGAATCGCGCCGCGAACAGAAGCGCGATCGTGCCGCCATCCGAATGGCCGATCAGCGTGGCCTTTTCGATGCCGAAATGGCTCAGCACATCGGGCAATATGGTGCGCGCCTCATGCGCCAAATAATCGGGGCGGCGCGGCCCATCGAGCGGGTCGGCGCCACCATGGCCCAGGCGCTCATAAAGGAGTGCGTTGCAGCCGGTTACGCGCACGATCTCGGCCGGAAAATCGCGCCACATCCCGAGCGAACCAAACCCCTCATGCAGAAAAACCAGAGTGCGCGCCTGTTTCGGGCCAGGGCCCAGCACCATGGCGCGCAAACGCTTGCCGCCCGCGCGCAGGTCGAGCACCGCTGATTCGCGCACTTTTTCGGCCACGGTCTTGGGCCGAACCATCGGCTTCCGCTTTGGCAGCTCGATGGGCTTTGGTGAAAATCTTGGCCAGAATCGCATGGCCTTGGATGCCTTGTCGTCGCTTTGACCGGCCACTATGGTCGGGCGCGCGCCGCGCCCATAAACTCGGCCGGCATTCATAGGCGCGTGGCGCGTAGGACGCAATGCCATGGCGGCAAGCCCGCATCAATTTGATCATCCCGCGCGCCTTGAAGCGCGCGCGCTCGGCTGTGTGCGCGGTGGGCGCGCGGTGTTTCAGGCGCTCGATTTCGTGCTCGATGCGGGCGGGGCGCTCTTGCTGCACGGGCCCAATGGCACCGGCAAATCAAGCCTCCTTCGCATTCTCGCCGGCTTGTTGCGCCCGGCCGGCGGCCGCGTGTTGTGGAATGGCGCTGCGATCAGGGACGCGGTCGATGACTATTGTTCGCAGCTCCACTATGTCGGCCATCTTGATGCGCTGAAGCCATTGATGACACCGCGCGAGACACTCGGTTTCTTTGCCGCGACACGGGGTGAAGTCGCGCTGGCCGATGAAGCGCTCGAACGGCTCGGGGTCGCGGGCCTTGCCGATACGCCAGGGCGTTATTTATCGGCCGGCCAAAAGCGCCGCGTTGCGCTGGCGCGGCTAATCGCCTCCCCCGCCAAGCTATGGCTGTTGGACGAGCCGACCGTGATGCTCGATCTCGACGCGACCGCGCGGCTTGAGGCCCTGATGGGCGAACACCGCGCGGCGGGTGGCCTGGTGATCGTGGCGACCCACACGGCGCTCGCGCTTCCGGGCGCGGCGCGGCTCGATTTGGCGCAATTTCGCCCCACCGCTGCGCGACGCGCGATTGACGGAGCGGGTGCCGCGCTATCCTTCGAGGACGAGACATGGTGAGGCCCTTTCTTGCCCTGATCGGGCGCGACCTTCGGCTCGCGTTTCGCGGCGGTATTGGCAGTTTGGTCTCGGTGGTTTTTTTCATCATCGCGGTCACGCTGTTTCCGCTCGGGGTCGGCCCGTCGCTCGATCTGTTGGAGCGCATCGCGCCGGGCGTGCTTTGGGTTTGCGCGCTGCTCGCCGCCATGCTGTCGCTCGACCGCATGTTTCACGACGATCATGAGGACGGCACGCTCGAACAGATCGCGCTCGGCGTGCTGCCGTTGCAATTCGTGGCGCTGGCAAAAGCGATCGCGCATTGGTTGACGACCGGCCTGCCGCTGGTTTTGGCGGCGCCGGTTTTGGCGGTGCTGCTCAATCTTTCGACCAAGGGATTTGTCATCCTGATCGTTTCGCTTTTGCTCGGTACGCCCATCCTTTCGCTGATCGGCTCGATCGGCGCGGCGTTGACGATCGGTCTCAGGCGTGGCGGGGTGTTGATCTCCTTGCTCGTTCTGCCGCTTTATGTGCCGGTGTTGATCTTTGGCGTGGGGGCGGTCGAAGGTGCGATCTATGGCTTTGGCGAACGCGCGCATCTGCTAATCTTGGCGGGTGGTTTGATCGTCGCGCTCGTGCTCGCGCCCTTCGCGGCGGCGGCGGCGCTCAGGCTGTCGCAGGAATAGAGGGTTTATGACACCGACGCCTGATGAGGCAGCAACAAAGGCCACGCTACCCGTGCACTGAAATGTTGCTGTTCCGGTCGGTCTGATTCGGAATGTCAGAGATGAAAAAATTATCAATATTAATGGAGGTATATGGTTCTATAAAAACATGTTTTTTGTTTATGTTTGTGAGCCCGATAATAACAATTCTCATATATTTCATATTGGGTTGTATTTCCTGTATATTTTATGAATCTTTTGAATACATAATAAATCCTATATGGTTATTATTATGGGTTCACCTTATTTTACCTTCTCTAATACTTGGTATTGTGATTGGATCGGTATCGGGCGTTATTCGATCAAACCGATTGGCCCACGGGCTTTCGGCCGCGCTTGTCGGAATAGGCACGCCATTGTTGATTCTTGCGTTGTTCTCGGAATCCGAGTCCTTCGGGATCGATCTGGCGTTCTTGGGAATGGGCGGAGTGGGCGCGGGCTTCGCGTTCTCCAAACTGACCCGATAATGCATTTCCCGTTGTCGGCGTGCACAGCACGAGTTCATTATTCATTTTCGTGTGCGGGCTTCGGTCGTCTCGGATGCAATCAAACTAGCCGCTTGAACGTATTTAGTGAGCGCGCGCATCTGCTAATCTTGGCGGGTGGTTTGATCGTCCCGCTCGTGCTCGCGCCCTTCGCGGCGGCGGCGGCGCTTAGGCTGTCGCAGGAATAGAGGGTTTATGACACCGACGCCTGATGAGGCAGCAACAAAGGCCGCGCCGCGCCGCGCGCGCGGTCTGCATGCGTTTGCCAATCCCGCGCGCTTCATGCGGCTCGCGCGGGCGATCTTTCCGTTTTCGGCCGTCATCGCGGCCACCACGCTGATCGCCGGCGTCGTGCTCGGCCTTGCGGTGGCGCCGCCCGATTATCAGCAGGGCGATGCCTATCGGATCATCTTCGTGCACGTGCCGGCGGCGTCGCTGGCGATGATCATCTACGTCATCCTGGCGCTTGCGGGTGCCGCCGCGTTGATCTGGAAGCATCCGCTCGCCGATTTGATCGGGCGCGCCAGCGCGCCGGTCGGCGCCTCGTTCACCTTCATCAATCTCCTGACCGGCTCACTCTGGGGTCAGCCGATGTGGGGCACCTGGTGGGTGTGGGATACGCGGCTCACCTCGATGCTCATTCTCTTTTTCGTCTATCTTGGTTATATCGCGCTCCACAGCGCGTTCGAGGACCCAACCAAGGGCGCGCGCGCCGCCGCGATTTTGGCCTTGGTTGGCGTCGTCAATTTACCGATCATCCATTTCTCGGTCGATTGGTGGAACACGCTGCATCAGCCGGCCACCATCATGAAGCTCGATCGACCGTCGATCGATCCCTCGATGATGGCGCCATTGTTTCTGATGTTTGTCGGTTTCATCGCTTATTATGTGCTGATGCTGACGATTCGCGTTCGAAGCGACATCATCGCGCGCCGCATTCGCAATCTGCGCCTCGCCCAATCGGCAAATTGAGGCATTGGCAGGGAGGCTTCCATGGCCCTTGCTCCCGAGCAACGACAAGAATTGGCGACCGCGCTCAAGAAAAAGCTCGAAAAGCGCTTTGGCAAGGCGATCCAGCATGGCGCGCCGGGGGCCTATGACCCAAAGGGCGCGATGTCGCGCCTGGTGCGCGAGGTTGCGGCCGAGCTTGAGGGTGAAGCGACCCATTATCAGAGCAAGGGCGATGAAGCCGCGGCCGCTATTTTCCGCGCGGTGCGCGAGGAATTGCTCGACGAGGTCGCGGCCCAGGTATTTGCCAACCAGAAAAAAGCGTAGAATGCACCGTTTCGCTGCCTATCAAGGGCTCTCGCGGCGATTGGGATCACCTGTTACATTGCGCTCGCCGGCTGAGCCGGCCGAGTCCTAGCCGGGGCTCCTTATTCGTTCCTATGATTAAAGTTCTCCGATGTCCTTTTGGGAAATGGGCGGCTACGCGGTTTATGTTTGGCCGGCCTTTGGCGCCACGGCGCTCATTTTGATTGGCCTCCTCGTGATCAGCATGAGGGTGCTTCGCGCGCGCGAACGCGCGCTTCGGGCGCTTGAAAGCACTCATGGCGCGAAAGGCCCTGAGGCCGGAGGACACGGTTCATGAAACGGAAGCATAAGCGGCTTCTCTTTGTCGTTGTCGGCATGGCCGCGCTCGGCATCGCGGCCGGGTTGATCGTTTCGGCGTTCGATGAAAATCTCGTGTTCTTCTTCAGCCCCACCGAATTGCAAGGAAAAGCGTTGAACCCCGATCAGCGCATTCGCATTGGTGGGCTGGTCGAGGAAGGTAGCCTTGCGAAGGAGACCGATGGGGTGACATTTCGGTTTCGGGTGACCGATCTCACCACGGCGCAAACGGTCAATTACAAGGGCCTGCTGCCCGATTTATTTCGCGAGGGGCAGGGCGTGGTGGCCGAAGGCAAGATGCGCACAGATGGCGTGTTCGAGGCCGAAGAGGTGTTGGCCAAGCACGATGAAAATTACATGCCGCGCGAAGTTGCCGACGCGCTCAAAAAATCGGGTCAGTGGAAGGGCCAGATCGAGGCGGGCCAGTGAGCGCTGAACTCGGCAATTATGCGCTGATCCTCGCGCTCGTGATGGCGATCGCGCAGGGCATTTTGCCCTTGGTCGGCGCCGCGCGGCGCAACGACAATTTGATGGCACTCGCGGCCCCGACCGTGATCGGGCAGTTCGTCTTTATCTCCATGGCGTTTGCTTGTTTGATGTACGCCTATGTCGTGTCCGATTTCTCGGTCATGAACGTCGCGGCGAACAGCCATTCCGACAAGCCGCTGCTCTATAAATTCACCGCGGTCTGGGGCAATCACGAAGGCTCGATGGTGCTCTGGGTCTGGATCCTGAGCGTCTATGGCCTGGCGGTCGCGGCGTTCGGCAGAAATTTGCCGCCGGCGTTGAAAGCGCGCGCCTTGTCGATTCAGGGGTTGATTAGTGTGGGCTTCTTGCTGTTCTCGATCGGAACCTCGAACCCGTTCGAGCGGCTCGACCCGGCGCCGATCAACGGCAATGACCTCAATCCGCTTCTGCAAGATCCCGGCCTCGCCTTCCATCCGCCGCTGCTCTATTTCGGCTATGTCGGCCTGTCGATGCCGTTCTCCTTCGCGATCGCCGCGTTGATCGAGGGCCGCGTCGATCCAGCCTGGGCGCGTTGGGTCAGGCCGTGGACGCTGGTGTCGTGGATGGCCTTGACCGCCGGCATCACGCTGGGTTCTTGGTGGGCCTATTACGAACTCGGTTGGGGCGGCTTTTGGTTTTGGGACCCGGTCGAGAACGCGTCCTTCATGCCATGGTTGATGGCGACCGCGCTGCTGCACTCCGCGCTTGTGGCAGAAAAACGCGACGCCCTCAAAAGTTGGACCGTGCTGCTCGCGATCCTCGCCTTTTCGCTGTCATTGCTCGGCACGTTCCTGGTGCGCTCGGGCGTGCTGACCTCGGTGCATAGTTTCGCGAGCGACCCCGCGCGTGGTGCCTATATTCTCGGCTTCCTTATCTTCGTCGGCGGCGGCTCGCTCGCCCTCTATGCGTGGCGCGCGCCATCGCTGAAAGCCGGCGGCACCTTCAAGCCGATCTCGCGCGAGGGCGCCTTGTTGTTCAACAATCTCTTGCTGGTGGTCGGCTGCGCCACGGTGTTCGTGGGCGAGCTTTACCCCATCGTGCTCGATGCGATCAATGGCGCCAAGGTATCGGTCGGCCCGCCCTTCTACGAAAAAACTTTCGTGCCGCTGATGGCGCCTCTGCTGTTGGTCGCGGCGGCGGGGCCGATGCTCGCGTGGAAGCGCGCCGATTGGCCCGGCGTGGTGCAACGCTTGCGCCTTGCCTTCGTGGCCTTGGCCGCGGTGATCGCCTTGGTCTATGCGCTGCATGGTGGGCCGATCGGCCCGGCGATTGGGCTCGGCATCGCGGCCTGGCTGTTCACAGGCGCCGCGGTCGAGTTCGCCGATCGCATCAAATTGTTCAGGGCGCCGATGCGTGAATCCCTAACGCGTCTCGCCGGCCTGCCGCGCTCGGCGTTCGGCACGACGCTCGCGCATATGGGCATGGCGGTCTTGGTGGTTGGCAGTGTCGCCGGCACAGCGTGGCGTACCGAAACGATCGCGGTCATGCGGCCGGGCGATCAAGCGGAACTCGCCGGCTATACGGTGATTCTCAACACCATCGGCGAATCGAAGGGGCCGAACTACACCGCGCAGATCGCCGAGATGCGGCTTGAGCGCGATGGCGAACTTCGCGATCTCATGTATCCCGAGAAACGCTTCTATCCGGTGCAGGGAACGCAGACCACCGAGGCCGCCATTCGTACCACTTGGTTTGCCGATTTTTATATCGCGCTGGGCGACCCCGATGAGGCGAGCGGTGGTATTGGCGTCAGGCTCTATCACAATCCGTTCGTGCCATGGATTTGGATCGGTGCCTCGATGTTGGTGCTGGGCGGCGGCTTTTCGCTCTCCGATCGGCGCTTGCGGGTCGGCGCGCCGGCCCGGCGCCGGGTGGCGAAGACACAGGCCGTATCGGCAAGTGAGTCGAGCAACGCATGAGCGATTTGCCGGAGCCAAGCGAAGCAGCGACGGATATGCGGCGCTCGCTCGTCAAGCGCCTTTGGTTCGTGCTTCCGGTGCTGGTCTTTGTCGTGATCGCGGTTGTGTTGGCTGTTACGCTCGGCCGGCAAAGCAATGAGCACGCGCGCGATTTGCCCTCGGCCTTGGTCGATAAGCCGCTCCCGGCATTCAACCTGCCGCCGGTCGAGGGCTATGAGGCCGGGCTTTCGGACGCCGACATCAAGGCGGCCGGGGTGTCGCTCCTCAATGTGTTCGCGTCGTGGTGCGGGCCATGCCGGGTCGAACATCCGATTTGGATGGACTATGCCAAACAGCCCGATGCGGTGCCGCTCTTCGGTCTCAATTACAAGGACCAGCCGGAAAACGCCTCGAGCTGGCTCAAGAAACTCGGCGATCCTTATAGAAAAATAGGCGCCGATCTCAATGGTCGCGTCGGCATTGATTTCGGCGTCTATGGCGTGCCGGAAACGTTCATCATCGACAAGACCGGGCGTATCGTCTTCAAGCATGTCGGCGTGATGACGCGAAAGGATCTCGATGAGACGATCCTGCCGCTCATTGCGCGCCTCAAGGGCTGAGCGATGAATTGGCGTGCAGCGCTCATCGCGGCTTTCTTGATCGCGCTCCCGGTCACGTCGTGGGCCGCGGTCGATCGGCCGCTTGAGGACGCCACGCTCGAAGCGCGCGCGTTGAAACTGAATCAAGAGATTCGCTGTCTGGTTTGCCAGGGCCAATCGGTTGCCGATTCGAACGCCGACCTTGCTTATGATTTGCGCCAATTGGTGCGTGAGCGCGTGGCGGCGGGCGATAGCGACGCGGTAGTCTTGGATTATTTGCACGCGCGCTATGGCGATTTCGTGCTGCTGGAGCCGCCGGTGAAGCCGGCGACCTATGCGCTTTGGTTCGGCCCGCCGGTATTGCTCGTGATTGGCGGCGTTGCGGTGCTCTTGTTCCATCGGCACAATCGCAAGCGCAATGCCGCAACGCCAACGCCGTTGAATGAGGCCGAACGCCGGGCGCTCGATGTGCTGTTGAAAGATGACGGTCCATGACGAGTGTCGCCGTCGGCCAGCGGACATTGGGTTGAGGGCAGAGACCGATGCTTTGGCTCGTCATCGCCCTCATGACGCTCATCGCGCTTGCGCTTCTCGCTTGGCCGTTCGTGCGTCAGCGGCACATATCGGCGCCACGCGATGCCTATGACTTGACTGTCTATCGCGACCAATTGCGCGAACTTGATCGCGATGTTGTGCACGGCCTCATCAGCGCGACCGAGGCCGAGGGCGCGCGGCTCGAAATCCAGCGCCGGATGTTGAGATTGACGCCTGCGCCGGCAGCACCGGCGTCTAAGCCCGAGCTCGCGCCGCGCCGATGGACGTTCCGCCAAATCGCGCCGCTCGGCACGCTCGGGCTTCTGGTGCCCGCCGCGGCGCTTGCGCTTTATGCCTCGATCGGTTCGCCCAATCTGCCGTCGCGCCCATTCGCCGAAGCCAATCAAGCGGGCGATCGGCAAGGCCAACGCATCGATGCCGCCATTACAAAATTAAAGGAGCGACTCGAAGCCGAGCCCAACAATCTCGAGGGCTGGGTCATGCTCGGCCGCTCGTTGATCGCGCTTGATCGTCATAGCGAGGCGGTCGCCGCGCTGAAGCGCGCCGCGGCGCTCTCGGGCGACAGACCGGAGATCGTCGCCGCCTTGGCCGAATCGATGATTTTCGAAGCGCAGGGCATAGTGACGCCTGAAGCGCGTCAATTGTTCGAGGCGGTGCGCGAGAAGAATCCGATGGATACGGCGGCGCTCTATTATGTCGGTCTCGCCGAGGCGCAAGCGGGGAACGCGAAAGGTGCGCTTGATCTGTGGGAAACCTTAGCCGCCGCGACGCCGGGCGATGCGCCCTGGCGTAATGATTTGGTCGCGCTCATGAAGCAGGCTGCCGCGGAGCTCGGTGTCGAACCCAAGATTTTGCCGCCAGCGCCGCCTGAACCAAAAGCGGCAAACACGCCAGGCCCAAGCGCGGATGAGATGGCCGAGGCGGCCCAGATGGTGCCGGACGAGCAACAGGCCATGATCCGTTCCATGGTTGATGGGCTCGCCGCGCGCCTCGAGCAAGAGCCGAATGATTTGGACGGTTGGAAGCGACTCTCGGTTTCCTATCGCGTGTTGGGCGAGATCGACAAGGCCTTGCCCGCTTATAAGCGCGTGGCCGAACTTGCGCCCGACAATGCCGGCGCGCTGGCCGATTATGCCCGGGCCATTCTCGACGCGGCGCCCGCCAGCGAACGCTTGCCCGAGGAATCGATCGCGCTCTATCGACGCGCGCTCGCGCTCGACCCCAAGCATCTCGACGCGCTCTGGTTTGTCGGCTATGCCGAGGCAACCGCGATGCCGCCCAACAAGGACGCCGCGCGCGGCTATTGGCAGACCCTGCTGCCCCTATTGCCGCCCGGTTCGGCGGCGCACAAATCGGTCGAGGCGGCGCTCAAGGCGCTCTGACCCCACTGGGCAAGCGTCGAGACGGATGGTTTTGGCGAGAAGTGGTGGAGCAGAGGGGGATCGAACCCCTGACCTCCGCATTGCGAACGCGGCGCTCTCCCAGCTGAGCTACTGCCCCACGCGAAAACCTCTGGAATGCCCCGGCCACCGGCCGGCGCGCCGGGATAATGTGGGCCGTCCCCGCGCACTGTCAAGGGAACCGCCCGGCCGGCGCGAAAGACGCAGGCTAGGGCCGCAGGGTAAACAAATCCTATCGGCACCGCATCGCGCAGGCGTCGATGCGTTTTGTCGGTGCTGTCCCAGTTTGCTCTCATCCTGAGGAGCGCTATCGCCTCCCTCCTTCGAGACGGCCGCTTTGCGGCCTCCTCAGGATCAGGCGATAGAGCGTCTCGAAGGACGAAGGGCAAACTGAGACAGCACTGTTTTTTCGGTTCTAGATGGTGGCCGCCTGGTAATTCGCTATACTCCCGCGCGATTCGCGCCGTTTCCGGCGATTCGGAGAAGCCATGAACGCGCTTGCTACGCTCATCGACACGGTGGTTCAGATTTACATCTATCTGCTTATCGCCTCGGCGTTGATCAGCTGGTTGACTGCGTTGAACATCATCAATGTTCGCCATCGGGCGGTCTATCTGGTTTTGAATTTCCTCTATCGGGTCACCGAGCCCGTGCTGCGCCCGATCCGACGGATTATTCCTTCGATCGGCGGCATCGATATCTCGCCGATCATTTTGATCATCGCGCTGCATTTCGTCCGGCAATTGATCGTGGATAATCTCCGCGGGCTTTAAGCGCCGTGGTCAGGATCGAAGGCGATCCTGCTATGCTCGACCTCAGGCTCAAACCATGGCTCGAGGAGCGTGAATGACCGCGACCAACATCATCGACGGCAAGGCCTTCGCCGAAGGCCTGCGCAAGGACATCGCCGGCCATGTCGCCCGGCTCAAGGCCGAGCATCGCTTGGTGCCAGGTCTTTCGGTCGTGCTGGTGGGCGATGATCCGGCGAGCCATGTCTATGTTCGCAACAAGGGCAAGGCGACGCTCGAGGCCGGCATGAAGTCGGAAGAATTTCGTCTGCCGGCAAGCGCCACGCAGGCCGAGGTGCTGGCCCGCGTCGAGGCGCTCAACAACGATCCCACGGTGCATGGCATTCTGGTGCAATTGCCGCTGCCGAAGCAGGTCGATTCCGCCGCCATCATCAACGCGATCGACCCGGACAAGGACGTCGATGGCTTTCATGTCGTCAATGTCGGCCGTCTGAACACCGGCCAACCCAGCATGGTGCCGTGCACGCCCTTGGGGTGCCTCCTGATGTTGAAACATCATCTCGGCAATCTCGCGGGCAAGCGCGCGGTGGTGGTCGGGCGCTCCAACATCGTCGGCAAGCCGATGGCGGCGTTGCTGCTGGGTGAAAGCTGTACGGTTACCATCGCGCATTCGCGCACCGCCGATTTGCCGGGCGAGGTGAGGCGCGCCGATATCGTCATCGCCGCGGTCGGCAAGGCCGAAATGGTGCGCGGCGATTGGATCAAGCCGGGCGCCACGGTGATCGATGTCGGCATCAACCGCATTGAGCGCGATGGCAAAGCGAAATTGGTCGGCGATGTGGCGTTCGATGAGGCGGTCAAGGTGGCGGGCCTGATCACGCCGGTACCGGGCGGCGTCGGGCCCATGACGATCGCGTGCCTCTTGCGCAACACGGTGACGGCGGCCTGCCGCATCAAAGGGATACCGGACCCGCAATGATCGACACCCTATGGGGCTTGGCGCTCGCAACCGCGGCATTCTACGGGCTTCATCTGGTGCCCTTGATCCCGGGCTTGCGGCCACGCTTGGTTGGGTGGCTGACGCTCCGCGGCTATCGCTCGCTGTTCTCGCTTGTGGCGGCGGCGACGTTTGCTTGGTTGATCGTCGCCCACCCGGCGCCCCATACCGAACTTTGGCAGATCGGGTCATGGGCGCGGCTGATCCCGCTCGTGGTCATGCCCTTTGCGTTGTGCCTGCTCATTCTAGTTTATACCGCGCCGGTCGAGGCCAAGAAGATTGCGCGTCATCCGATGCTGATTTCGGTGCTGCTCTGGGCGCTCGCGCATATTTTGCCGAATGGCGATGCCGGTTCGCTCATTCTGTTTGGCGGCACGGCCCTCTTCGCGCTAGTCGACATGCCGCTGGCCGATGCGCGCTTGCGGCGCACCGATCCCGCGGCGTGGGCTGAGCTCGCGCGTCGCACCTCGTTCGATCCGTTCGTCGCTCTCGTGCAGGGGCGTGCCGGCAGGCTCGATTTACGCAGAGTGATGATGCGCGGCATTCTGCCCGCGGTCATCGCCTATCTCGTCATTCTGTTCGCGCACGAATTCGTTTTTGATTTCGCCGCACTGCCTTAGGCGGAATCGCGAAGCACGCGGCGCGGTGCCTACAACCCCGTTCGCCCCTCAAAGGGCGGAAGGGTCCGAACCCTAATCAATCACCGCTCGCTTTGTCTTTCCGGTCGCGAGCTGGGTATCTTTCGGGCGCATCAGCTCGGCGAAGGCATGAAACACCGGGCGCGGCTTGGCCACGCAATAAGGCATGCGCAGCAATTCTTCGAGCGCGCCTGGGATGAGCCAGCTCTTGCCCTTGTAGAGCTTGGGCGCCGTCAGCGCGTCATAAATATCCGCCGCCGCGACGATCTCGGTCAAAAGATCGGCATCGCCGTCGGTGCCGCGCGTGCGCTCGAAAACATAGAGGCGCGACAATGCCGCGCCAAGCTCGGCCATGCCGAGTTGCAACAGCGATTCAAGCGTCGCGGCCTCGAGATCGCGACGCAGCGCATCGCGCTCGGTTGCGCTTGGGCTTGCGTTATTCAAGCGCGTGTTTTCGACGCGGCACTTGCCGAAATCGTGCACGAGTGCGAGTCGAATCAACAAGGTCTCGTCGAGCCTATCCGTTCCGGCGTGGCCAGCCGACTTCAGATGACGCAACAAGCCAAGCGCCAGCGCCGCGACCGCCTCGTTATGATGGAACGCCACGTCGCGCGCCTGGATGCTGCGGAAATTAACGACCTCGAAGTCGCTCGCCTTGAGCGCCTCGACGGCGGCAATCAGCTCGACGAGCCGGCCGGCCATCGCGCTCGACGAATCGAGGCGCCGGTTGTCCGTCGCGATCGGGCGCAGGCCCTTGACCAGATAGCATTGCTGCGGCGGCAAGCCCTTAATCGGTTGTGCGCCGAGCGCTTCGATCTCGAAATAGAGCCTGATCCGCTCATGGGTGGCGGGTGCGGCGGTGATGCCGCCGGGCGGAGAAATCTCTTCCATGCGGCTCGCGAGATTGACCGCCTCGCCGAGCACGTCATAGAGGCTTTTGTTGCGCGGGCCTAATAGACCGGCGGTGATGGTGCCGGTGCCGATGCCAATGCGCATGGCGAGGGGAAAGCGGCCGCTCAGCTCGGCCTGGAGATCGAGCGCGGCGGCGGCGGCGGCGGCGGCGGTTTTGGTCTCGCTCGGCACGCCGAACAGCGCCATCAGGCCATCGCCGCTGGTCTTGTTGACGTGACCGCGATAGCGCGCGATCACCTCGCCGGCGATGGCAAAATAGTGGTTGAGGTGCGAAAAGATCTCGTCCGGCTCCATGCCCGCGCTGAAGCGCGTGAAGTCAACGAGATCGGTGAACATCGTGGTGGCGGTGAGTTTCTTGGCGAGCAGACGCTCCTCAAGCATGAGCGGAATCACTTCGGGCGGCGCCATGCGTTGCAACAGGTTCTCGCGCAGGGCCTTTTGCCGCTCCGCGTCGGCAAGCGCGCGTGACACCGCCTCGGTACGCTCCTTGACACGGGCCTCAAGCGTTTCATTCAAGTGCGAGAGCGCGCGGTTCGCCGCATCGAGCGCCTTGGCGCGCTCGGTCTCGGCCCGGTGCAGCCGCGCATTATCGAGCGCGGCCGCCACCTGATTGGCGACGATCGAAAGGAGCAGCTCGTCGAGCTCGTTGAAGGCATCGGGCGTCGCGCTTTCGACCGCGAGCACGCCGATCAGCCGGTCTTTCACGGCGAGTGGAATTGCGAGTTGGCTCTGCGCGCCGGGCAGGCCGGGAACCCCGATGATCTGGCCCACCTGGTTGCCCGCCGCCGCCATGGCTGAGCGCACCGCGCTCATATAGCCAAGCTGGGCGCCAAGATTGCCAAAGCGCACCATACGCCGGCGCCTCGCCACCACGCTAACCGTGCCCTCGCCGAAGCGGACATT
>SHWC01000046.1 GCA_009691045.1 Alphaproteobacteria bacterium | reverse complement strand
CCAATAAATCGCGGCCCTCGAAGCTGACGCTTCCCTCGGTCACCTGATAGCCCTCGCGTCCCGCCAGCACATAAGAGAGCGTGCTCTTGCCCGAGCCATTCGGGCCCATGACGGCGTGCACTTGGCCGGCTCCGATCGTGAGATCGAGGCCGTTCAAAATTTCGCGTCCATCGACGGTCGCGTGCAGATTTTTAATTTCGAGCATGTCCGTTTCTCTCTCAGCCGATTCTCTCTCAGCCGACGCTGCTATTTTCTTCTTTCGTCATTGCCGGGCTTGACCCTACAATCCAGCTTCCGAAAAAAAGCCTGGATGCCCGGATCAAGTCCGGGCATGACGACGAAGAAAAAGGTGCCCGCCGGCGTCTACTCCTTTGATGCCATTTTCAGCCGACGCTGCCTTCGAGGCTGACGCCGACTAGTTTTTGGGCCTCGACCGCGAATTCCATCGGCAAAACTTGGAGCACTTCGCGGCAAAAGCCGTTGACGATGAGCGCGACCGCGTCTTCCGTGCCAATGCCGCGGCTGCGGCAATAAAACAGCTGGTCCTCGCTGATCTTCGACGTGGTCGCCTCGTGCTCGATATGCGCGCTCGGATTGCGCGATTCGATATAGGGCACGGTGTGCGCCGCTGAGTTGGCGCCGATCAGCAGCGAATCGCATTGGGTGTGATTGCGCGCGCCCTCGGCGCCCGGCAGCACGCGCACGAGACCCCGATAAGTTGCACTGGAATGGCCCGCTGAAATGCCCTTGGAGATGATCCGGCTCGACGTGTTCTTGCCGATGTGGATCATCTTGGTGCCGGTATCGGCCTGCTGGCGGTTGTTGGTGATCGCGATCGAATAGAATTCGCCGACCGAATTGTCGCCCTGCAATATGCAGCTCGGATATTTCCAGGTGATGGCCGAGCCGGTCTCGACCTGGGTCCACGAGATCTTCGAATTTCGGCCGCGACACGCGCCCCGCTTGGTCACGAAATTATAAATGCCGCCTTTGCCCTCGGCATCGCCCGGGTACCAATTCTGCACGGTCGAATATTTGATTTCGGCGTCGTCGAGCGCGACGAGCTCGACCACGGCGGCATGGAGCTGGTTTTCATCGCGCATCGGCGCGGTGCAGCCTTCGAGATAACTCACATGGGAGCCCTCGTCGGCGATGATCAATGTGCGCTCGAATTGCCCGGTTTTGGCGGCGTTGATGCGGAAATAGGTCGACAATTCCATCGGGCAACGCACGCCCTTGGGGATGTAGACGAACGAGCCATCGGTAAAGACCGCCGAATTCAACGTCGCAAAAAAATTATCGCCATAGGGCACGACGCTGCCGAGATATTTTCGTACCAATTCGGGGTGCTCGCGCACGGCCTCGGAGATCGAGCAGAAAATGACCCCCATCGCGGCGAGCTTGTGCTTGAACGTAGTCGCGACCGACACGCTGTCGAACACCGCATCGACCGCGATGCCGGCCAACGCCGCGCGCTCGGCCAAAGGAATGCCGAGTTTCTCATAGGTCTTCAGCAGTTCAGGATCGACCTCGTCGAGCGATTTCGGGCCGCTCGATTTCGGCGCCGCGTAATAATAGGCGTCCTGATAATTGATCTTCGGATAGCTGATCTTGGCCCAGTTCGGTTCTTCGGGGCCGAGCGATAGCCACATCCGAAAGGCCTTGAGGCGCCAATCGAGCAACCATTGCGGCTCGTTCTTCTTGGCCGAGATGAAGCGCACAATGTCTTCGTTCAGACCCTTTGGCGCGAAATCGGATTCGATATCGGTGACGAAGCCATAGCGATATTTTTCATTGACCAGCGCATCGATCTGCGCGGCGTTTTCGGCCGCCCGCGCTTCCGCCGTCGGTTGCTCAACCATGGGGCGCCCCTTCCGACCGCTGTGGGCGCGGGGCCTCGCCGGCCGGTGGCACAAAGGCGGTCGCCTCGATCATCTGGGCGAGCGACACCTCTTCCAGCGCGACGCGGATGGCGTCGGTCACTTTCTGCCAGGGGCTACGGATCGAGCAGAAGCTCTCCAGCCCGCAATTGCCGGCCGGGCCATCCAGGCAATCGGCCAGCGCGATCGGCCCATCGACCGCCACGATCAATTCGGCAACTGAGATCTCGGCCGGCGCGCGGCGCAAGGCATAGCCCCCTTTGGCGCCGCGCTGCGATGCCAAAATATCGTTCTTTGCCAATAGTTTGAGAAGCTTCGCCGCACTAGGAAGTGGCACGCCTGTGGCCTGCGCCACGGAGGCCGCTGTGTGCAATTCATCGGCCCGGCGGGCGATATGGCTCATCGCCACGACGCCGTAATCGGCCATTCGGCTTACTCTGATCATCGGGGGCCCAAGAATATAGGACGGTGTTAGTACTATTTATTTAATCGATCTACCCGGAAAGTCAATCGCCGGATCGAAAATCGTTCCTCAAATTCAGTGGGTAAAGGGCGCCTCGGTGCGCTTTTTGATCTCATCGACCGAGATGTCGGGCGCCTTTTCGATCAATTTCATGCCCTTTTGGTCGATTTCGAAGACCCCGAGATCGGTGATCACGAGGTCGACCACGGCCTTGCCGGTGAGCGGCAGCGAGCAGGATTTCACCAATTTGGCCGAGCCGTCCTTGGCGTTGTGCTCCATCAACACGACCACGCGCTTGACGCCCGCGACCAAATCCATCGCGCCGCCCATGCCTTTGACCATCTTGCCCGGGATCATCCAATTGGCGAGATCGCCATTGCCCGCCACCTGCAGCGCGCCAAGGATCGACATATCGATATGGCCGCCTCTGATCATGGCGAAGGATTCCGCGCTGTCGAAATAGACCGATTCGGGCAATTCCGAGATGGTCTGTTTGCCGGCATTGATCAAATCGGCATCGACCTCGTTTTCGCTTGGGAACGGCCCCATGCCAAGCATGCCGTTCTCGCTTTGCAGCGTGACGCTGACGCCGTCTGGAATGTAATTCGCTACCTCGGTCGGCATACCGATACCAAGGTTCACATAATAGCCGTCTTTCAATTCGGCCGCTGCAAGGCGGCACATTTGCTCAAGCGTCCAAGGCATGTCCGTCTCCTTCAACCGTCGCGCAAGGCTGCGCGTCAATTCAAAACCTTCGTCATGCCCGGACTTGATCCGGGCATCCAGACTCAAAAAAGGCTGGATTGCCGGGTCAAGCCCGGCAATGACGAACTGAAAAACACCCGCAGCATCACACGCTATTTCCGCACGGTGCGGCGCTCGATGCGCTTTTCATAGCGCGCACCTTGAATGATGCGGTTCACATAAATGCCGGGCGTGTGAATGTGGTTCGGATCAAGCTGACCGACCTCGACCAATTCCTCAACCTCGGCGATCGTCACTCTGCCCGCGGTCGCCATCGGCGGATTGAAATTTCGGGCCGTGCGCCGATAGACCAGATTGCCGTTTTTATCGCCCTTCCAGGCTTTGACGATCGAAAGCTCGGCGACCAGCGCGGTCTCCATAATGTAGGCCTCGCCGTTAAACTCGCGCGTCTCCTTGCCCTCGGCCACCACCGTGCCGACGCCGGTCTTGGTGAAGAACGCCGGAATGCCCGCTCCGCCAGCCCGGCAACGCTCGGCCAGCGTGCCTTGCGGATTGAACTCGAGCTCGAGCTCGCCATCGAGAAACTGCTTCGCGAAGGTCGCATTCTCGCCGACATAGGATGAGATCATTTTTTTGATCTGACGGGTCTGCAGCAAAATCCCGAGGCCGAAATCATCGACCCCGCAATTATTGCTGACCACGGTCAGATTTTTCACGCCCGAATCGCGCAGCGCGAGAATCAGATTTTCCGGGATGGCGCACAGCCCAAAGCCGCCCGCCATGATCATCATGCCGTCGCTCAAGAGCCCGTCGAGCGCCGCTTTGGCGTTGGGGTAGACCTTTTTTGACATTCACCTCTCTCTTCGATCGCGCTCAAGGCCAAGCGGCCGAGCGGGCGTCAGTATGCCGAGCATGGCCTTGCTTGCCTAGCGGCTAAGGCGCCGCTTTCGCGGATCAAATCCCACCCCTAGAGTGGGGCCTTGACCCAGGGGAGGTCTCGACATGACCAAAATCAAATCCGTCGTCGCGCTGACCGCCAAAATGCCGCTCGACAAAGTAACCTCATTCGCGCGCCGCACCGTGCATGAGCGTTTCTATACGCTGGTTCGCGTCGAAACCGATGACGGCCATCACGGCATCGGCTTTTGTTATGTCGGCAGCGCGGGCGGCGAGCTCGCCTCGCTTGCCGTACGCGAACTCTTCGCGCCCCATCTGATCGGCGAAGACCCGCACCGCACCGAGGGGCTATGGAGCGAGATGTATCAGCACGCGATTTTGCAGGGCCGCGCGGGCTCAGTCATGCGCGCGCTCTCGGCAATCGACACCGCGCTGTGGGATCGCAATGCGCGCGCGGCTGGCCTTTCGCTCGCGCGCTATATGGGCGCTTCGGCGCGCACCTCCGTGCCGGTCTATGCGAGCGGCGGCTATTATCTCGACGGCAAGACGCCCGCGATGTTGGGCGAGGAATGCGCCGGGCGCGTCGCCCAAGGCTTCAAGGCGGTCAAGATCAAGGTCGGGCGTTTGAGCCTGTCCGAAGAGGAGGCCCGCATCAAAGCCGCGCGCGCCGCGATCGGGCCCGACGTTCTGTTGATGCTCGACGCCAACAATGCCTGGAGCGATGTGCCGACCGCCCTTGCCTTTTGCCGACGCTACGAACCTTACGACCCCTATTGGATCGAGGAGCCGTTCAGCCCCGATGAGATCGATAGCCACGCCCGCCTCGCCAGCCAAACACCGATCACGGTCGCGACCGGCGAGATCGAAACCGGCCGCTGGCGCTTCAAGGAATTGCTCGACAAACAAGCCGCCGAGATTCTCCAGACTGACGCCGCGGTGTGCGGCGGGATCAGCGAATGGCGCCGGATCGCGGCGCTCGCCGCGGCCTATGGCGTGACCGTGGCACCGCACTGGTTCCACGATCTGCACGTGCATTTGGTGGCCGCGACCCCGAACGCGACGTTCGTTGAACTATTTCCGGACGATCAGGTGCTGAACTTCCGGCGTCTAATCGATCGCCAGCTCGAATTCAAGGCCGGCGCGCTTCAAGTGCCAACCGCGCCCGGCCTCGGCTTCGATTTCGACGACGCGGCGCTCAAGCGCTATGGCCTCGGCGCGTGGCGTTGATCGGCTTATCACCGCGATAGGCACGGCGTAGCCTCTTGTCGTTGCCGAAAATAGTTGGGGCAGATTCCAACAGGACAAGGGGGCCGGTTTTGGCCCAAGGTAACCAAGGGGGGACTGGATCAATGACATTTGCATTCAAAAAGGCCGCCATCGTTGGCGTGCTCATCGTCGGCGTCGCGCTATCGGCCTGCACCGCCAAAAAAGACATGTCGAACGCATCGCTCTATGAGCGGCTCGGTGGGCTCTCTGCGATCACCGGCGTGGTCGACAAATTCGTCGCCAATGTCGCGGCCGATGACCGCATCAATAAGCGCTTCGCCAAGGCCAATATGTCACGCCTGAAAATTCGGCTCGTGCAGCAAATTTGCGAGGCGAGCGGCGGTCCCTGCAAATATCAGGGTCAGCCGATGGATGTCGCGCACAAGGGCATGAACATCAACGAGGCGGAATTCAACGCCACGGGTGAGGCTCTTGGCAAAGCCCTTGATGAGTCTGGCGTCGCCGCCAAGGAGAAAAATGAATTACTCGCCGCGATCGGTTCGATGCAGGGCGATATCGTGGGCAAGTAATCGAGAAATCGACACAGAAGGCGGCGCGGACAAAGGCGTTCGCGTTCGCCATTTTACTTTTGGGGGGAGTTCCGATGACGCGCATTGCACTAAAGCTCGCACTTGCCGCTGCTCTGATTGGTCTTGCGCCGCTCGCGGCCGAGGCCGGCGATGCCAAGGTCGAACGCGGCAAATATTTGGTCAATCTGGGCGGCTGCATGGATTGCCACACGCAAGGTTATTTCTTCGGCAAGCCCGATATGACGCGCTATCTCGGCGGCTCAGACGTCGGTTTTCAGATGCCGGGCCTGGGCGTGTTCTACGGACCCAATTTGACACCTGACAAGGAAACCGGGCTCGGTAATTAGAGCGCCAAGGAAATCAAGACGGCGTTACAAACCGGTGTCAGGCCCGATGGGCGCATTCTGGCACCGATCATGCCGTGGCCCGCGCTGGCCGCACTCACCGACAAGGACGCCGATGCGATCGTCGCCTATTTGCAATCCCTGCCGCCGGTCAAGAACAAGGCCCCGGGGCCGTTCGGCGTTGGCGAGACGCCAACCTCGTTCGTGATGAAAATCGTACCCGGCGATCAAGGCGTCGCTCCACCCGCGCCGCAATAAGCGCGCCTGTTATTGCGCGAGCAGCGCCCGCAGCACGCGCTCGGGCGTGAGCGGCAGGCGCGTGAGCGGCTTGCCGATGGCGTCGGCGACGGCATTGGCGATAGCGGCCGCCGCGCCAACCAGGGGCGGCTCGCCAATGCCGCGCGCGCCGAACGGGTGCGAGGCTTCGGGCTTTTCGATCAGCACGCACTCGATGGTTTTCGGCACCTCGAGCGCGCTCGGGATTTTGTAATCCATGAAGGACGGGTTCGCGAGCCGCCCGTCCTCGAACACCATTTCTTCGCAGAGGCCATAGCCCATGCCTTGGGCGAAGCCGCCCTCGATTTGCCCGACCGTCGCGCACGGATTGATCGCACGGCCGACATCGTGCACGCAAACCGCGCGCGTGACCTCGACCGCGCCCGTCACCTCATCGATCTCAACCTCGACGATCTGCGCACCGAACGTATAAATCCCAACTGCCTCGAAGGAGAGCCAGCCCGACATTTTGGTGTGCCCCTGGTCCATCGCATGGCTCGCCATGACGGCGCTCGAGCCGATCACCGGCCCGCCCACCGCCCAGATCGAGCGCGCGGCGACATCGGCGAAGCTCACTTCGGCATTGTGCCGTGAGCCGCCCGTAACGACCACGCGCCCGCCAGGCGCAAGCGACACTTCATCGCGTTTGACGCCAAGCATGGCGGCGGCGTGTTCGATGATTTGATCGCGCGCCTTGAACGCGGCCTCGCCAACCGCCTTGCCGACCATGAAGGTAACCCGGCTCGCATTGGTGCCCGAATTATAGGGCGCGGAATCGGTATCGGGCGTAGCCAGGTTGATCTGCTCGACCGGTAGCTGAAACGCCGAGGCCGCCATTTGCGACAACGCGGTATCCGAGCCTTGGCCGATATCGACCGCGCCGACCTGCACCGCGATGGTGCCGTCATTCTGCAAACGCACAATGGCGCCGGTCGAGAGAAACGCGGAGGAATGCGCCATGGCGGCAACCCCCCGCCCCCGCCTCTTGCCGGGCGGCGCCGGCGGCATGGGCTTATCCCAACCCGCCCGCGTTCGCGCGGTCTCGAGCGCCTCAACCAGCGTGCTCTCCGTCACCGCCTGCCCGCCGAACCAGCGGGCACCATTGGGCAGCGCGTTCTTGATCCGCAGTTCGATCGGGTCCAAGCGGAGCTTGGCGGCGAGCGCGTCCATTTGCGATTCGGTGGCAAAGGTCATTTGTGGATTGCCGAAGCCGCGAAACGCACCGGCGCGCATGCGGTTGGTGTAAACCGCATAGCCCTCGCAATGGACATTCGGAATTTCATAGGGCCCGCGCACGAAATAGAGCGCGAAATTCATCACCGCCGGGCTGTCATCGGCATAGGCGCCGCCGTCGAACCACAGCTCGCAGTCGCGTGCAACCAAGCGCCCGTCCTTGGTCGCGCCGGTCTTGAGCCTGATCCACCCCGGATGGCGCGTGCGCATGGCCGTCATGTCTTGATTGCGCGAGAGCACCAGCCTGACCGGCGCGCGCCCCTTTTTGGCGAGCAGCACCGCAATCGGCTCCACCGTCGCCTCGGACTTGCCGCCGAAGCCGCCGCCGACACGCGGCGCGATACAACGGATCTTGGTCATCGGCAAGCCAAGACATTCGTGCAAATTCGCCTGGGTGCGAAAGATACTCTGGGTCGAGGACCAGACCGTCACCTTGCCCGAGGGATCGAACGCGGCGAGCGCCGCGCAGGGCTCCATATAGGCGTGATATTGCGCGGCGATCGTATAGGTTTCCTCAACCACGACATCGGCCATGGCGAAGCCTTTGGCCGGGTCGCCCTGCGTCGCGATCGAGTGCGCCAAAAGATTGCCGCGCCCAACCGGCGCGTCATAGATCTTGGCGTACTTCGCAAAATCCTCGTGCAGCATCGGTGCGCCATCGTGCAGCGCTTCCTCGATGGTCGTGACCGCCGGCAGCGGCTGATAGCGGATCTCGATCAATTGCGCGGCGCGGCGCGCGGTCTCGGCGTCGATCGCCGCGACCGCCGCGACCGGTTCGCCGATATAACGAACCTTGCCCTTGGCGATCGCGGTCTCGTCCTTCACCACGAGGCCCATATAGCGGAACTCGATATCATCGCCCGTGATGACGGCCCGCACGCCGGGCACCGCCAGCGCCTTCGATGTGTCATAGCCAAGGATGCGCGCATGCGCGTGCGGGCTTTGCACGATGGCGCCATGCAACATACCGGGCAGCACCATGTCCCCCGTATAGAGCGCAGTGCCGATCGCCTTCTCGCCGGCCTCAAGGCGCGGCAGGCTCAACCCGATCGGAGCGCCGGGGGCATTCATGGTGTGAGCCTCGACGCGGCAAGGCTGATCGCTTCAATCACTTTGGTATAGCCCGAGCATCGACACAGATTGCCTGAGATGGAGTGACGGATATCGTCTTCGCTCGGTCTCTTATTTTCGGCGAGCAAGGCAGTCGCCTGAATGATCATACCCGGCATGCAGAAGCCGCATTGAATAGCACCGGCATCGAGAAACGCCTGTTGCACCGGGCTGAGCGTGTCGCCTTGCGCCAAGCCCTCGACCGTCGTAATCGCAATGCCGGGTAACGCCACGGCAAGCGCCAGGCAGGCCCGAGCCGGCGCGCCATCGATCAACACAGTGCACGAGCCGCACACGCCTTGATCGCACGCGTTCTTGGTGCCGGTCAGGCCGAGATCATCGCGCAGCACGGCCATCAGTGTGCGCATCGCCGGCACCGAGACGCGATGCGTCGTGCCATTCACCTTGAGGTCGACCGCCACGCGCTCGCTCATCTGGCATCCTTTGCTTGCGCCGTGCGGATCGCCTGTTTGACCAGCCGCGGGATCAAGAGCCGCCGATAGTCCGCGCTGCCGCGCACATCATCAATCGGGTCGCTTGCCGCAACCAATTTGGCACTCGCCTCTTTGATCGCCCCATCGCTCAATTGGCCCGCAAACAATTTGGCTTCGGCTTCGGCCGAGCGCACCGGCACCGGCCCAACACTGCCCAAGGCAATCCGCACGCCCCCGCCCCACAGCGCTACCGCGACCGAAAGCGTGGCGAAATCGCCTTCGACGCGGGCGAATTTTTCATAATGCGTGCACGCTTCGGCTGGGCTCGGCGGCAGAATGATCGCGCTGACGATCTCACCCAAATTCAACGCCGTGGTGAGGAAGCCCTGGAAAAACTCAGCCGCCGGAATCACGCGTTTCCCTTTGGGCCCAACCGCCTCGATCACCGCCTCAAGCGCGACCAGCACAGGCGGATAATCCGCGCTCGGATCGGCGTGCGCGACCGCGCCGCCAATCGTGCCGCGATTGCGGATCGCCTCATGACCGATCCGCCCCGCCGCTTCGCCGAGCAAGCGATGCGCGCCGCGTAAGTCACCGCTTCGCGCCAACACCGCGTGCGTGGTCATCGCCCCGATCCGCAAGGAGCCGTCTGCCCGCCGCTCAATGCCTTGCAGCGCTTTGATGCGATGGAGCGATATGATCTGGCTCGGGCTCAAAAGATCGGCGTTCAACATGGCAACGAGTGTCTGCCCGCCGGCGAGAGGGCGAGCATCCTCATCGGCGCTCAACAAACTGATCGCATCTTCGAGGCGTTCGGGGGCGTGAAAACGTGTCTCGGTCATGCCGCCAGCTTCTTATGCGAGAGGCGTTCTGGCAACCGCCTAAATGCAGTTTCGCGCGTCGATCGGCGATGGACAGAACGGGCGGTTCATGGCAAGACGCGCCACCTCAACCGCCCGCTGGGAGACCTTTTCATGAGCCGTATTTTTGGAGCGATCCGCCAGAATGGCTATGTCGTGAAGGACATCCAGGCCGCGATGCGCCATTGGTCCGAGGTCATCGGTGTCGGCCCGTGGTTTTATAACGAGGCGGTCCCGCTGCTCGACTTTACCTACAAAGGCACGCCCGCCGCGCCGATCTGCTCGGTCGCCTTTTCGAATTCCGGGCCCTTGCAGATCGAGCTGATCCAACAGCGCAATGACGCCCCCACACTGTTCCGGGATTTTCTCAACGCCGGCCACGAAGGCCTGCAGCATTTCGCCTATTGGACCGACAATTTCGATGTCGAGCGCGCCAAGGCGCTCAAGCTCGGCTACGAGGTCGGCCATGAAGGCTCGACCGGGAAATATGGCCCCTTCACCTATTTCCAGACCGAGGCGCACCCCGGCACGGTGGTCGAGCTCTCGAGCGTGATCGGCATCAAGAAGCAATTGTTCGAATACATCGTCACCGCCGCCCGCGATTGGGACGGCCGCGACCCGATCAGAGCATTCCCGAAGCTCGACTAGTTTCACCGGGATACCGTCTCTTTATTCTGTCGTCATGGCCCGACTTGATCGGGCCATCCAGCCTACTCCGCCGAAGCAGCCGCTTCGGCTGCGAAGGCCGAATCGTGAAGCGAGCGCGTTGTCAACATGGATGCCCCGGTCAAGCCGGGGCATGACGAAAGGAGAGGAAAGATTAGCGCGGCTTCAGCGCGGCCGGTGCCTTGGTCTTGCGCGCGAAGTCGGTCGTGGCCGGCCGGCCCGGTAGGCTGAGCCGTGAATCCATGCGCGGGCCCTCGGCGATCAATTTGCCACGGCGCACAACGAAGAGCCGCGACGGACGATTGCGGATCGCCTCGCTCGGCGAATCCGCCTGCAGCACCACGAGATCGCCATGGCAACCGACATTGAGCCCATAGCCCTCGAGCCCAAGCGCGCGGGCCGGGTTCTCGGTCACCGCCTTGAAGCAAAGCTGCAACTGATCGTGCCCAGCCATTTGCCCGACATGGGCCCCCATATGGGCAACATCCAACATATCGCCGCCATTGAGCGGGCCCCACGGGTCCATCGCCGAATCCTGGCCGAACGACACATTGACGCCCGCCGCCATCAATTCCGGCACGCGCGTCATGCCGCGGCGTTTGGGGTAGCTGTCGTGCCGACCCATCAGAAGTATATTCGCGGTCGGGTTAGCGACCGCGTGGACGCCTGCCTCCGCGATCAGCGGAATGAGCTTGCTCGTATAATAATTATCCATCGAATGCATGGACGTGAGATGCGAGCCGGTGACGCGGCCCTGTAGGCCGAGGCGCACGGTTTCCGCCGCCAGGATTTCGATATGGCGCGAATGCGGGTCATCGCTTTCATCGCAATGCAGATCGACGCGTAAGCCCCGCTTCGCCGCGATCTCGCATAAGAGGCGCACGGATTCGGCCCCTTGCGCCATGGTGCGCTCGAAATGCGGAATGCCGCCGACCACATCGACGCCCATATCGAGCGCGCGCTCCAAATTCTTCACGCCAACCGGCGAGCGCAAATAACCATCTTGCGGAAAGGCGACGAGCTGAAGGTCGATATAATCCTTCACGCGGCGGCGCACGTCGAGTAGCGCCTCAACATCGAGCAGCGACGCATCGGTGGTATCGACATGGCTTCTGATCGCGAGCAGGCCGCGCCCAACCGCCCAATCGCAATATTCAAGCGCACGCTCTATATACCAGTCGCGCGTCATATGGGGCTTCATCTCGCCCCAGAGCTGAATGCCTTCGAGCAAAGTGCCGGTACGGTTATAGCGCGGGAAGCCGACCGAGAGCGTGGCGTCCATATGGAAATGTGCGTCGACAAAAGGCGGCGAGACCAGGCAGCCCGTGGCGTCGATCTCGCGCGCGCCTTGCGCTTTTAACGCAGGCTCGACGGCCGCGATCTTGCCGCCCTTGATGCCGATGTCGATCCCCGTCCGGCCATCGGGCAAATTAGCCCGGCGTACGATCAAATCCATGTCGTCCCCCCAGTTTTTTCATTCTCTAATCGAATACGACGCGCGGCAAATAGCACGACACCACCCAATTGGGCCGATCGACGATTTCGCTGATCCGTAAATCCGCGCACACGCTGCACAGCATATAGGCGTGCGCCGCATCCAGGCCGCGCCATTTGCTGAGCCGCTCGATCATGCCGCGTACCGCATTCTTCGACGCCTCCATCAAATCGGGGCCGATGCCGGTGGTCACCTCATAGCCTTTGGCGTCGAGATGACGCGACACCGGGCCCGGCGTCTCAAAGCGCGGAAAGCGCAGGCGCTCGCCCTTCACCAATTCGATTTTCGCGGTCACGCTCGCGATCGATTCAATCGCCGTGCCACACACCTCGCCGTCGCCTTGGGCACAATGCGGATCGCCGATCGAGAACAGCGCGCCCTTCACTTGCACCGGCAAATAGAGCGCGACGCCGATGCCGAGATCGCGAATATCCATATTGCCGCCGCTTTCATAGGGCGGGATGGTGGAGTGGCTGCCCGCTTCCGCACGCGCGACACCGACCGTGCCGCAAAACGGCTTCAGAGGCACGCGCGCGAGGCTCGACATCGCGGCCGGTTGCTTAAAGCTCGTGTCGTAGGACCAGATGTGCAGCGAGGCTTCGGGAAAATCTTCCGCCAACAAACCGAACCCAGGCACGATGCCGGTCCACGCCCAGCCGACGCCCGCGAAGTCGAGCAAGGTCACTTTCAGCGCATCGCCCGGCTCGGCGCCATCGACATAGACCGGCCCGGCGATCGGGTTCACACGCGCGAAGTCGAGCGTGGCCAGCGCGGCGGCGGTCGAGCTCTTGGTGAGCTGGCCGCACAAGGCATCAATATCCTTGAACTCGACACTTTCACCCGGCGCGATGGTGAGCGCGGGCTTACGTGAATTATCCCAGTTCAAATGTTGGTGTTCGGCATGGATGGTGCGCCGGCCACCGGGCCGCGTGACGGGTTGGTCCATGGTGGCATCCCCCTTTTCGAGCGTCGCGAGCCTAGCATCGCGCCTTGTCGCTTTGTAGGATAGAGCGATGCACGCCATCAGACTTTTCCCCAAAGAGGACGCTACCAATGGCTGGAGCCGGATCCTGCCGGCGCGCGCGCCGGCGCCACCGCTAAAGGGCGATCAACGCGCCGATTGGTTGGTCATCGGCGCCGGCTTTGCCGGGCTCGCGGCGGCGCGGCGGCTGGCCGAGAACCGGCCCAATGATCGTATCTTGCTGATCGATGCCCATGAGGTGGGCGAAGGCGCCTCGGGCCGAAATTCAGGCTTCGCCATCGATTTGCCGCACAATGTCGGCGGCGACTTCGCCGAGCTTGCCGGCTCGCAACGTTATATCCGCCTCAGCCGTGCCGCCATTGCTGCGCTGGAAGACGCGGTCACGCGCCATGGCATCGAGTGCGATTGGCGCCGGCGCGGCAAATATCACGGCTGCTCCTCGATCAAGGGTCATCGCGAGGTTCTGGAGCCGTTCGCCAAGGAACTGACGGCGCTGGGCGAGCCGTTCCGTTGGCTCGACCGCGCCGCCCTCGCCAAGGAACTCGGCACCGATTATTTCCACTCGGCGCTGCATACGCCGGGCTGTGTGCTGGTCAACCCCGCGGCGCTTGTGCGCGGTCTGGCGGCGAGCCTACCCGCCAATGTCACACTGCATGAACATACGGCCGTCACTAAGTTCGCCACCAATGGTGCGATCCGCGCCGAGACCCCGCATGGAACGATCGACGCGAAGGCGGCGATCCTCACCGTCAATGGCTGGGCCAAGGCTTTCGGCTTCTTTCGCCAAAGCCTGATGCCGATGGCCGCTTATGCCAGTTTGAGCCGACCGTTGAACGATGCCGAGCACGCGGCCTTGGGCGGCATCGCGGATTGGGGCCTCACCCCCGCCAATGCGCTGGCTGGCGTCACCATGCGCTACACACCGGACCGGCGCATTCTGGTACGCCAACGCTTTTGCTACGCGCCACGTTTCACGCGACCCGACGGTGAATGGCAAAAGGTGCGAGCCGACCATGAGCGCATCCTCCACGCCCGCTTCCCCATGCTACCCAAGGTCACGATCGAACACACTTGGCGCGGCTTTGTTTGTCTCTCGCGCAATCAAGCGCCTGGCTTCGGCCGCATCGCGCCCAATCTCTATGCCGCCGTGTGCCAAAACGCGGTCGGCGTGACCAAGGGCACGATCGGCGGCCTGCTTGCGGCCGATCTCGCTACTGGCCGCGACAATGCGCTACTGCGCGATATGGAGAGCCTCGGCACGCCGGCGCGATTGCCACCGCGCCCCTTCCTCGATCTCGGTGTGCGCGCGCGCTTTGCCGCCGAGCTTTGGCGCTGGCGTTCGGAGCGGTAGGAAGCCTCATGGCAGAGCCTCAGGTGCGCGTCCCGCGCTTCACCATCGGCGACATTGTCCCCTCGTTCAATTTGACCGGGCCTGACGGCGCGCCCCTCGATATCGGCGGCGATGAATGTGCCGGCCATTTTCGCGTGCTGCTCTTTGGCACGGGCGAGACCATGGCCGCCGCCCATCGCCGCCTCGCGGAAAAGCGCGCCGCCCTTACCAAGCATGGCGCGCTTCTCTATGCCGTGTGGCCCGGCCCGCCCACGCGCGCGGCGCCGAACGACTCAACGATCACGTTTTTGTTCGATCCCGATCGGCGTATCGAGGGCGCCTTTCGCCCGAAGACCCTTCCGACGGATCGGCCCTTCGTGATCGCCCTCTGCCCGAACCAACATCTCCTCTGTCTCGGCACAGATTTAGCCACGGATGTCGACGTCATGCTGGCCGCGATCATGCGCGAAGCGCGCCATTTTCATACGTCCGAAGGGGGGCGCCAGCCGCCGGTCTTGATGGTGCCACGCGTTTTTAGCACCGAGGATTGCGCCACGCTGATCGAGCGCTTTCGGACCGAAGGCAATGTCTATATCGAACCCGGCCATGGCGACAAAGGCATGACGCAAGATTACAAAATGCGCATCCCCGAATATGGCCGCGACGACCGCATCGACCATTGGCTGATGAACCCAGAGACCGTGAGCTTCATCAATGAGCGATTAAAGCGACGCTTCCTGCCCGAGGTGCGCAAGGCGTTCGCCTACAACATCACGCGCCACGAACCCTATCGCATCACCAAATATGAAGGCGCGCGGGGTGGCGAATTGCATGGGCACCGCGACAATAGCGAGGTGCGCGTGGCGCATCGGCGCTTCGCGCTCTCGATCAATTTGAATAGCGAACAATTCGAGGGCGGCGGCCTGCGCTTCCCCGAATATGGCGGACAGGTTTATCGGCCGCCGAGCGGCACCGCGCTTTTGTTCTCGAGCAGCCTGCTGCACGAAGCGCTGCATGTCACCAAAGGCCGGCGCTTCGTGCTGCTGGGCTTTATGTTTGGTGAGACCTAATCTAAAGCGCCTCGGCCTTTTCGATCACCACATCTTTCGCCGGCACATCATCGAAATGGCCGACGCGGTGCGTATCGACGCCTTCGATCTCTCGAACCACGTCCATGCCTTCAACCACCGTGCCGAACACGGCATAGCCCCAGCCATCGGGCGACTTGCGCCGATGATTGAGAAAATCATTGTCCTTGGTGTTGATAAAAAACTGCGACGAGGCCGAATCCGGGTCGGGCGTACGCGCCATGGCGATCGTGCCGACGGTATTCTTCAATCCATTATCGGCTTCGTTCTTAATTGAATCCTGCGTCTCTTTCTCTTTAAGCCCCGCCGCAAATCCGCCGCCTTGAATCATGAAATCCGGGATGACGCGGTGAAACACCGTCCCGTCATAATGGCCCGAGCGAACATAACCCAAGAAATTATTGACCGTGATCGGCGCCTGTTCGGGTTCGAGCTCGATGACGATCGGACCATGATTGGTGGTGAGTTTAACGCGCGGCTTGTCAGCCGCCGAAGCGCCATCGCCCGAAGGCGCAAGTAGAATTCCAGCGATCAACGCCACGCCGAATTGCCGAATCATGAAGTCCTCCTTAACCCGCCGGCGCCTGACGCCCGGCGGCGGGGCGCATCATGGTGAAACAGCCGACACGGCGCAACCGACTTTCGGTGCAAAAACATTGAAAATCGAATCTATGCGGCGCCCCTGTCGATCAGCACGCCGTTCGCATCGAACAGGCGGATCGCGCTCGGGTTGGCGCTGAGCGTGAGCTCGGCACCT